>CAILOT010000027.1:0-18192 GCA_903835965.1 uncultured Opitutia bacterium
ACCGTCCATCGGATTTAGGCGTCGAGCAACTTGGCGCTGACAATCGCAGGATTGCGGAGAATCTCCGCGAGCGTGGAGGCGCCAGGGGCGGTATCGAGTTGGTAGACGGCAAGCGCATTGGCTCCGCCTGTGCGGCTCAGTGCCATGTTGGCGATGTTCACGCGATCCTTGGAGAGTAAGGTTCCCAGTGAGCCGATGATGCCAGGCTGATCTTGGTTTTCGATGAGCAGAAGTTTGCCTTCGGGGACGAATTCCAAGGTGCGTCCATTGATGGAGACGATGCGAGGTGATTGGGCTTTGCCCAGGATCGTGCCGGCGACAGAAACGGTTTTGCCTCCAGCCAGGATGGCTTCGACAAGGATCAGTTCCTTGTAGTCAGCTTCGGCGGATGAACGGACCGATTGGACTTCTACGCCGAGTGCCTTCAGTTTGCTTGGGGCATTGACGTCGTTGACGCCTTCACTGATGCCGCGGAGGTAGCCGCGTTGAATCGAGCGGGAGATGGCGGAAGCGCCTTGTTCGGAGCCAGCACCAAACGTGGTCAGGCGGAGGGACTCGATACGTCCCGGGGCAGCGAGCTGGCGGGCGAGAGAACCCAGCTTTTCAGCGAGACTGAGGAAAGGACGAATCGTCGAGAGGGTTTGAGAGTCTACGGAGGGGAGGTTCACCGCGTTGGCAGGCGAGCCGCCGCTGAGGACGGTGATACAGGCTTCGGCTACTTCGACACCGACATTCTCTTGAGCTTCGGCAGTCGAGGCGCCGAGGTGAGGTGAGAGGTGGGCTTTAGGTAGGGAGCGTAAAGGATGATCCTTGGCGAGAGGTTCTTCGACGAAGACGTCAAAGCCGCAACCGCCGCATTGGCCAGAGGCGAGGGCGGCCGCGAGGGCGGCTTCATCGACGATACCGCCGCGGGCGCAGTTCACGATTTTTACCCCTTTCTTCATTTTGGCAAAAGCCGCGGTGTTGACCATGCCTTCGGTCTGTTCGGTCAGCGGCATGTGAACGGTGATGTAGTCAGCTAAGGCAAAGACTTCATCGAGCGTGGCCATGGTGACGCCTAAGGATTTAGCGCGAGCTTCAGTCAGGTAAGGGTCATATGCGGAAACCTTCATGCCGAAGGCCAGCGCACGCTTCGAGACTTCGGCGCCGATGCGACCCAGTCCGAGAACTCCCAAAGTTTTGCCGAAAAGTTCCGTACCGGAGAGATTCTTGCGATCCCATTTTCCTTCGCGCATCGATTGCACGGCTTCGGGTACCGGGCGAGCGAGTGAAAGCAGGTGGGTGAAGGTCAGTTCCGCCGTGGCGATAGTATTGCCCGAAGGGGTGTTCATGACGATCACGCCGCGATCGGTGGCGGCATCGACGTCGATGTTATCAACGCCGACTCCGGCGCGTCCGACGCAGACCAGACGGCTGGCGGCGGCGAGGACTTCTTTGGTGATCTGGGTCTCAGAACGGACCAAGATGGCGTCCACATCCGCGACTAGGTTTAGGACCTGTTCGGGAGTTGAGCCATAGGCTTCGACGACCTCGTAGCCTGGTTGGGCTTTGAGGAGGGCGACTCCGGTGGGCGAAATCTTGTCAGCAACGAGTACCTTGGGCATGGCGATGGCGTATAAAGTTTGGTTTAATTGATAAATGCCACCCCTTGGCAAAGGCAAGCACCTACCCCTGCCTGACTGTCATAATTAGGTTAAAGCCTTCGATGGGCATAATCAGCCAATTCGTAGCAATCTGGGTTCATTTCCTCAAGGAAACGACAAGGGTCAAGGGGGCGGTACCCCTCTCCGGATACGGCAAAGCGGGGGGAGAAAAGAAAGAGCAAGTTTTCGGCCCGGGTGCAGGCCACATAGAATAAGCGACGTTCTTCTTCTACGTCGCCGTCGTCGATGGCTCGGGTGAGGGGTAGAAGTCCGTCCGCGACGCCCAGTAGGAAGACGATGGGGAATTCCAGGCCTTTGGATTGGTGGATGGTCGTCAGCCGTAACATATCCTCTTCCGGTTCAGCTTTCTTATCAGAAGATTCGCCGTTCAGTAAGGCCACCTGGGCGACCAGGTCGCCGATGTCTTCGAATTTGGCGGCAAACCCGATCAAGCCTTGCAGATCTTGTTCGCGCTCCCGCCAGTCGGGGAAGATGGTTTTGATAAAAGCGCCGTACCAGCCTTCGATACACACCCTGACGGTTTCGGCGGGAGTACGGGCAACTTTGGGCGAGGCGGCCTCGGCGGCGGCCCGGAAAAGATCGGCGTCCGGCCTGGTCGGGGCGGGCTTGCTCTTGGCTGCTTCCAGTCCTTCCAGCATGTCTTCGAGGGTGATGGTCAGGTCGTTAAAATCATCTTTCGCGGTTTCAGGGACGCGTTTGAGCACGGCGGGATCGCGTAAGGCGCGGACCATGCCACGGCCTTGGGCTTCATTTATTTCCCGGGCGGCTTTGGAAATTTTCTCAGCCGCGACCGGTCCGACTTTGGGCAGCAAGCAGAGCAGGCGGGAAAGGGCGACCTGATCGAGCGGATTGTGGACGAAGCGCAGGTGGGCTAAAATATCTTTAATATGAATCAGGTCGAAGAACTTATGCCCGCTCGTGATGACGAATGGCACCCCCAAGGCGTTGAGTTCCATCTGTAATTCCAGCGACTGGTAGTGCGCCCGGTAGAGTACATGGATATCGGCCAGGGCATGGCCTTCGTGGTGAAGCTGCAGGATCTTCCGTCCGACGAGTTTGGCCTGCTGGGAGGTGTCGCCGACCGTGAAGACGGTCGGCTGAACGCCGCTCGAGCGCACGGAGCGTAATTTACGTTCAAAGCCATCGACCTGGGGGCGATGCCGCAGAATCTCGTTGGCGAAATCCAGGATCTCGGGCGTGGAGCGATAGTTGATGTCGATGGTATGGAACTGCGTTCCCGGGTGACGTTGCGGGAAGGCCATGATGTTTTCCCAATCGGCGCCCCGCCAGGTGTAGATGCATTGCGCGTCGTCGCCGACCGCCATGATCTGGTGTTCGCTCGCCAACAGGTCGATGATGCGGCTTTGCAGCCGGTTCGTGTCTTGGAATTCGTCGACCAAGATATGTTGGAAGCGTTGGCGATAGTGCGCCAAAACGGCGGGGTCGTTTTCGAGGACGAACAGCCAGAGTGAAAGCAGGTCGTCGAAGTCGCACAGGTTCCTTTCCTTTTTGGCCGCTTCGTAATCGGCGCAGAATTTAAGTAGTTTTTCTGTTCCGCCTTTCATCCAGTCCAGCCGTTCGGTCATGACCTCCGGCAGCGGCCGCAACGTGTTGCGGGCATGCGAATAGGCGTCGAGGATCACGGCGGCCTTTGGATTGGTCTTATCTTTGATAAAAGCCCCGTCGGCGGCTTTGACGATTTCGGAAAACAGGTGTTCAGATTCCTTCTGGTCGAGGATTGTGAAATCGGGCGTACGGCTGGCGACGGCCGCATTGCGCCGGAGGATTCGTTGCCCGATGGAATGGAACGTGCCGCCCCAGAACTGTCCGCGTGGGACGCCGGTAAGGTCTTCGACCCGCTCCAGCATTTCCTTGGCGGATTTATTGGTGAAGGTCAGCAGGAGGATGTCCCAAGGCCGCGCACCTTGGTGGAGTAGCCAGGCGACGCGGTAGGTGAGGGTGCGCGTCTTGCCCGAACCGGCACCGGCGAGCACGAGGGCTGGGCCACGGGGCGACGTGACCGCGGCGAACTGCTCATCGTTGAGGTCGCCGCGAAAATCGACAGGAGGCAGCCCTTCCACGGTTCAACGGCCGAGTTGCGAACGGCGGTCCAGCAAGCTGAATTTTACCACTTGTTCGTCGGCTTTGTAAGAAGAACGGACCAGCGGGCCGGATTCGACATGTTTGACGCCGGCGGCGAGGGCGAAGGCTTTCCATTCGGCGAATTCGTCGGGTGAACCCAGCGATCGATGGGGGCGTGCTCTTTGCTGGGCGAAAGGTATTGGCCGATGGTCACGATATCGACTTGGGCTTCGGCGATGTCGCGCAGGAGTTGGGCGACTTCCTCTTTTTGTTCACCGATGCCGAGCATGAGGCCGGTCTTAGTGATGAATTGCCGTGATTTGGCATGTTTGAGGACCCAGAAGGAACGGTCATAGCGCGCGGTCTTGCGGACAGGGCGTTGGAGTCGTTCGACCGTTTCCAAGTTATGATTTAAAATATCAGGCTGAGCGTCGAGGAGCGTATCGAGGTGGACTTGTTCGCCACGGAAATCGGCCGGTAGGACTTCGATGGTCGTCGTCGGGTTGCGGTGGCGGGTAGCGCGAATCGTGGCCGCCCAGACGGAGGCACCGCCGTCCTTGAGGTCATCGCGGGCCACGGAGGTGATGACCACGTGACGTAGTTTCATCTGCGCGATGGATTCGGCCACGCGGGCGGGCTCGCCGAGGTCAAGTTCACTGGGTCGGCCGGAGAGCACGGCGCAGAAGGTGCAGGAGCGGGTGCAAACGTTACCTAAGATCATCACCGTCGCCGTGCCGCGGGACCAGCATTCACCCATATTTGGGCATTGGGCGGATTGACAGACCGTGTGAAGCTTATGCTCGTCGACGTTTTTCTTGGTCTCGAGAAAGTCGGGGCCGGTCGGCAGCTTGGCGCGGAGCCAATCGGGTTTGCGGGCGGACTCAATCATCGGTAGCCGCCCAACATTGCCCAATCTGGCAGATTTTCAACCCAACAAACAAGAAGGGGCGCCTACCTCGCGGAAGACGCCCCTTTGCTATGCTATATCCTAATTTAGTTTCCTAAATTAGAAGGTCTTCTTCAGCGACACGGCCGTGATGCCTTCGTAGATACCGGCGTAGGAGCCGCTACCGTTGGAGAAGGCCAGGGTGCCAGTGAAGCCGAGCACTGGGTAGGACAGCGCGATGGAGTAGTCCTTATCGTTCGAGGCAGCGCTCTTGCCGTCGGTGAGCCCGTAGTGGAGGGCGAGGGAGAGCCCCTTCACGGCGGCGATGTCGTAGGCGTAGTTCAACTCGTAGTACTTGGTGCCGGAGCCAGCGATACCGAAGTAATCGGTGGTGGCATAGGAGATCTTGGCGGTGAGGCCGTAAGCGGTCGCCGAGACGTTCAATTCGCTGGTGTTGAGCGAGGAGTTGCCTTCGTAGATGTAGCCGATGTAGCCGACGGAGGCAGTGATGTCCTTCGTGAGGCTGAAGCCGTAGGCCGCGTAGGCATCGACTTCGAGGGTGGTATTAGTCCAGTTGACGTTCGAAGCCCAGACGCCAGCCGAAAGGCCGTCGGTATGGGAAACGTCGAAGCCGCCTTGGAGGGCAGTCTTGCCGCCATTCTGCGTGATGCCGCGGAAGACGTAATCGTTGGTGAACGATAGGTTGCCCGTGGTGGTGAACGCCGAGGCGGGCGCTGCTGCGGCCTGGGCGAGCCCGGCTGCAGCGATGAGGGTGAGGGAGGTGAGGAGGGAGTGCTTCATAGCGACTCCCCTTTAACTGATTTTGTGCCAATTTACATAACTATATCTATCGGGCATGAAAAAGGTGTTTTTTGAACAAACCTTTTTCCTGATTTTGTTCAAAAAGTGGCAAGGCTGTTAAATCTTAGCCAGCAAGTCTCTGCGTCAGGGCTTTGCGATAGCACGACAAATGACTCTCGGCGGATTTTGCCCAACTAAACTCTTGTTGCATGGCTTGAATCTGGACGGATTGAAAATCGGCAGGACGGGCGAAGAGCTCGAGCGCTTGTTGGATGGACCATTCGATACCGCTAACATCGGCGTGCTGGAAAACGATGCCGGTGCCTTTGGCGGTGGTACGGCTCCAATGTTTGACAGTATCAGCCAATCCTCCGGTGGCTCGTACGATGGGCAAGGTCCCGTAAGCCATGGAATAAAGCTGATTAAGGCCACAAGGTTCGAAGCGACTAGGCATCAGGAAGAAGTCGGCACCCGCTTCGATGCGATGCGAGAGACCATTGTCGTAGCCGATCCGCACTGCACAGCGTTCGGGGAAATCGGCGGCGAGCCGGCGAAACTCATTTTCAAGCTGCGCATCTCCGCTACCCAGTAAGACGAATTGGATCTGCCCGGCCCGCAGGAATTTGGGTAAGACCCGAACGGCCAGGTCGAGGCCTTTTTGCTCCCAGAGGCGAGAGATGACTCCGATGAGAGGTATTTTTAAGTCTGTGGCCAAGCCGAGTTCGCGCTGCAGTTCTGCTTTGCAGGCGTTTTTTCCGCTGATGTCTTTTCCGCTATAGTTCTTCTTAAGATGAATATCCGAACTCGGATTCCATTCGTCCCTATCGACGCCATTCAGGATTCCTTCTAGGTCGGGTTGGCGGCGGCGGACGACATCATCCAGGCCGTAGCCGAATTCGGGAGTCAGGATTTCACGAGCATAGGTGGGGCTGACGGTAATGACGCGCGTGGCGTGCAAGATGCCCCCCTTGAGGAAGTTAAGTCCCCCGAGGCATTCGAGTTCAAGCGGACTCCAAAGATGTTCAGGTAAGCCTAAGAAACCCATGACACGCCGGCTCATCAGGCCTTGGTGTTGTAAGTTATGGATGGTCATCACCGAAGCGCACTTTCCTAAGGGTGTGCCTTTAACGACGGTGTTGAGCAATACTGGGACTAAGCCTGCGGTCCAGTCGTGACAGTGAATGATGTCGGGCGTCCAGCCGGTGTTTAGGCAGATATCTAGCGCTGCACGTCCGTAAAATGCGGCACGTTCGCCGGCATCTTCCCGGGTTGGGTAGATTTCCCGGGCACCGTAATAATCTTCATGTTCGATGAACCAGGCTTCGAGGCCTTGGCTGATCGCTAAGGAGCGCACCCGACACGCGGCTTTGGCAGTATTGCCGTGCACGCCAACTCTGAGCGTATCCAGTAGCGTCCCCATATTTTCTCGTCCAGGTACCGAGCCATAGAGCGGCGTGACGACGCGGACTTCATGACCTTGGGCCGCCAAGGCCTTGCCCAGTGCAATGGTGGCATCGCCGAGCCCTCCGGCTTTGGACCATGGGGCGAGTTCCGGGGTGATGTGTAAAATCTTCATTGGACAGGAGAAGGTGAGCGATTGCTGCGACCTACCCGATTGATCAGGGGTAGGCAGGCCAGCAGGGCCAGCAGGGCAAGGCCCATGGCGATGTTGCCGGCCAAGTCATGGATGGTGCCGAAGGCCGAAAAATTCGGCTGCCCATGTTCGATGCCTGCCCAATCTCGGTCAAGGGAGCGCGAGCCATGATTGAGGGCGTAGAAAGAGAGGAATGTGTTACGACCGATATTCAGCAGAATCGCGATCAAACCGGAAAGGAGAATCATTCCGGTCCGGCGAAGCAGCGCTCCGGGAAAGCCGCCTTCAAGGAAGGTCGCTCCGAGGAATGCGCCGGCAAACACGCAGGCGGAAAGCGACCGTATCCCTGAACAAGCGTCTGCGATGCCGACGCCGTCACCGTTCGCAAAAATGATGGTGTTGCCGTTCACGCGTATCACATGGTCCGTGACTCGCAGGATCCCAGAAACGATGTCGGTGACATTGGAGAGTAGTTCGCCTTTGATCTGATTATCTACCAGGTAAAGGAAGGGGCCCGAGATGATCCAGACGCCTGCCGGAAAAAGCATCAGCCCGACGGCATGCCAGCGGGCGTACGAGGAGGCTTCCGTATCGTCGGGGCCCCGGACCGATAAGAAAGTGAAAGCCCAGGCCGAACCCACCAAGCCGAAAGCGATTAAGAGAGTCGGAATCACCCCGGTACCAAAAATAGCCCGACCGGCGCCGCCGAGGCCAAACATCAAAAGGCAAAGATAGCCCGTGGCGGTCGCGGCTCGGAGAATGAATCTGGAAGTCGGTTTCGAGATGTGGGTTTTGCGACCGGTCAGGTAGTCGCGTAAGACCGCCCATCTTTCCCACAGGACGTAACCCGAAAAAACTGGTACCAAGTACCCGAAGGTATAATCATCTTTCGTACTCCAGATGGCCCATTGATCCCATGTTGCGATTCCTGCCATGCCGAGGAGGAGCAGACCCAAGCCAAAAGTGTTGGCATCAAGCTTGTCGTCGGCGGCGCGGGATGGAGCTGCTTCGGGCATCAAAAGCGCGGTACCGCGGCGAGTAATGTTTTCGTGTAAGCCTCTTGCGGGTTTCCGAGGATTTCGGCGGGACTGCCTTGTTCGACGATTCGGCCTTTTGACATCACGAGAATATGGTCACTCACGTGTTCGACGACGGCGAGGTCGTGGGCGATGAACAGGTAAGTCAGGCCGAGTTGTTCTTGGAGGTCTTGGAGCAAGTTGACGACTTCGGCTTGCACGGAGACATCAAGGGCCGAGACCGGTTCGTCGCAAATGATGAGTTCGGGTTGAACCGCCAAGGCTCGGGCGATGCCGATACGCTGGCGTTGACCGCCGGAAAATTCATGGGGGTGGCGTCGGAGGTGTTCGGCCGGCAGCTGAACGCTTCTTAGCAGCTCTACGCAACGCTCTTCGCGCTCGCTTCGCGACATCTGTGGGAAATGGATTTCCAGGGGTTCGGAAAGGATGCTGAGGATGTCAGCCCGCGGGTTAAGGGAGTTGTAGGGGTCCTGGAAAATCATCTGGATTTTCTTGCGCCAGGGGAGGAAGTCGGCGTTCGAGAGGATGCCGATATCCGTTCCTTGGTAGAGAATCTGGCCGGCGGTGAGAGGGGCGAGTTTTACAACGCTGCGGCCGGTCGTGGTCTTGCCTGAGCCGGATTCTCCGACCAAGCCCACGGTTTTTCCCTTGGGAATGACGAAAGAAATATCATCAACGGCTTTCTTCGGGGCTGCTTTCTGGAAGAACCAGTTGGGGCGCCCAGGGTAGTGCACCGAAAGTCCGCGGATTTCCAAAAGATTTGCAGCGTTGCTCATGGCGAAACCTTAAGCTCCTCGGTCAAGGTCGTGAGGCGCCGGCGCCTTTGGCCGAGGCGCGGGATGCACGCGATGAGCGCTCGGGTGTAGGGGTGCGATTGAGTCCGCATGATCTCGCTAACGGGTCCGTGTTCGACGATGCGACCTTTCCACATCACTTGCACATGATCGGCGAAGTTGGCCACGATGCCGAAATTATGGGTTATCAGCAAGATGCTCATGCCGCGTTCGCGCCGCAGGCGTGCTAAGAGGTCCATGATTTCCTTTTGAATGGTGACGTCGAGAGCGGTTGTTGGTTCGTCGGCTACGAGGATCTTCGGATTGCAGGCCAAGGCCATGGCGATCATCGCGCGTTGCTGCATCCCGCCAGAAAGTTCGTGCGGATACTGGTTGGCGACCCGTTCTGGTTCGTTGATGCGTACTTCCTGCAGGGCGCGTTGGATCTCGCTTTTGACGTCCTTGACCTCAGGGCGGTGAAGTGAGATCGCTTCACCAATCTGGAAGCCGATTGTGTAGACGGGATTAAGCGAGGTACCAGGTTCTTGGAAGATATAGGCGATGGCGCCCCCGCGGACTTTGGCCAGTTTGTCTTCGGATAACTTCAATAAGTCGACGCCGTCGAGCGTGACTGAACCGCTGACCGTACAGGTAGGCGGGGGAGGAAGTAGGCGAGTCAGGGCCAGGGCAGAGACCGACTTGCCCGAACCGGATTCACCGACGACCGCAAGGACTTCGCCGGCCGCAATCGAAAAGCTGACATTTTGAGCGGCGACGGTGGCGCTCTCACCGGCGTGGAAGGTGATGCTGAGGTCCTGTACTTTCAGGAGTGGCTCGACGGACATGGGCATCACGTTAGGTCAGGGGTAGGGTGAGGGGAAGGAAGAATCGCATCATTCTGTTCGCCAACGATCCTCGATCAAGGTCTTCGGCGCCCCGTGCGCCTTACCATCTCGAAAGTCTTTGAGGTCGGTTTCGCGTTGTCGGGGTTCGATCCAGAAAAGACCGTAAGTTCCGGGGTCTTCCGCTGAACGGACATCGAATCCTTCCGGGAATTTCACCCAGTCCCAGAAACCGTAGCGGTATCCGGGCACACGAAATCCGGGAATGAAGTCGGCGTTGTCGTGGATGCGTCGTTGCATCTGATGGGAAAGCCCAATCATTTCGGTTTCATCCGTCGAGGCGCGGAACCGGTCGATGAGTTTGGATAATTCCGGATCGTCGATACCGGTAATATTGTTGGTCTGACGTTTCGGGACTTTTCGTCCATCCGCCAGTTTATCGACGGCATTGTCGGTGTGATGAGATTCCCAGAGGGCGGGCAGGCGACTCGAGACCGACCAGGCCCAGAAAACGATATCATGGTTCTTTTCCATGACTTTCCGGTACATGGTGGTGTGCTCCAGTGTCTCAGGTCGGTATTCTAGTCCGCATCGTCTTGCGGATTCGACCAAAGCGGCGAGGTATTTGCGGCGATCTGAATTATCAAACGTCAGCCGAAAGGACAGTCGATCGCCGGAAGCGTTTACGAGAATACCGTCGTCCGCGGTCTTGGTGAAGCCAGCTCGGGCGAAGGCCGCTCGCGCAAGTTCGGGAGAGTATTGGCGGGCGCGGATGGAAGGGTCGGTATATTTGCCAAGCCCTTCGCTGAATTGGTTCAAGCGTTCGTAATCACCTCGGTAAAATCCATCGATGACGCGCTGGAAGTCGGTCGCATGTTGCAGGCCAACGCGGATATTAAGGTCGTCCAGTATAGGCTTCTGGGTGTTGATATAAAGCCCATACGGGGGGCGGGGAATATCGTTGAAGAATTGCACTTTGGTCACGTAACCCCGGAGGTAGGCGTCCTTTTCGTTGATGCCATACCAGTAGCGAGGCATGCCGATGGGCATGAAATCAATCTGACCGGCGAGGAAAGACTCATAGGCGCTATCGATTTCACGGATGACCGTATATTCGATCGCGTCCGGATTGTAGCGGTGCCGATAATACTTACGGCTGTCGCCCCACCAATTTTTCACGCGGGTAAGGGTCACGGATTTTTCGCGCTGAAAACCTTCTTTGGTGACGTAGTAGGCGCCGGTGGTCGGCTGGAAACGGTCGTTGTAAATTTTTTCGTAATTCGGTCCGAAGTCCTTGAAGAAGTCGCGCGGGATCGGGCGCAGTTCGCCGAGATTCTCGAGTTGCCGCGGGCGTTTTCGTGGAGCCTTTACGGCGATCGTGTGCTCGTCGAACTTGGTGATACCGCCCCATTCGCGGGTATAATAATCGACATACCACTCCGCGTTGATCCAAGGCGATCGGTAGAAATAAAAGGCGAAGAGGAAGTCGTCGGCGGTAATCGGCTGCCCGTCGGTGAATTGAGCTTTCGGATCGAGGCGGAAGTAGGCGGTCATGCCGTCTGCTGACATTGCCCAGCTCGTGGCCAGCGCCGGGATGGGTTCGTCGGTGTTAGGGTGCGATGAGAGCAGTCCGAAATCGTTATTGTCGTAAAGTTCGCCGCGGAAACCGTTATTCGCATTGGGGCCCACCCGACGGAGCGTCGGAGGCGTCGCCGGCGTAAACTGACGGAGTGTCCCGCCGCGTAACGCCTTGGTTGAGGCAAACTCGTTTTGCTCGGCACCGTCGTGCCAGACTAAGTCTTTGGGCAGGTCGGCGGGAGTGGCGAAATGGAAGAAGTCCGGGTGTTCGGCGTAATAGGCAGCGGCTTTGGGGTCTTGATAAGTTGCCCCTTGGGCGAGGGCCATCAGGCCGAAGAATGTAAGCAGTATTTTCATCGTTGGGAGCGACGGAGGTCGAAGGCGTCTTGTAATGCTTCGCCCACCGAATTGATCATGACCATGGTGCCAACGAGGCAGAAGAGCGTGGGGCCAAGGATCCACCAGGCATGCCAATTCTCTTTGGCTTGATGCAGTAAATCTCCCCAGGAGGGTTCGGTCGGTGGCAATCCGAAGCCGAGATAGTCGAGCGCGGAGAGAGAGAAGACGAGCCCGTGCAAACTAAAGGGCAGGGTGGTGAGGATCACCGTCGCGCAATTAGGTAAGATATGACGCCAGATGATGCGCGCATGTCCGGCGCCTAAGGATTTCGAAGCGGTCACGTAGTCGCGCGCGGAAACTTGATAGGCTGAGGCGCGAAGCTGTTGCGCGAGACCGATCCAAGAAAAGGCGACGAGGATCAGGATGAGGATCGCGAGGGACGGCTCGAGCAGGCTGGCCAAAAAGATGACCGCGTAGAGAAATGGAATGTTCGACCAGATTTCCATGGCACGTTGCCAAAACATGTCGAACCAGCCGCCGAAGTATCCCATCGACGCTCCTAAGATTAGGCCTACGGCATAGACTGCTGGTAGGTAAATCAGGGCGGCCATTAAAAGAATCCTGAAACCGCCGAACAGACGGGCTACGATATCGTGTCCGGATTCATCGGTGCCGAGCCAGTGGCCGTCAAGCCCGGGCGGGCACGGTGAAGGTATCAAGGTATAGAGTGCTCCCTGCGGTTTCCAGTCGGTCGCATCTTTTTCCGGTAGGCTAAGGACGACTTTCCCATCGGCGAGTTTGGCGCGAGCCACGCTGGTGCCCTTGTCGAATCTACGGGCATCACCGTTCAACGTGCCATTGATTACCGACCAGACTTGTTGCCGCGTGCCGAGGCTGTTCATTGTAAAGATGCGGCCTTCGGCGATCACCCCTTTGGGGTCGCACCATCGGCCTTCGCGGTCTTGGCTGACTTCAGGCATCACTTCGCAGACTTCATCTGCCGCGAAAGGTATGGCGGGCATGATCATCCAGCCGCGATGTTTGGCGCTAAGATCGCGATTAAGCAGACGATAGTTAGGTTCGGCTACCGTCGCGAGTCCGAGGTCCTTTCCGGAAATAAAACCGGCAAAAACTGGAAACCGCCATTGACCATCGAGACGCAGGACCAGTGGCCGGTTACCGACCAACAAGGGACCTAAGGCAGCAAGGCCAGAGAGCGCCAAGAGGGTCAGGAGAGACCACCATCCCATCCGATTGGAGCGGAAGCGTTGAAAGCGTTTAACGGTGATAGGGTCGAAGACGCTCATGTTTTCTTATCGAATCTTATGCGCGGGTCGACGGCGGCGACGCAGAGGTCGGAGACGATGTTGCCGAGAAGCATCGCGAGGCTGGAAAGGGTGAGCAGGCCGAGGAAGACGGGGAAGTCGCGATGGACCAGCGAATCGTAACCAAGCAGGCCAAGGCCTGGGATGTTAAAGGTGAACTCGATCAGGAAAGAGCCGGTCAGGAAAAAGCCGAGATTACCTCCGAAGGTAGCCGCCAGGGGGATGATGGAGTTGCGCAGGGCATGGACAAAGACGATGCGACCGTTGCCGAGGCCTTTGGCTTTGGCGGTTCGAACATAGTCGGCGGCAAGATTATCCAGCAAGCCGTTGCGGGTAAAAAGCGTGAGCGCGGTGAAGGCGCCGATCATCTCGCAACAGAGCGGAAGGAATGAGTGATAAAATGGGCGTGACCAATTAAAGCCCAAGGTCGGGAACCATCCCAGTTTGAAGCACAGCAGCTGGAGCAAGGCTACCGCGAGAATGAAGCCTGGGATCGAGTAAAGGATGAAGAGAACTTGGGAAGATATCCGATCGAACCATCCGTCGCGGCGCAGGGCTTTGGCGACGCCTAAGGGTATGGAGATAGCATAGGCCAGAAGCAGGGACCAGCCACCGAACCAAGCCGAAATCGGTAAGCGGGATTTGATCTCATCCCATACGGGTTTGTCGCTGCCGGTGGAGTCTCCAAGTTGGCCTTGAAGCAATCCCGCGTAAGCTTTGCGATAGACGAGGATGCGGGTGGCGGTGTCCGCGTCATCGGGAAGGGGGGCGGGCTCGGCTAGCCAGGGGTCGCGAGGTTTGCCGTCGAGAGTGGTAACGGCGAAAGCTTTTCCGCTTAGCTTGATTTCGAGTTTGAAGGATTGTCCAGCATGCAGGTCGTCGGCGACTTCGGCTTCAGCTTTGCCGTCCTTGCTGAGGCGTACTGTCGTCCAGTCCGCTGGACCAGGCATGATACCCAGCCAGATGGCGTAAGCTTCGGTCAGTGGGCGATCGAAGCCATAACGCCGCTTGAGGTTATCCAGTTCCTCAGGCGAAGCGGGGCCGCTGGGTCGGGCGGCAGAACTGCGCTTGCGGTCGGCTTGTTGGCGTTCGGCGAGGGCTTGCTCAATGGGTCCGCCTGGCACGAATCGCGTGAAGCAAAACGCCACGAAAGTGATGCCCACGAAGGTCAGTGGGACTAGCAACAGCCGTCTGAGGACGTAGTCGCGCATCAGGGTGTATATAGGGCAAGCACCAGACGGGAGGGGTCAACCCCGAAAGCGGGTGTGGACTCTCCTTGCACATTTAATTCTCGAATGACAGTCTCCGCCCGTGCCCCTCCTGAGTTTCGTTGTATCTTTATTGCAAATCATGGTCGTTGCGATGGCTGCCGTGGTGGCTTTCGCGGTGATTGTCTTCCTTCTGGCTTTTGCTTGGCGGGTTCCGCGTCGTCATCCGTCGATGTCTTTGGGCTATTGTGCCATGCAGACCTTCTGTTGGATGGTCTTGAAGTGTTTCTACAAAATCAAGGTACGTGGTATCGAGAACTTTCCGGAGACGGGGCCGGCCTTGGTGCTCTCCAATCATGTCGCTTATGCTGACGTATTGGTCGTTGGCGTACTTTCGCGCCGCCCCGTGCGTTTTCTTTCGTGGGAAGGTTTCGAGCGTCAGAAGTTCCTGGGTTTCATGTGTCGCATGATGGGCACGATTCCGGTTTCGGAATCCAAAGCCAAGGAAGCTATTTTGAAGTCAGCCGAGGCCTTGAAGCGCGGCGAAATCGTCTGCATCTTTCCCGAAGGGAGTTTGACGCGCAACGGGAGTCTCATGCAGTTGCGCAAAGGCTTTGAGCTGATCGCTCGCCGCGGCGGCGCACCTATCTTGCCGATTGCCATCGACGGCATGTGGGGTTCGTTCCTGAGTTTCAGCGGCGGCAAGTTCTTCTGGAAATTACCCCAGCATTTCCCTCGACCGATCGGCGTGGTTGTCGGTAAGCCTTTTCCGGCCGAAGAGCATGCGCGGACTCGCATGCGTTTGCTTGAGCTCGCGTCAGAGGCTTTTGCGATGCGACCTTCTCTCGAAGGCCACCTGAGTCGCGAGATGGTGCGAGGGCTGGCCCAGAAGGGTAACAACGTCGCCATGGTCGACCTCGCTTCTGGTCGGCGGGAATATCGCGCCTCTACTTTATTGGCCTTAAGCTGGGCCTTTGCTGGCGAACTTAAGCGCCGGACGACGGCGAAGCGCGTGGCAATCGTTTTGCCTCCAGGGGTTTGCGCCACCGTCGCCAACTTAGGTTGTCTTCTGGCCGACAAGATCCCCGTGAACCTGAATTTCTCTCTCGGCCGAGAGCAGGCTGAATCGTGCCTCCAACGCGCCGAAGTTGACCTCGTGATTACGGCGAGCGCATTCCGGGAGAAACTTTCCGAACGATCGCCGGATTTCCCTTGGGGCGATCAAGTGCTTGATGTCGCTGATTTCATGATGAAATCAGCGCGGCTCAGTCTGGGATGGCGCGTCGGTTTGATTCGTTACCTTCCAGGTTCTTGGCTTCCGTTGTGCATGGGTCTGCCGAAACGGGGAGGGGAGACGGAAGCTGCGTTGCTCTTCACCAGCGGCAGTTCCGGTCAGCCTAAAGGAGTCCGCTTATCACACCGCAATCTTTTGGCGAATCTACGTCAGATTGAAAATGCCGAAATCTTACCTGAAGAAGGAGTGTTCCTGAGTAGTCTGCCTGTCTTCCATAGTTTCGGATTCACCATTGGCCTCTGGTACTGCCTTTCGCGTTCACCACGTCTCGTGACATTGCCTTCGCCTTTGGATTCGGCGGCGGCGGTCAAGGCGATCAAGGATGAGAAAGTCACGGTAGTAGTGGGCACGCCTACGTTCCTTCGCCCGTATATGCGCCGTGCTACGGCCGCTGATTTTGCCACCTTGGAGTGGGCGGTGGTCGGTGCCGAGAAATGCCCCGGTGATCTAGTCGATGCGTTTATCGATAAACTCGAGACGCCTATTCTTGAGGGCTATGGCATTACGGAAACCAGCCCGGTGCTCTCCGTGAACGTTCCAGATCTTTCTGATCCGGAAGAGGCTCCTGGCGGAGTTTGGGTGGGTACGGTCCGTGGTTCGGTGGGTCGCCCGGTGATTGGTGTGGCCATCCGGTTTATTGATCCGACGACCGAAGCCGTATTACCAAGTGATCAGGTAGGTCTTCTGGAAGTCCGTGGTCCGAATGTTTTCATGGGCTATCTTGATGCGGAGCAGACCGCGAAGGCGATGACGCCGGATGGTTGGTACCGTACCGGCGATCTGGGCCGGATGGACGACGAAGGCTTTTTGCATCTGGCAGGTCGTCTCTCCCGGTTTTCTAAAATCGGCGGAGAAATGGTCCCGCACGGAACGGTGGAGGATGCCTTACGAAAGGTGTTGGGTTTAATCGCTTCGCTTGAAGTCAAGATTGCGGTCTCCAGCGCCGCCGAAGCGACCAAGGGCGAACAACTGGTGGTCTTGCACGTCGATGACATCGATGTGGAGACCGTCCGCAATGCGCTGGCCGCCGAAGGTCTCGCCAACCTTTGGATTCCCAAGGTGTTTAAAAAAGTGCCAGTTATCCCTATTTTAGGCACAGGTAAGCTGGATTTGAACAAGTTGCGGGAGTTGGCACAGGGCTGAAGCGGTTTTGGCTCGCTTGTGGCTTAAGGTATATTGTCCTAAGCCACGATCATGTCTAAAAAGAAGAAGACCCTTTTGAAGTCATCCCGAGCCGGAGTTGCGCGCAAGAAGGTAGCTCCTAAAGCCAAGACCAAGGCGATGGCACGGAAAACGGCCGCCGCACCGTTGAAAGGCAATGGTCAGCAGGTCAAATTATTCAAAGAAGCCATCTTGCGGCATTTGAAGAGTACGTTCGCCCGCGACCCTATTACCGCGACCAAAAATGATTGGTGGTTGGCGACGTGCATGGCGGCGCGTGATCAGATGTTGGCCCGCTATATCGATACCCAGGCTCAGCACTCGAGTCAGAATGTCCGCCGGGTCTATTACCTCTCTTTGGAATATCTGATGGGACGCGTGCTCAGTAATAATTTAGTTAACCTGGGGTTGCGGGACGTGGCCACCCGCGCCTTGGCCGACCTTGGCCAGGATCTCGAAGCGGTCACGGAAGAGGAAGCCGACATGGGTTTAGGTAACGGAGGTTTAGGTCGTTTGGCCGCTTGCTTCCTGGATTCGCTCGCTACCATGGACATCCCCGCCATCGGTTACGGGATTCATTACGAGTTCGGATTGTTCCGGCAGACGTTCATCAATGGCCGACAGGTCGAGGTCGCCGATAACTGGTTGGCCAATAATAATCCCTGGCTGATCCGGCGCCCTAATTTCCGCGTCAAAGTGCCGCTCTACGGTCAGGTCGTCCATAGCACCGATGATCGTGGTAACCACCACGCCGCCTTGACGGATACGAAGGATCTGCTCGGAGTGCCTTGGGATATTCCTATCGCCGGCTTCAATGCCAGCAGCGTCAACTTCTTGCGCCTGTGGGAATCCAAAGCGTCCAGTGAATTCGATTTTCGCGCATTCGACCGAGGAGGTTATGTCGATGCCGTTCGCGAGCGCGACTCCAGCGAGACGGTATCCAAGGTGCTCTACCCGAACGACAGTACGGAGAGCGGCAAAGAATTACGCCTCGTCCAGCAGATCTTCTTCGTGTCCTGTTCCCTGCAAGACATTCTTCGTCGCCACCAGCGCCTGAACAAGAGCTGGACTAATTTCCCCGACAAGGTCGCCATCCAATTGAACGACACGCACCCGGCCATCGCCGTCGCCGAGTTGATGAGGCTGTTGGTCGATGTTGAACGCATGAATTGGGATGAGGCTTGGGGTATCGCCACCCGCGTATTCAGTTATACGAACCACACCTTGTTGCCCGAGGCTTTGGAGACGTGGTCTGTGCCGTTATTTGAGAAGGTTTTGCCGCGCCAACTTGAGATCATCTACGAAATCAATCGCCGTCACTTGGATGAAGTCGAACGTAAGTGGCCGGGGGATGATGCCAAGAAGATGGAGCTTTCGATCATTCAGGAAGGTCAACCTAAGCGCATTCGGATGGCTCACCTGGCCGTCGTCGGTTCGCATCATGTTAACGGGGTCGCCGAATTGCATACGCGGCTTCTGCGGGCGCACTTATTCCCGTCTTTTGATGAGTTATGGAAAGGTAAATTTGTCAATGTGACCAATGGCGTGACGCCACGCCGTTGGGTGCGCGGCTGTAATCCTAGCCTGAGTACGCTTTGTGATGAAGAG
>CAILOT010000028.1:0-2760 GCA_903835965.1 uncultured Opitutia bacterium
AGGATTGAGCGCCCTCGCTCAACCGCGGCTGACCAAGGGTGGTCAGCCCTAGTGGGCGCGCGGGCCGCACGCCCCTACCTTTCCCGCCACCTGCCACCCGAAACTTTGTCTCCCACTTTTGCACCTTTGCACGCGGCTTTGCCGCATTTGCACCTTTGCACTTCTTCCCTGCCGCTCCCGCGCACCCCCTCGCGGCTCAGTCGCACTGACTCCACCCCAATTACTCCGCCTAATCCCCTGCAACCACTCGCGACATTTCTCTAATGCCTCAAAAGCAGGCCGACGCCCCCTTGCGCCCGTGCCCCTCATCTGACATTACTCAAAGTTTCTATAATAACATGTCCCCCCGTTCGAAGTCCCTCGTCGTCATCGCTTCCACCCTCGCCCTTTCCCTCGTTTTCATCTTTGGCACGCTGAAACTGACAGAAAACAAGCCGACGACAGATGTGATCAATAAACCGATTATAAAGAAACCGGATGAAACCCCGACGTACCGTCAATCAGTAGCCGAAATGTTGGATTATCGACTCTACGGCTATAGTCACCCCTACAGTTATCGCATCACTAAAATTATCGAGACAGGTGACGTGGGGCTGCTCAGTGATTTTCGCACCGACTTTATGTCGGATTTCAAAGTCAACTTCGGTTCGCGCATCAATCAGAACGAAACCGAAAATCCTTCGCCCCAAAACATCCTTAACTTTATCATCGAATCCCTCCAGAAAGAACTCCAGAAAGCCGGTATTGCCGATGAGAATGCGATCGTTGGAACCATCGCTAATCATGTCTGCCTAGCCTTGGCTCCGGATGGATCGGAACGTTCGCACATGGGGGATGAAACCTTTGAAACATACTTGGAGAATAATGGCACCTGGCACATCCGCTCCGAACGCACCTGGAAAGAAATCGAAATCCTACGCGAAAAACGTCGGCAATTAAATCTGACTGAAAACTCCTATCGCGAAGCCCTCCGGAAAATTCCTGAATCCTATGCCCACTACCTGACCTCCCTCATCTCTGGCCGTGAAGCAAATATTGTCGCCATCAATAAATTGCTCGAGCTGAAGGACGAGGAACGTCGTCCGCTCGAAGCCATTGCTAAATATCGGCGCGCTCGCCTGACGATGTCGCTGGAAGATTGGTCCAGCCTGACCGACCGACAGACCAAAGAACGTCTCGCACAGATTCGCGATGACCTGTCCGCCGTACCTTTGCACGTAAAACATGGCTCACTTGACCCCTTTCTTATCAGTCATAACGCCGAATATTGGATCGCATATACGCGTTCGATCTTACTTCCTGCCGAACGCCTCATCCGGCTCGGCGAAGCTGATTTTCCGGGAGCCTTCGAGACCTACCTGCGGATGCCTCAATGCGGCGAAGGCAACGCCGTAAATTCATCTTACCGGCTCGCACGTAAAATCTGCACAGGCTCCGCGTATTCCGTCTGCATCGGCAACGAAGACCTCTCCCGACTGGTCACACTCTATCTCAGCGCGGGCGGATCCAATAATGCATCCGAAATGCTTTCATACGACGAAGCCCGCAAAGCGTGCGGAATTTGGCTAGACGAACTTAACCGATCCCACGCCGACCTCCGCTTTGAAACTGTCCGCATCGCGCTCCTGCAGTGCCGGGCCGAGCGCTGGACGGAATGCCTCAAGACATTGAAACTAGCGCCGGCGGGCGACCCCTTGGCAGCGTTGCTCCGTTCGCGATGCAATCTCCGCATGAACGGCGACATCAACGCTTCCCTCAAGTTACTTGATCTCACCCAAAGCCATGAAGCTACCGTCGCCCACGCAAACTCCTCGAAGGCGATTTCTTTGCCTGAGAAACTCCGCGACTACACAATCCTAATCGACCTGCAGGAACGCAGTAATCTCGTCGCACGCGCCGGTGGCGAACTTGCGATGTGTATGCTGAAAAAAGGAGATTACGTTCGAGCGCTGCGATTATTCGAAACGAACGGTTACGCCAAGGAAGCCAATTATATCGGCGAATGCGTTCTGAGCGTTGATGAGCTTAAAGCCGCGATCGACCTGGACCAACCCTCCAATAAACGTGGAGCGTTGCCGCACATGTTTTGGGACGAAGGCATCACCACCACAAGGAAGCTACTCGCCTCCCGACTTTTCCGCGTCGGACGATGGGACGAAGCGATTCAATACCTTGAGCCTAAATTACGCGTGCAAGCCGGGACTTATGTGATGTTACGACGGATGGGAGAAAATGAAGCCCTTGATCGCCGCTCGCGGGCGGACGCCTATTGGCGGGCCGCGTTGATCATCGGCGAAATCGGAGAAGAAATCCTCCATGCCCCCTTTGGCCTTACTTGGCATAGCTATGACAAGCAAAACGACCCGAACTCACGCTGGCAGATTCCCTACAGCTTCCTTCCTGACGTCCGAATCAACCACCATCAACCGGAAGAGAATATTTTACCAACGCATCTTTTCGCCCCATCGGCAAATGAGATTGGGCGCCTAAAAGTCTGGCGAGCCGAACACGTCGATAAACCTAATCGCTCCGAACGAGATGCGCGCTACGAGACCTTCAGCCTTACCCTCAAGGCCGCCCTCTTACTTCCTGTCAACGATTCGGCTGGCGGCCAGATTCTCCAGTATGCAGGAAATCTCCTTAAGTATCGGGAGCCCAAGGTCGCCAATCAGGCGTATCGGATGCTTACGTCTAAATTCTATGACACCCCCATGGGTCTCGTCGCCGCCAAGTCGGGTTGGTTCGCGAAAGATCGTATCA
>CAILOT010000029.1:0-18618 GCA_903835965.1 uncultured Opitutia bacterium
CGCCCCGCCACCCTCGCCGACGCCCAAGCGATCAACGCCATCCACAATCACTACGTCCGGACCTGCACCTGTACCTGGCAAACCATCCAAGAAACCGATGAAAATAGGCTAAAATGGCTGAAATCAAGAGATCAAGCCCACCCCGTCATCGTGGCTGAAATCGGTCATCAAGTCGTCGGCTGGGGGTCGATTTCAGCCTATAACACCCGGACAGGCTGGTCAGCGACCGTGGAAGACTCCGTTTTTATCCATCACGCCCACCAGGGCAAAGGTCTGGGTAAGCTGATTTTGGGAGACCTCCTGCATCGGGCCGAGCAATTAGGCCATAAATCCGTGATTGCCCGCATTTCTGGTGAACAAGTCGGGAGCTTGCGCCTGCATACGTCGCTCGGCTTCGAGCCGGCAGGGCTGTTAAAGGCCGTCGGGCGCAAGTTCGAGCAAGACCTGGACTGCGTTTACCTCCTAAAATCGCTGCGAAAGCCCTGACCTTGACAGGGGGGAAGCGAACCCTTTGCTCAGACCCTCGATTGTTCGCTCAGGTGGTGGAATGGCAGACACGCTAGATTCAGGTTCTAGTGCCCATAAAGCGTAAGGGTTCAAGTCCCTTCCTGAGCACCATCGTTCTTCGGCCCCGGATCTTCCGGGGCCGCCCTCGGGCTGGCGGCTCCAATTATTGTAGTTGAATTACAACTACGTTATAATGCTACGGCGGAAATCATCCCTAGGTAAACAAACCCACCCGCCTCACGAAAGCCTAGGGTGTTTAACTAATAACTATTATTGTGCCAAACCCGAGATAAGATTAGACCAGATCGGTCAACGTATGGCCGACCTTTCTACCCTCCCCGAACTTCTGCCGTGGCCATACTTAGTATGTAGCCGCGAAGGCTTAGTCCTTTTCGCCAACCAGCACGTCGAGCGTGCGATCGGCCTGAAGATCGCCAAGGAGGCGAAGATCGACGAGATTTTCCAGGAACTGGAAAGCGGCCGGCCAATCTCATCCTTGGTGAAGACCGCGGCGCGCTGGTCGGCCTGGAGCGGCCTGCTGGAATTACGCCACCCAGAAAAAGGCCGGCCGACGCTCGCCACCAAGGTCATCCTTCAGCCTGACCCTAAATTACCGAATCAAGTCTGGGTCATCTTTGTCGACGACGCTCAACTCAACGGCGTCCCCCTCCTTACCCCGCGCTCGAGCGTCAGCCTCGCACGCACGCTCATCGAGAACTCGCCCGACTTCATCATTTTCCGCGACTTACAAGGCCGCATCCTGCACACCAGCCGAAGCTTCGACGACTTCTTAGCCCTGCCCTACCGCGGCTTTTTATCCGACCTAAAACTGAAAGACATCCTCGACCAAGTCACGTTTGAGCAGTTCGAAAAGTTCGACGAAGAGGTGACGCGTACCGGCCAAAGCATGCGCCACGCCGTGATGCACTTCGCCACCCACGATGGCCGCTCTCGTCTGGTCCGGGTCGTCCACGAGCGCATCAAAGGCGGCGGCGGCTTGCCTGCAGGCCTGCTCACCTTCGCCAGCAACGTAACCGAAACGGTCGACGAACATAATCGCCTGCGTCTCGCCCTCGACAAGGCCGAGGAAGTCGCGGCGGCCAAATGGCAATTCGTGGCCAACGTGACCCACGAGATCCGCAACCCGCTCAACGCCATCCAAGGCCTCTGCGAAACCGGTCTGGAAAACCCTGGCTCCGCCTACGACGATATCCTGCAGAAAATCCAGCAGTGCGCCGGTGAGCTCGAGGACACCGTGCGCGACATCCTGGACTTCTCCCGCCTCGACCGGGGCAATGTCACCATCGAGAACATTCCCTTTAATCCCATCCGGGCCTTCGAAGAAGTCGCCGCGCAGTTCCAACATCAAGCGCGCCGCAAAGGCATCGAGCTGGCGGCGTTATGCCAGGTAGACGCGCCGCAATCAGTCATGGGAGATCCCGTCAAATTCCGCCGGATCATCGCCAACCTCGTCGGTAACGCCGTGAAATTCACCCAACAGGGCCACGTCCACGCTTTTCTGGAATTCGAAAATCGCGACGGAAGGCTGCGCGCCCAACTGCAAGTCACCGATACTGGCATCGGCATCCCCTCTGACCGCCTGGAAAGCATCTTCGAACCGTTCACCCAAGCGGACGCCTCGACGACGCGACGCTTTGGCGGCACCGGTCTCGGGCTGACCATCGTCCGCAGCCTCGCCCAAGCCATGGATGGCTTCATCAAGGTCAAGAGCGAGCCTGGTAGCGGCAGCACTTTCACGGCGACCGTCCAGCTTGATATCAACCCGGCGTTTACCTCTCTGCCTAACCCGAACCTAAGCCAGCAACGTCTCCTGATCGTTGGCGGTAATTCCACGATCCGACGCTGGCTCAATCAGACGCTCACGCGCTGGGGAGCGGCTTGCGTCGAAATCGAAAACAACGAAGCGATTGAAGCCGCTTGGAACGAAGCCGCCGCGCAAGGCACCCCCTTCACCCGCGCCATCATCGACCTGCCCGACGACGTTAACCCGCGCCTGCCGGCCATTCCGCGCGAGCTGACGATCCTGATGACCGCTCCGGAATTAGAACTGCGTCGTCATGCCCAACTTTACAAACCCCTCACGCTGACGGCACTCGCCGCCAGATTTGTCGCCGAACTCCCCCGAGAGAGCGGCGACGACACCGTGCACCGTCCGAACAGCCCGCGTCGTCGCTTACGCATCCTCGTGGCCGAGGATAATGAAGTGAACCGGGAAGTAGCGGTCGCACGGCTCCGGCGCGCCGGCCATGAGGTCAGTGCTGCCGTCGACGGGGAGGCCGCCCTCGAACTGTGGCGAGCCAAGGATTTTGACGTGGCCATCCTCGACATCCAAATGCCCCTGCACGACGGCATCGATGTCGCTACGATCATCCGGGCCGAGGAACGAGATCGTAATCGGCGACACACTTTCCTGCTCGCCCTGACGGCGATGACCCAGGAAACCGATCGGGCCCGGTGCGAAATCGCGGGCTTCGACGCCTATCTGGCCAAGCCCGTCCGCGGCACCGAACTCCTCGAAAAACTGGAAGTCTTCGCCAGCCAGAATATCACGACAAATAAAGCTGAAACTGATGATTTCAGCCAAGCCATCCATCAGGCCGAAGCCGAGGAAGCGGAAGACCTCCGCTGCGCCGCCCGTTCCTACGTCCGCCATGCCCAAGATATGGTTCACCGGCTGGAGGTCGCAAGGGACGCGAGCAACCTCGAATTACTTAGCCAGGAAGCCCACGGGATTAAAGGCATGCTTTCGCTGATGTCCTGTGCCAGCCTTGCCCGTCTGGCTAATTCCATTGAAGTTGACCCAGGGCAACCAGAGGTCGGCGTTCGTATAAATGAGCTCATCGTCGGCTTGCGGAAACTGCTCGAGACCTTACAGTCACGGTCAGACCTAAGCCCACATGGCTAAGCCGAAAACTAAGCTCGAAAACAAGACCAAGACGGTTGTAGCCCCCGCTCCCAAGTGGAACGTGGTCGTGCTTAACGACCCGATCAATTATCAAGGCTATGTCGTCATCGCCTTTGTCAGCGTCTTGCGGATCAATAACACGGAAGCCAAGAAACTCATGCGCATCATCCATCAAGACGGGCGCACCACCGTCTGGACCGGCGAACGCGAACGCGCCGAGATGCTTGCCCTGGAATTACAGCAATGGCACCTGAACGCCCTGCTCGAAAAAGATGCCTGAACTACGCCTCAGCATGACGGCCGAAGCCCGGACCGTCCTGACCGACCTGCTTAAGCTGATTGCGCCAGCGGCCGCCCGCGTGAGCGTCAATCGAGCCCAAATCCCCGATAACGACATAGAAATCGCCGGTTTCTGGACAGAGAACCTCACCGCTCACGCCACCGAAGAAGCCCGCCTCCTAGCCAATGCTTTTGCCCAAGCCAAAGGCGACCCGGCCGTAATCATATTAAGAGACGAGTCCCAAGCCTGTGCCTTCTTACGGGCGCTCTCCGCCGTCCGTTTCGCCCTGCGCGACCTCGTCTTCGCCGACATTTCGGACGCCCGACTAGAAGACCCTAGCGACCTGGACGACGACGAAAGCCTACCGACCGAAAAGCGCCACGCCCTCGCTTGCTACGCCTGCTTCGGCCTACTGCAACAGTCATTAGTCCTGCAGCTTGATCCCGAAGCTTTTGATTAAAGCAAGAAAGCGGTTGAAGGCGCACCCTGCCTCGTCAACAACTGAACCGTGTTACAGGGCCTGACCGGACTACTTCAAGATCTCATCCGACTGCTTAAAAAAGCCGTCGCCCTTCCCCGTCCCGCCCTGTTCCCGATCGGCCGCGTGGCCAAAGAGATGGATGGTCCGACCGTGAAGGCCGACCTAATCGCCGGTCTCAGCGTGGCCCTACTCGCCTTTCCTATGTCGATGGCTTTCGCGATGAAAGCAGGCCTGCCGGTATGGTGCGGGCTCGTCGGCTGCGGGGTGGCCGCTTTTGTGGCGCCGATTTTCAGCGGCTCGGCCAACCTCTCCGCCGGCCCGACCAATGCCTCCGCCGCCTTGCTCCTCGGCGCCTTTGCGACCTTAGGTGCGATCTCACCCGAACAAAGGGCGGCGGCTTTGCCGACCTTGGTACTGATGGCGGGTATCTTCCTCCTATTAGCCTCATGGCTTCGCCTGGGAGGCTTTGCTGATTTCGTACCGCGCACAGTCATCTCCGCCTACATCGCCGCCGCCGCACTCCGCGTCATCGCCCTGCAATTACCCACCGCCCTCGGTATGCCCGGCGATCACAGCGGCGAATCGCTCTTCGAAGTCACCTGGGCCGCCGTAAAAATGGGCCGACATCTTCTCATCAACGTCGATTTCTATTTGGCCATCGTCACCGGGATAACTTACTTCCTGCTTCGCAAACCTTACGGTGCCGGCAAAGCCATCGTGGGAGCCATCACCGTGGCCACCATCGGCGCCGCCCTAGGTCAATCGGTCATCCATAACCAAGGCTCCAACGCCGATCTCGTCCATTATGTCGGCGATGCGGCGCGTTCCGCCGCCGTGCTCCACCTGCCCGAATTTTCTTCGCATACTTTCTCCACGCTCTTCTCCCCGGCCCTCGCCCTCGCGGTGCTGGTCATCATCGAAGGGACGGCCAACGCCCGGGCCTCGGCGCTAAAAACGGGACGCGCTTCCGACTTGCACCAAGAAGTCTTCGGTCTCGGCATGGCCAACCTCGCCTGCGCCTTCTCCGGCGGCATGGCGGCCTCGGGCTCGATCAGCCGCTCGGCGCTCAATGTCGCCAGCGGCGCCCGCACGGCCTATGCTTCGTTGTTCTGCGGCCTGATCATCCTCTCGGCCGGCTTGCTGATCAGCAGCTGGGTCGCCCTCGTGCCGCTCTCATGCTTGGCAATTCTGGTCATCCTGGCGGAAATCGAATTGGCCAATTTCGCGGTGATCAAATTGATCTTAAAATCCGGCGCCCAAGATCGCACGGTCTTCCTCGCGACTTTCATCACCGCCCTCATCGCCCCGCTCGACGTGGCGATCTTCTTCGGTACCGGCATCGCCGTAGCCTTCTACCTGCGCAAGACTTCAAAACCCGAAGTCGTTGAATATGATTTCTCCGAAGCCGGCGAAATCAAGGTGCGTCCCAAGGGGCAAGGGACAACGGGTATTTCCATCCTGCACGTCGAAGGCAGCCTGCACTTCGGCGCGACCCAAGCCTTCCACGAACATCTGCGCCGCGCTTCTTCGGATCCGAATCTGAAAGTGATGGTGGTAAAGTTCCGCGAGGCCATCCACCTCGACGCCAATGGCGTCCTTTTATTGCGCGATTTATCCGAGACCCTGAAAGCCGCGCAGCGCCATCTAATCCTTTGTGAAGCTAAGCCCGAGACCATGGCGATCTTCCAGAATGCCGGGTTGGTCGAAACGATCGGAGCGGAGAACGTCATCCCCTGGGACGAAACAAACCCCACCGCCGCCTTGGCCAAAGCCGTCCGTCGGGCCCGCGAACTAGCAGGCGGTGGCGAAGCCGTCCTGCACATCGTCACCGCCCCGCACCCCGAGCTACCCCGACCCGCCTCGGCGACCGGCGAAGATTGGCAGATTTAGGCAACAGCCGCCTTTTTTCGGGCAAGTATAACAGCCCCTTGAGGGTTTTATGGAGGTTTATGAATTATGGCTTGAAGCCTGCCCTCCAACTCCCCCTTTTGGGGAGGTGTCCGCGTTGATTCGGACCTCACTTTCCTAGAACCATGAGCACCTACAGCGAAATCCAACAACACCTCGGCACTGAAGCCGAAAATCTTCTCGGGTTCAAGAACCCGAAGATTTCAAAGGATGCGATCCACCAGCCGCGCGCTGATTGGGTTGAACACGCCTTTACCGCCTCGGACCGCAACAATCGCGTCTTGGCCAACCTCCAGCGCCTCTACGGCTCTGGTCGCCTCGCTAACACGGGCTACGTTTCCATCCTACCGGTCGACCAAGGCATCGAACACTCCGCCGGCGCTTCGTTCGCCAAGAACCCCATCTACTTCGATGGCGAAAATATCGTGAAGCTCGCCATCGAAGGCGGTTGCAACGCGGTCTGCTCGACTTTCGGCGTCCTCAGCAGCGTCTCCCGTCGCTACGCCCACAAGATCCCCTTCATGGTGAAGATCAACCACAACCAGTTGCTCACCTATCCCAACGTCGGCGACCAAGTGATGTACGGCACGATCAAGCAAGCCGCCGACATGGGCTGCGCGGCCGTCGGTGCGACGATCTACTTCGGCTCCGCCGAAACCAATCGCCAAATCATCGAAGTCTCCCACGCCTTCCAAGCCGCCCACGAAATGGGTATGGCGACGGTCCTCTGGTGCTACACCCGTAACAGCGCCTTCAAACAGAAGGATAAAGATTACCACGTGTCCGCTGACCTCACCGGCCAAGCCAACCACCTCGGCGTCACCATCTGCGCCGACATCATCAAGCAGAAGCTTCCGGAAAACAACGGCGGCTACCTGGCCATCCAGGCCACGGAATCTTCGTACGGCAAGATCGACAAGCGCATGTACACCGATCTCTCAACCGATCACCCGATCGACCTCACGCGTTACCAGGTCGCCAATTGCTACATGGGTCGCATCGGCCTGATCAACTCCGGCGGTCCTTCCGGCAACAATGACTTCGCCGAAGCCGTCAAGACGGCTGTCATCAATAAGCGTGCCGGCGGTCAAGGCCTCATCTCCGGTCGTAAGGCGTTCCAACGCCCGATCGCCGAAGGTGCTAAGCTCTTGCACACGATCCAAGACGTCTACCTCAATAAAGAAGTCACCATCGCCTAAGGCGACGGGACCTCTCCCCCCGAAGCCCCGGCAACCTCGGGGCTTTTTGTTGGGCGCATCAGCCGCCTCGATTATTGATATTAATTTTTTCAATACCCGGGGCACGTTTTCCGGCTTTCACCCACGACCTCGGTCGCTAAATTGTCCGTATGTCGCTCCCTCAAGGTTTCCGCGCATGGTTGGAAAAGGAATCTCAACTCTGGCAACAGGACGGACTACTGCCCGCCGGACAACGCGAACGCCTCCTCGCCCGCTACCCCGAAGAAGATGTCACCAGCGGTCGCCTCGCCTTCGCCCTGCGCACCTTCGGCGTGCTCCTGCTAGGCGCCGCCCTCCTTCTCGTCATTGGACATAACTGGGATGACCTTTCGCGCTCGGGGCGCTTGGCCACGGTTCTCGGCGGTCTCATCGGCCTCCAAGGCATCGGGCTTTGGTATTCGAACCGCCACTCACGCCAAGGCTCCGTCCTAGGGCACCTCGCAGGATGCATCATGTTCGGCGCCGCGATCGCGCTTACCGGGCAGATCTACCACCTCGACGCACATAGCCCGGATGCAATCCTGGCTTGGTGTATCGGCACCTTACCCTTCGCGGTCCTGCTCGACTCGACATTGCTCTACCTCGGCGGCCTCATTCTGGCAGGCGTCTGGCTTAGTTACGAATCACAAAGTTTCGGCTTCGGGGCGGAATGGCACAACCAGGCCGCGAATCATCGGCTTGTGTTCTTCGCGCTCCTCGCACCAGCGGCCTGGGCGGCGTATCGCAAAGCCCGGCCGGCCCTCGCTGGCGCCGTAGCGTGGACGACGATGTTTGCGTGGATTTATTTCGGAAATGACATCGGCATACCTTACTTTGTCCTGCCGCTGGTCATAGCTTCTCTGCATGCAACCGGCGATGCTCGGGCACGCGGCTGGCGTTTCATTGGCGGCGTCGGCGTCACCGTAATCACACTGGTCCTCGGCGACATCAACAGCACCCACCGCTCGGATTTCTTTAAGCAGGAGACCTTAACCAGCCTGCTCATCCTTAGCCTCGCCCTGCTCGCCCTCTGGGCCGCCGTCCGCTCGCAGCTTAACTTACGCATCTGGCCCGCAGGTATCGCGTTGACGACCCTCCTTATCGGTATCGCCAACAATTACGATTTTACGCAAAGCCCGATTGGCGGCGTCGTCATCAAGGCAATCGCTAACTTCAGCACGCTCGCCTTGGCCGTGTGGCTCATTCGATTGGGACTCAACGAAGGCCGGCTTCGGCCCTACGTTTATGGTTCAATGGTTTTCCTCTCGTGGCTTATCACGCGCTATGTAGACATCGGACACGACCTCGGCATGCTCACGATGGCCGGATTTTTCGCCCTCATCGGGGTCATTCTTTTCGTTCTCGCGCGCGTATGGAAAACCCAGAGCGAAAAAAACCTCTCTACTGAAATGGCGGATTACCGTCCGGCGTGGATGGAAGCCTTGATCAGCAAAGCCAAGCCGTACGCCCGTCTTTTGCTCATCGGTGCCGTTGCGTTGCAGGCCGGAACGATCGGCTGGATGGTCTGGCATCATCACCAACCGATGGCCTCAGGGGAACGTTTCACCCTCCGCTGCCGCCCCATCGACCCGCGCGATCTACTGAAAGGCGACTATGTGATTCTAAGCTACGACTTCAGCCCCGTTCACCACTGGCAAGAGCGCTTACTCGATGAGGAGTGGCACCAACTTCATCCCGAAACCAAAAATAACAGGAGCATGCGCGCGCCCTACTGGCAGCTGCCGGACGACACCCTGATTTTCCTGCCCTTAACCAAGAACGCCGAGGGTTTCGGCGAGGCAGGCACGCCAACACTCTCACGGCCAAACGCTGGCACCTACCTCAGAGGCCTCACCCGACGTAATGGCTTCCGCTTCGGTATCGAAGCTTTTTACGTCAAGGAAGGCGAAGGACGGAAATGGGAGCAATTGCGCAACCAAGGCGGCCTGGCGGCTGAAATCGGCATCCTGCCCGACGGCCGCGCGGGTCTTATCAATCTTAAGAACGTCCCCAAGGCCGACCTGACCCCAGTCACTTTTCGTCCGCTCGAACGATTCTTCAGGGTGCGAAAAAACGATGCGCCAGCACCTAGGACCATGAATCGACCATTCGGCGTTTCTACCGCCATCCTCACCGAGACCCAGGCTTTCGCCGAAACCTACCAGCCTGCCGCACTCCATGGGCAAAATGCCGTGGCCCCAGATTTCTCTAAGGAAATGGTGCTCACGTATACGCTCAACGAGACTAACTTCAGCACCGAAGTGCGCTTCCTGAAGACTGAACGCGACGGCAGATTGCTCGTCGCCACGGTGGAAGAAAAGCCTGGCGTTAAACAATCTCACAAGTCGATACCGCAAGCCGCCGTCATCGTGCCACGGGCGGGCATCGAATTCGTGGAATTCCGGAACCCCAACGGCACGTCAATCAGCCGCGATAAGGTAAACTAAACTTGGCCCGACCCAAGAAGGGGCCGAGCCAAGTTCAGAGGATGATTTTTATTTTGTCGGCACCAATTCGACGGCCGTTAATGGCGGCTTACCGACTTCGCCGCGCAACGCCTTGACCTGCTCCGGCTTTACGGCCGGGGCGGAATTGCCGAAACTATTGCGCACATAAGTCAAGACGGCGGCGATCTGCTCGTCGGTCTGTTGCGCTTGCGGGGGCATAGGCACAGGCGTGACATAATCCTTACCCGAAACTTTGATCGGCCCCTGCAACCCGCGGAGCTGGATGCGAATCAGGTTTTCCGCCGGACCATTGACCCAATTCGACAGGGCCAAGGGCGGCGCGATTACCGTGCCTTCGGCGTTGGGTCCGTGACAGGCCATGCAGAGCATAAAGCCCTGTTTGCCGGCCGCCATCACGGCCGAATCGACCCCGGCGGCGGCTGCGACCGGCTTGATCGTCGAAATATCCAAGGGCTTAGGTTCGGCCGGCATGGCGGGTTTTGCAGCCTTTGCGCCCTTAGCGACCTTAGCTTCTTTATCCAAGGAAGAGAGCCAAGCGACCAAATCGCGGACTTCATTAAGCGAAAGCACAGCATCCAAAATAGGCATGCCCGAAACCGGGGCAGTCATGGACTTAATATTTTTGCGCGCGACCCGCCAGCGGTTACCCGCGACATCGATATCCACGAACTCCGGCGCATCCTTGAGCAACGCGCCCACCAAGGCCCCACCATTCGCGAGCTCGATATTCACCGAACCATAGCCTGCGACGACGACGGCGCCGGAGTTGACGATTGATTCGAGCAAGTAGCGACGATCACCGCGCTTGGCCACGCCGACGAGATTCGGGCCGGCTTCACCGCCAGCGGCATGCGCGTCATCGGAAGCCCGGTGACAGCGCAGACACTGGCCCGCGGGCAAGGCCTGGAAGAGCGCGAAGCCGTTCTTGGCGTCGCCGCCTTCGAGGGCCGGCATCCACCTGGAAAGTTTGTCCGCACCCTCGGCCAAGGCTTTCTGCGTCGTGGCGAGCGCGGCCACGACGGCTGGCTCAGCCCGAAGCGAAGCCGCGGCGAGCAGCTCAATGGCGGCAGGGGAAATCCCTTTGGCTTTTTCGAGGGCTTTAAGGTGCTCAATGAAGAGCGTTTCGGCTCCGGCAGCCTGTAACTTCCCAAGGGCCTTCCAAGCACCTTGCTGACGGGCCGCAGAAGGCGCCGTCACCGCCTTCGAAAGCTCGATGAGGCCTTGCGCCGGATTCAGGTGCGCCAAGGCGCCGACGGCCACCATGGCCACGTCGTCCTGCGTATCCTTGGCATACTTACCGGCGACCTCGGTGAAATCAGCAGGCTTACGTTCAAGCCATAACTCCAAAGCTTTCGCCCGAGCGGAACCGCTCAACTTGACGTTAGCGACCAGACTCGAAAGGAGTTCGTTCGAGAGCGAAGCGACTTCGAGTTTATACTGTTCGACGAGTTCCAAAGAGGCGCGGAGGATATCCGAATCACCCTTCAGCAAAGCGGGAAGACCGGCGCTCAGGCTGTCCCGGAGTTCCTTGGCATCGCGCGAAGGCAACGGAGCCCAATGACCCGTAGACTGGTCAACCGGATAGGGATTAGACCACTGTGCAAGGAGACGCAGAGCTTCGGCACGGGCCTCGACCGGAAGTTTTTCGTTCACGGCGATCGCAACCACGCGGGCGGCATTCTGCGCTCCGCCAAGCCGGAAAGCGCTATGCGTCAGACGACGGAGCATGAACGTCGTCCATTCCCGAGTCTCCAGATGGTCAATCAAGGCGGCGACGGCCGGCCGGCCCGCTTCGAGGCTTAAATCGTGGACGGCACGGATGGCCTCATCGGCGACCAACACCGAGCGGTCAGCAACAAAGCGCGACACCGAAGCATCAAGGCGGCGGCGGAGAGCAATCACGACCGCCATACGGACAGATTCATTGGCATCTTGGGCTACGGTCTCCAACGAGGCGGAGCTCTGACAGATCAAGTCGATCGCAAAAGACCCAGCGTGACGAAGTACGGGATCTTTATCCGCATTCTCTTTCAGCATCGTAAGGACCTCGGAAAGATACTTATCGGCACCCAGTCGACCCGCGGCGATGGCGGCGAAAGAACGGACGCGCACAGACGGATCGAGGATCAGTTTGCCGAGCGGAAGGTCATTACCCTTCAGCGGGGCTTCTTCGAGCGCACGGACGGCCTGTGCACGGACTTCGGCGTCAGCATGGGCAAGCAAAGGCACGAGTCGCTGAGCCGCGGCGGTACGCTCGGCGAGCGGTGCCAAGGGCGTATGCTTACCGCTGAAAGCTTCACCAGGAGCGATGGCGGGACCACGACGGGCAAGGATGCCAAGCCCCCAGACGCCATGCAGGCGCTCAAGGGCGTTATCCGACTTGGTAGCGGCCTCAAATCGGTCGGCAGCGTCAGGCCGGCGAGTCAGTTCGATCTGGGCGCGCAGACGCACGCGTTGATCGGCGTGCGAAAGAAGCTTGGCCAAATCAGCGGACGAGGACTTCGTGAATCCGCCTTTGATCAGATCTGCGACCGTCGCGACAACCTCGGGCTTCATGACCTTATTGGCCTCAAGCGTGATGATGCGGCCAGCATCATGAGATTCCCAGCCGGTGATGAAGTCGGCGACGACCAGTCGACCCTTCCAATCGTATTCGATATCGGTCGCGGCGACGCCCCAGAGGATTTGGTGTGATTCGGTCATCTTCATGCCGGCACCCGCTGGCTCCATCTTGAAGGACCAGATGCCGGAAGCCCCGGCCGAACCGCGATAATCGCAGATATGAAAATGCTGGGCCTCGGACTCGAGGAAGCCTGCGCCCGGGTGATAAGTCAGACCTGAAGGCCCCGAGGTGATGTAAGCGGAAGGTGGAATGATGAACGCAGGTTGAGCGGTATTCTGCAGTTCCCAGACCTTCTCGGTCATCCAGCGAGAAAGTGGACGCTGTTCGAGGCCGATTTCACGGTGGAACGTGTGCATCGCCTGGTGTTCCATTTCCCAACCGGAATCAGCCCCTTCGACGACATAAACGACGCGTGCGGCATCACCTTGATCGGAATTATTATCCACCGAGAAAGCATTACCGAATTCATCGAAGGCGATTTCCTTCGGATTACGTAGACCAAAGTGGACGACTTCGAAGTTCGTCCCGTCGGGTTCGAAACGGAAGATCGCTCCGCGGTTATGAGAATCATATTTCTTACCTTCCTTCGTGGTGAAATTGAAACCACGGTCGCCGATGGTGCCCCAGACGCGGCCGTCGGGTCCGATGGCGAAGCCATTCATATCGTGACCGGAAAGAGAAACGCGGACGCCGAAGCCATCCTCAATCACCTTACGTTCGGTGGAGACGCCGTCGTTCTTGGCATCATGCAGCATCCAAAGTTTCGGAATACAGGCGAAGTAGACATTATCATCCCACGCCATGACACCGCCAGCCGTGCCATCCAGGACGTCATTAAATTTCTCGGCAAAGACCTTCTGCGTCGTGAAAGCACCATCGGCCTGTTCACCGCCTAAATAACGAATTACCTCGGACTTCGCGGTCATCCATTCGATGGATTTCTTATCCTTCCACTTATCATGGAGCGCCCGACGGTCCGCGCTGGTCTTGGACGCGAGGTCGTCGTGGTACCAGAAAAGATTACTGCGATCATCCTCGACGCCGAAGCGGAACCGATGCGTTTCAGCGACGTAAAGACTACCGTCATTGCCGAACGAAATCGCGGTAGGCGAGGTGACCCCGGTCACGGCATGATCGGCGCTGGTCTTGAACGTCGCACCGGGTTCAAGGGCGGCCGTTCCTTCGCCGGCGACGCGCACAAGATTGCCGTCGGCCTTGGGTTTCGGACGACCGGCCTTATCGAACTTCGGCTGAGCATCGGAGGAAAAGACGAACTGGTCGGCGGCGATGATACCCCAAGCTTCGACAGCGTCATCGACGATGCGGATGATACCTTTCTTACCCTTGAATTCAGCGATGTCCCAAACGATCTCGCGCAGCGTCAGATCATTGGCACCGGTCGCATGCCGGACGACCTTGCCACCCACCAATAACTGCACCTCGGCCTTGCCGGGATGATTGCCGCCGGCGATGAGAAAACCGAGGAAAAGATGGGTGAGCTTGATCTCCGGAGAAGTCAGAGTGCCGGTGGCGGCATCGCCCCGATGTCCAGAACAAGCGAGAGCGTTGCCCACATACTGGCGGAACTCGCCGTTCACGCCATCGACCTTGCCCGCGATCGGTGCCAGCCCGAAAGCCGTACCAGTCGTCTGCCAACTGTCAAAGCCATCGCCTTCGAAGGCTTGGATGATCTTTACCTCAGCCGGCAAGGAGACCGCGCCAAGGAAGAAGGCGAAAGAAGCGAAAAGAGAAGACTTCATGATATAAAATAGGGGTGCTCCCCAGAAAAGAGGTTCTTCAGGCGAGGTCGAGCGTGGCTTCAGAAATCTTCCTATCGGACACCATACAGAACCTGAAATTTAGCCCCGAAATGGGCCGGGTGAGTCAAAGCCCTTAACCGACCGGTGGCCTCATGGTCGCCCGACATTGCGATTCGTTCCATCTCCACCCCTGCATTTTTAACGAAGAAAGCTTCCTGTCGATCCAAGCGGACCCCGCTGAATCCCGATCGCACCAAAATCGGCTCAATCCGGTCCCATAGCACGTGACACGTTAAATCCTGCGAACCTAGGTTTTCCAGGATGGCCGTAGATAGTTGATGGCCGCGATACGCCCGGGCCGTACCCGCGGGCGAATCCTCGAGACATTGGGCGATGGTCTTACCGTAATCCAAAAGAATCACGACGCCCGACCAATCCCCGGAGAGCAATCGTGTCAGGAGGTTTTCCGCGGCCAGCGGCGCGTCAATGATCCAACCTTCGGCGGCTTCGGGCAATGAACCTGCAAATACTTCGGCGAGCTCCGTCGAGAATTCCGCTAGAGTTTCGATGGATAATTCGGCGCCATCCACCCGTACGCCGAGTTCCCGCCAAATGTGGTTTTGGTAAATAAACCGATGAAAGGGCTGAGCGTCCAGCAGCTCGTTGGCGACTAAGACGGAACGAGCCGGAAATTCAGGAGTATTTCCGAACGCAAAGCTACGGAGTTCGGAAAATTTGGCGCGCACGCCTTCAAAATGGGATTGGCCGGGCTCCGACCCGACTTCGATCAACGCATAGGAACTTGTGTCACCACCAACCAAGGTGCGCGCAGCGCCTGCGATTAATTCACCGAACATCGGGCCGAGGGCCGCGGCGGTGGTGAAATCGGTCCCGACGGCCTTGCCGACGCGCACGCGTTCGGAAACATAATACCCTAAACCTGGCGCATAAAGGGCGGCCTCGACCAACTGGGCCATCGAGACCATCCCGCCGCGAGACCGGGATCGCAGCAGATTGACAATCGCATGATGGCGTGACGCTGAATCCACAGCCTCCAGCGTTAATCGGTCTTTTCTTCACCGCCAGACGAATCGAGATTGAGCCGCTCCGTAATTCACCCTGAATACCTCCAGATGATACTGGCCATCGAAAGTTCCTGCGATGAATCAGCCTTGGCGCTTTTCGACCCGGCTATGGGACTGTCGCGCGAGCTCATCAGCTCCCAGGCCGCCGAGCATGAAAAATATGGCGGGGTCGTGCCCGAACTCGCCAGCCGCATGCACCTCTCGGCCCTCCCCTTGCTCCTAGAAACCTTCCGTGCCGACCTACCAGGCGTCACACGTATCGCGGTCACTCGCGGCCCAGGACTCCTCCCCTGCCTTTCCATGGGCGTGACGATGGCTCGAGCCCTCGCGATGGCGCTGAAATGCCCCCTCGTCGGCGTCAATCACCTCCGAGCCCACGTGCATTCGGCCTTCATCCCGCTTCACGCCCAAAGCCCGCAAGCTTTCCTGACGGCAAGGAACACCCTGCTTCCCCACTTAGGTATGATTGTCTCTGGAGGGAATACGCTCCTCGTCCGCTTAGATGAAAATTTAAAGATAACGGTAATCAGCCGTACGGTGGATGATGCCGCCGGCGAAGCTTTCGACAAAGGCGCGCGACTGCTCGGCCTGCCCTATCCCGGCGGCGCACTCATCGAAAAGCAGGCCCTATCGGGCGATAAAAGCCTGTTCACTTTTCCGCGAGGCATCCCTGAAAAAGCTGACCTGCGCATGAGCTTCTCCGGCCTCAAGACCGCGCTCCGGTATCAATTGGAAAAAATGTCGGATGAACAAGTCGCCACCGACCTGCCCCATCTGTGCGCGAGTTACCAAGACGCCATCCTCGCCCAACTGCTGGCGAAAACTAACTCGGCCCTCGCCCAAGGATCTTACCGATCCATCGGCCTCTCCGGTGGCGTGGGCAATAATCGCACCTTACGGGAACGTCTTCAGCAGCTGGCCCAGCAGCAAAAACTACCCCTGCTGGTCGCCGAGCCCAAGCACTGCGGAGATAATGCTGGCATGATTGCTTTTGCCGCCTGGACCGAAGCCGGCTTACCCGAGGGCGATGCCGCAGCCCCCGCTCCGCAACTGACGGTCGAGTCCGTCTAGCTATTCTTCACCCATTCGGTGAAGGCCCGGAATTGCGGGTGGTTGGCCGAACCCAACATCGCGTAGAAAACCGTCTCCACGGGTAAGACTTGCGCCCCCGCATGCCGCAAGGCCGCGAAACAGGCCTGCTGATCCTCCGCCCGACGCGATGTGATGGCGTCAGATAACAATGTTATACCCAATTCGCTCCGCAGGCCTTCTACGGCGGTTTGGTAGACGCAGACCGGCCCCTCGAGACCGCAGACCAAAAGATGCACGATACCCCGGTCGCGGAGCAGATCTCGGAAACCCGGAGCACCCAAGGCTGAAAAGGCGGACTTACCCACGACATGCGGGTCACCTTCGCCTCCCGCGAGCAAATCAGGATGGGTCGGCCCGAGTTTGGCCGGCACTTGTTCGGTAAAAATCACGTGCACGCCCAGAAGACGAGCAGCAGCGACGGCCAAGCGGCAACGACGAAGAAAGAGCTCCGGCTCGGGCATGACCTTCAAGAACGTGGGTTGCACATCGACCACCAGCAAGGCTACGCCATGGGATTGGGTTTCAGTCATGTCGCAGGCTTAAAACCTGGAGGCGGATAAGTCACCCGCAAACCAAGGGGAATGGGATTGCTCGCCCGCCTTTCTGCTCTTCTCTTAACGCCTATGGATTGGCAGGTTAAACCTATTGCGCGTCACTGCGCCGCGAGCGGCAACGAACTTCGTGCCGGCGACATCGTCACATGCATCGTCTACAAGCCGCTCGGCAGCAACATCGAGCGGGTCGACGTCCTTAAAGATCATGTCGCAAGCTTCAAGCCGAACGGACTATTGCTGGGTCGCTGGACCCGCGAAGTAAAAGAGCGCGGCGAAGAGGAACAAGCCCAGCGCGCGCAGCTGCTCGCTTCCCGCGAAGAGTTTTTTCTTTCGCTCTTCGAAGACGACGCCGATCCCTCAGACGACAAGAAAGTCCTCAAGCACATCCTCGCGATGCTGCTTGAACGTAAACGTATCATCCGGGCAGCCGGCCCCGCGGTCGACGGACATATTCCCTACCAGCACTCCGCCACCAAACAAATCTACCTCGTGCCCGCCCTCGACCTGCAGCCCGCCCACATCATGCAAGTCAGCGCGAGCCTTGATTTGCTCGTCGGTTAATCTTTATGTCACTCCTCCGTTTCACTTTTAGCTTCGTCGCCGTCTTAATGTTCGGTTGCACGCCGGACATCCCTAAGGAAATCGCCTCTATCTTCGTCGAGGCCTCCCCCTCCGCCAGCCCCTCGATGCGACTTGAGGTGCACCTGCCCGTCAGCGGCATCGGCATCACCGTGATGACCGCCGCACTCGTGCCGGCCGAAAACATCCTCGGCACCCGCATCATCACCAGCGGCGATGCCGACTTACGTCAGCAATTCCTCCTCGTGCAAGTAAACCGTAAGTCCGCCGTCGACATCATGAAATACAGCAAAGAAGCCATCGGGCGGCACTTCGTCTTGGTCATCAACGACCAGGCGGTAGGCATCATGCCCATCGATGAGCAGATCGTCGACGGGAACCTCATGTTTCATGTGGAGAAGAAGGGCTTATCGAACGCCGAGGCCGTGGCAGACATCAATAAACGCCTCGATATCTCGATCTTGAAACTTCGTAAACTTAAACAAGCCGAAGGTTTGTGATTCATTTCTCACGCCCATGGATCGCCGTCCTGCTCTGGGGAGCAGCGACGTCCTTGGTTGCTTCGGAAATCGTCTGGCCCACCGAAATGGACCGGGCTATCGCCCGGACTCCTGCCGAATACCTGCAAGCGACCGAATCGCATAAAGTCGAATCCGGCGCCTTCGGGATGGTGCGCGACGCCGGCCATCGCTTTCACGAAGGCATCGACATCCGCTCGATCCGCCAGACGAAGTCCGGCGAGCCGCTTGACCTTATATTTTCCGCACTCGACGGACAGGTCGCCTACCTGAACCCCAAGCCCAACGGGGCTTACGGCAAATACATCGTCTTAATCCACCCACACGCCGAACTGCCCGTCTATACGCTCTACGCCCACCTCAGTTCCATCGAGCCAAGCCTCAAGGTCGGGGCTAACATCGCCCGCGGAAAAATTATCGGCGTGATGGGGCACACCTCCACCGGAAACGACGCCATTCCCAAAGACCGAGCCCACCTCCATTTTGAAATCGGCTTACGCCTTTCCGATAGTTTTGAAAGTTGGTGCAACACCCGGCCTGAATATGGCAAAGCATCGAATCTGCATGGCATTTGGAACGGTCAAAACCTGATGGGCGTAGACCCGGGCCCGATCCTGACC
>CAILOT010000030.1:0-16207 GCA_903835965.1 uncultured Opitutia bacterium
GCGCTCATTAAAGGCTCCGCCGAAAACGGTGGCAGCAACGCCCCCTTGCGGGGCAGCAAAATTGAGTGCTGGGAAGGCGGCATCCGCATCCCTTTTTTCGTCCAATGGAAATCCCACCTCCCGGCGGCGCAAGTATCCGATGAACCCGTGTGCTCCCTGGATCTGCTCCCTACACTTCTGGCGGCAGCCGAAGCCACCGTCCCCGCCGACCAGAAAGTCGATGGCCATGACCTGCTTCCATGGCTTAGCCAAAAGAATGCCGTCCCGGCCCGGGGTATTTTATATTGGAAACTGTACGACAATAACTTCGCTATCCGGGAAGGGGATATGAAATTCGTCCATGTGGGAAAAACGAGCGGCTTGTTCAATGTCCGTAAAGACCCCTCTGAGACCAACGACCTTGCCGAAGCACACCCCATCCTCGCGCACCAACTTGAAGCGAAATGGAAAGAATGGAATAAACTGACCCTCGCCAAAAAATAACCCTACTATCCTCCACGTCTTATGCGCCCTCTCCTTGCTTGGGTCTTAGTCTCTAATCTTATAAGTCTCGTCGCTGCGGAACCAGATTCAGCCGAGCACTTCGCCCTACCCCCGCCTGCGGCCGAAGCCTCGCTTCCGGGCGAAGGCGCTTTGCGTCGCTATGACGGCTACGTGAAGCGCTGGAATACGAGCCGCCCCCAGTGGGCCAAAGATGTGACCAACGACCAAGGTGCCGTCGTCTTCTTGGGCGACTCCATCACCCAAGGCTGGGGCACGGATTTCAAAAAGTCCTTCGAAGGCATGAAGCTCGCAAATCGCGGCATCGGCGGCGACACCACCCGCGGCATGCTCATTCGATTACAGGAAGACGTACTCTCGCTCCACCCGAAAGCGGTGGTACTCCTGATGGGCACAAATGACATCGAGGTCGAAGTACCCGTCGATGCCATCGGCCGTAACTTCCAGAAGATCGTCGCTGCGCTCAAAGCCCATGACCCGAAGATGCCAGTCATCGTCTGTTGCGTCTTCCCAAGCTCCGCCACGAAGAAGCGTCCGAAAGAAACCATCAACGCCGTCAATGCGCTCTTCGACGCCGCGGTGAAGAACGACCCGCAGTTCACGGTACTCGATACTTATGGACTCTTCGCCAATGCCGAAGGTGAAGCCCTCCCCGCTCTCTTTCCCGACCTACTCCACCTCAATGGTGCAGGTTACGCCAAATGGGCCTCCGCCCTGCGGCCGCTCTTCGCGACGCTCGGTTACCTCGACACTCAAGCCGAGGCATTCAAGCCCGACCCAGGCTTCGTGAGCCTCTTCAACGGCAAGGACCTCACCGGCTGGGGCTACCGTATCACCCCGCCCCGCAAGGCACCGAAGGCACCCAAGCCCGATGCTCCCTTTATCGTCGAGATCAAGGCCGAGGAGAAGTTCGACGGCCAGACCGCCAGTTCCGACGGACGCTACCGTGCCATCAACGGACGCCTCGTTATCACGACGCCTGCCGAAGGTCGCCGCATCCAGGCGCTATCGACGCAGCTGGATTTCCCCCAAGACTTCATCCTCAAACTCGAGTTCCGGGCCACGCCCAACGCCGACAGCGGCGTCTTTCTGCGCAAGCCTCAGTTACAGTGTCGCGATTACCTTCTCGCGGGTCCTTACAAAGATTTAAAAAAATATAAGGCCCAAGATTGGAATGAACTCATCGTCACCGTGAAGGGCGGCATCGCCCATGCCGAATGCAATGGCGAAGTCCTCGAGGACGCTTTGAAGATTCCGGAGACCGGACCCATCGGGCTCGAAGGCGATCGCGGCCAGATGGAATACCGCCACCTACAGATGAAGACGCTCGCCCGCTGAGTCGGATTGCGACTCACTGCGGCGAATGATGAATTGGATCCACGAACACACCCTCCTCCCCGCTGACGGCTGGATTCTACTGCTCGCCCTCTTCGGGGCCCTTTGCATCGGGTTGTCAAAATCGGGCCTAGCCGGAACTGCTACCCTCAACGTCGTGTTGATGGCTAAGATCTTCGGTGCCAAGCCCTCGGTGGGCATCGTGCTGCCGATGCTCATCGTCGCCGACTTCATGGGCTTCCTCATCAATCGCGGAGGCGGTAGTTGGCGGCAGATTATCCCCATGGTCCCCGCGGCGATTATCGGCGTTTTCGCCGGCTGGTTCCTACTCGACCAAGTCGACAACGGCACCGCACGCATTGTGATTGGCGTGCTGATCCTCGCCCTGCTCGGTTTCAACGTCGTGCTCAATCGCCGCCGCGAACAACTCCTCGCGCTCACCCGCCACCGTACCTTCACCTGGGGCATGGGATTCGTCTCAGGTGTATCCACCATGCTCGCCAACGCCGCCGGGCCGGTGATGACGGTCTACCTGCTCGCCCAACATCTGGAGAAGAAGGAACACCTCGGCGTCTTCTGCCGCTTCTTCCTTTTCATTAACCTCTTCAAACTACCCTTCAGCGGCAGCCTCGGACTTGTCACCGGACCGTCACTCATGACTAATTTTATTCTGCTTCCAGGTGTCGTCGCCGGCATCGTGCTGGGCTGGCTAATCCTGAAGCGCATCAAACAAAACGCTTTTGAAAATATCTTGGCCTGGCTCACCGCCTTCGCCGCGATTTGGCTGATTGCAGGTTGACCGCTTGACTCCGCTCGGCGGCGCGGCGGAAATAAGGGCCTTATGAAGATCGCCCTTCTCTTCCTTACTGCCCTTGCTTTCGCACCTGTATCGGCCGCTCCGCGTAAGCTGGCCGTCGGCGCCAACCCGGAGAGCGTCACCCGTGGCTTCGATGGCGACCTCTTCGTCAGCCTCATGGGCCCAAGCCGCAAGGCCGGTGACGGCGACGGAAAAATTGTCCGCATCCACGGCGAGACCGTCACCGACTTCACCACGGGCCTCAATGACCCGAAGGGCACGGTTTTCGCCGGCGGCTTCATCATCACGGCCGACTTCGATACGGTCTGGAAGATTGACGCCAAGGGCAACAAGTCCGTCCTTGCCGGTCCGAAGGATTTCCCGACCGCTCCGACTTTTTTGAACGACGTCGAAGTCGAACCTTCCGGCCAGAGCATCCTAGTCACCGACATGGGCGCCGTGACGAAAATGCGCGACGCCAACAATAAGCTCTGGCCGATCGATAGCCCTGAACACAAAGCCATCCCAGTCATCGCCCGCCTCTTCCGCATCACCCTCGACGGCAAGGTCAGCGAAGTCATCGCCCCGAACGCCCGCATGCTGAACCCTAACGGCGTCGATGTCCTGAAGGACGGTCGCATCCGCCTTGCCGAGTTCTTCACCGGCGACGTCCTGGAATATAAGGACGGCATCTTCACGACCATCGCCAAGGGCCACCGCTCCGGCGACGGCATCGTGCATGACTCCAAAGGACGCTTTTATATTTCGGAAGTCATGTTCGGTCGCGTGACCCGCTATGACGCCGATGGTTCCCACCCAGCCCTCCTCTCGGATGGCCTCGAACTTCAGGCCGCCGCCGACATCTACGTCGACGAAGCCCATGGCCAGCTGATCATCCCGGACAGCAAGGCCGGCCAGCTCGTCTTCATCGGTCTTTAAGGCAACTAGAAGAGAGCTGGCGTGCTGAAGTTGGACTGAGGACTGCCCTCCTCCGCTTACGGCCCTCGGAACCCTTGGCTCCGAGGGCTGTCTTCTTTATACACCTTTGCACTTTTGCACCTTTGCACCGAATCTTTCCACCACCCCATGAACCTCCTGCGCATCCTCCTGCTCACCTTCGCCCTTCCCGCCTTCGCCCAAGATGGCTTCAAACTTCTCTTCAACGGTAAGGACCTCTCGGGCTGGGATGGCGAACCGGGCCTCTGGAAAGTCGAAGAGGGCGTGCTCGTCGGTACGAGCGAACCCGGCAAGCCCAAGACGAATTCGTTCCTGATTTGGAATGGCACCGCAAAGGACTTCGAGGTCCGCGCCACGGTCAAGGTTGTAGGCGACAACAACTCGGGCGTGCAATACCGCAGCCGCCGTCTACCCGAGGTCACTCCCTGGACAATCCTCGGCTACCAATGCGATATCCATCCGACCGAGGTCCATACGGGCATGACTTACGAAGAACGCGGTCGCGGCATCTTCGGCTATAACGGCGTCGACGTGGTGATGGACCCGACCGGCCAACGCTGGCAGATCGGCGAACGTCCACGCGTGCAGGCTGACATCTCCCAGTGGAACGAGTTCACGGTCATCGCTCGCGGCAATCGCCTCGAACACAAGGTCAACGGCCAGACGACCTCGATCTTCATCGATCACGACGAGAAGGGCCGCGCCCTCGACGGCCTGATCGCCATCCAACTTCATGCCGGTAATCCGCATAAGACTTACGTGAAACAGGTCCTACTCAAGGTCCTCGAAGACGGCCCCATCCTCCCCTTCGATCAGGCCGCCCTCCCCGCCGGCGCCAAGAAAATCGATAAGCCCAAGGTCGTCAGTGCCCAAGGCAAGAATCCGTCCGCCAAGAAGAAGTAAGTTTCGTCATTATTGACTGGAATTGAGGCCAGGCCACTGACTCACGAATAATGGGGTCAGACTCTATTAAGGGGGGTCTGACCCCATTATTCGCCTTTGCTCTTTCAACGCTGCACACCGTATCCTTCCCACACCCCCATGCGCTCCTTCGTCGCCCTACTCGTCGCCGTCCTCGGCTTCAGTTCTCCTCTCTGCGCCGCACCGCCCCCTAACGTCGTCCTGATCTTGGCCGATGACCTTGGCTACTCCGACCTCGGCTGCTACGGCAGCGAGATCGCGACGCCCAACCTCGACGGCCTCGCCAACAACGGCGTCCGCTTCACGCAATTCTACAACACCGCCCGCTGCTGGCCCTCCCGCGGTGCTTTGCTGACCGGATATTACGCCCAACAAATCCACCGCGACGCCTTACCCAAACTGGGTGGCGGCGGAAGTGGCATCCGTCAATCGTGGGCCCGCTTGCTCCCCGACTACTTGAAGCCCGCCGGCTATCGCAGCTACCATAGCGGCAAATGGCATATCGACGGTCCAGTGCTCGCCGGTGGATTCGATCGCTCCCTCGATGTCGTGAACCAAGGTAATTTCTTCACGGCCAAAGGCAACCTGATCGATGACGTGCCGGTCAAAGTGCCCGTCGATGAAAAAGGCTACTACGCGACAATCGCCACGGCGGACCACGCCATCGAGTGCCTCAAGGACCACGCGGCCAACTACAAGGACAAGCCATTCTTCCACTACATTCCGTTTATCGCCCCGCACTTCCCGCTCCACGCCCTGCCGCAGGATATCGCCAAGTACCGCGACAAGTATCTGGCCGGTTGGGAAGCCCTCCGCACGTCACGCTTCAAACGTCAGACGGAAATGGGCATCACAAACACGACCCTTTCCGCGCTCGAACCCGAAGTCGGGCCTCCCTACGCCTTCCCCGATGCGATCAAGAAACTCGGCGACGGCGAAATCAACCGTCCGATTCCCTGGACCAGCCTCACCGATGAACAGCGCCGATTCCAGGCCACCAAGATGGCCATCCACGCCGCGATGGTCGACCGCATGGACCAAGAAATCGGCCGCATCATCGCCCAATTGAAGGCCATGGGCGCGTACGAGAACACGCTCATCCTCTTCGCCTCCGACAATGGCGCCAGCGCCGAAATCATGGTCCGTAACGGCGGCCACGACCCGCAGGCTGAGATGGGCAGCGAAGCCACGTTTCTCTGCCTCGGACCCGGCTTCTCCAGCGCCGCCAACACCCCGCATCGTCGGCACAAGACTTGGGTGCACGAAGGCGGCATCAGCACTCCACTCATCGCGCATTGGCCCGCAGGCATCAGCGCCCAGAACGAATTACGCCATACGCCCGCACACGTGGTGGACATCGTTCCGACGATCATCGAGCTGGCCGGCCTAAAAAAGCCGACCGACTGGAAAGGCGTCCCCATGCCCGAAGCTCCCGGCAAAAGCCTCGTGGCGGCACTTAAGAGCGATATCACGATCGCCCGCGACAGCCTCTGGTGGCTGCACGAAGACAATAAGGCCATCCGTATCGGTGATTACAAATTAGTCGCAGCCAAAGACGACCCCTGGGAACTCTACGACCTTCGGACGGATCGCGCCGAGCAGCACAACCTCGCCAGCCAGATGCCGGACAAGGTGAAAGAACTTACCCAGTCCTGGGAAAAGCAGTTAGTCGCTTACTCCGAACTCGCGCAGAAAACCCTGTCCGAGCAGACCAAAGGCAAAGCGGGCAAAGGCAAAAAGGGTAAAGGCAAAGATGTTGTCCAAGAATAATCTGATTTCATGAAAACCTTACGCCTCCTCGCACTTCTTCTGCTCGCCCCCTGGGCGGCCTTCGCCGCGACCTCGGCGAAACCTAACATCGTCCTAATTTTCATCGATGATATGGGTTACGCCGACATTGGGCCCTTCGGCAACAAGACCCTCCGCACCCCGCACCTCGATAAACTGGCCTCCGAGGGCATGAAGTTCACGAGTTTCTACGCCACGCCTGTCTGCTCGATGTCGCGCGCCTGCCTGATGACCGGTTGCTACAACGCGCGCGTTTCGATCCCCGGCGTCCTTTTCCCCCAAGACACCATCGGTCTTAATCTCAACGAAGTAACCCTTCCTGAGATTCTCAAACCATCCGGCTATGCGACGCTGATGATCGGTAAATGGCACCTCGGCCACTACCCGGAATTTCTCCCTACCCGCCAAGGCTTTGATCATTACTTCGGCCTGCCTTATAGCAATGATATGAAAGCCAGCCGCAAAGGCAACCCGCCCCTGCCCCTATATCGCGATGAAAAAATCATCGAAACCGAACCCGACCAATCCTTACTGACCAAGCGCTACACGGAAGAGGCGGTTAAATTCATCCGCGATAATAAAACCCAGCCGTTCTTCCTCTATCTGCCGCACACGATGATCCATAATCCGGTCGCGGCCTCCGAGGCCTTCGCCGGCAAGAGCACCGACGGATTATTAGGCGACGCGGTCGAAGAAATCGATTGGTCAGTCGGCCAGATCATGGCGACGCTCAAGGAACTCCACCTCGACGAAAACACCTTGGTAATCTTTACCTCCGACAACGGCCCCGCCGGTCGCGACGCCCCGCCCTTCCGTGGCAACAAAGGCACGAATCTCGAAGGGGGAGTTCGCGAACCCTGCATCATGCGCTGGACGGGCAAAATCCCGGCTGGCACGACGTGTAACCAGATCGCCGGCAACATCGATATGTTACCTACTTTCGCGGCGCTCACGGGCGGTACGACTCCGAGCGACCGCGTCATCGATGGACGCGACATCTCCTCGCTGATGTTAACCGCGAACGCCCCTGCGGTCCGCGATACGCATCTCTATTTCAAAGGTTTCGCCCTCGAAGCGATTCGCATCGGGCAATGGAAGTTGCACCTAAAGTCTTCCACGGAAGCGCACAAAGCGCTTCAGGCTAAGAATAAAAAAACTGCCGAAACCGGGCCAGCCCTCTATGATGTCGTCAGCGATCTCTCCGAGTCGCATAACGTCGCCTCCGAACATCCCGACATTGTCGCGCGGCTCCAAAATGAGGCCGCCTCGCGTCTCGCCGAACTTGAAGCGCATAAGCGTCCGGCCGGCCAACACGAAGGACCAACGACGACCGCTCCGCGTAATCAAAATAAAAAGTCCGCCAACGACCTCTCGAAGCTCAAGCTCGGCGACCATCTCGCCAAAGCCGCCGCACCACAGATCGACGGCAAGGCCTTCACTTATACCTTCACGCTGCAAGGCGATCAGACAGATGCTATCGTCTTGGCGCACGGGGGTCTCAATGTCGGCTATGCCTTGCACGTCAAATCCGGCCATGTCGTCTTTAGCGTCCGCCACGCAATCGACAAGAACACTGACCTTACTTCTGTCGATCCACTCCCCGCGACGCCGACCCGCATCGTCGCATCCTTTAACCAATTAAACGGGACGATGAGCCTGCAAGTCGGAGACCAGAAAGCCGTCACCACCAAATCTCCTGGGACGCTCAAGCAACCGGCGGAAGATTTCTGCCTTGGCTACGACAGCCTTAAGCCGGCCGCCAATTATTCCGTACCTAACCCCTACCAGGGAAAGATCACGGAATTGAACGTGACGGTCGACTGAGTCATGTCATCCGGTAAGTGTCCATTTGGCTTCGGGTCACGCGACCCCTTCAAAGAAAAGCGCACGGCCGCCGCCGCGACCGATATCACCATCAACGGTGAAAAGATTCGCATGCTTCTGCGACATGAAGAAGTCCGCCAAGCCGCCAAAGATTGGCAGACGTTCAGTTCCGATACGCCTTTCCGCGTTCCGATTCCATCCGAAGAAGCGGTCCGCTCGGTGCGACAACTGCCCATCGAAACAAATCCGCCCGAGCACACGGAATACCGCGCCATCGTTGAACCATTCTTCAATCGAGCCAAGCAACCGGAGATCATCACCAAAGTCGAAACCCTGATCGGCACAATGCTCGACGACGCTCTCCGCAGCGAAGCCATCGAAGCCGTCCATGATTTCGCCCTGCCGATACAATCCCGCGCGTTGACCTACCTGCTCGATGTCCCGGAGAGCGAAGCGAAACAATATATCAGCTGGGGCATCCACGTCTTTAAGGTCACGAACGGCGAATTCAAGCAAGGCAACGCCCTTGACGATTACCTGTCCGCGCAACTTGATCGGGCGGCCGCGCAACCTGGGAATGACTTCTTCAGCGCCCTAACCCGCGCCCACTATCAAGGGCGCCCGCTCACGCGCGAAGAGATGATGGGATTCGCCAATCTAACCTTTGCGGGCGGCCGCGATACGGTCATCCACAGCCTGACTTCGATTCTTGCTTACTTCGGCGAAAACCCCGCCGCCCTCAGTTACCTCCGGGAGGATCCGCGTCGTATCGTCCTTGCGAGCGAGGAGTTTTTCCGGGTCTTCATGTCCCTGACGCACATCGGCCGCACCTGCCCTGTCACCACCCAAGTACAGGGTGCCGAAGTGCCTGCTGGGCAGCGCATCTCACTGGGTTGGGCTTCGGCCAATTTCGACGAAAAAGCTTTCGCCGCCCCGCACGAAATCCGACTCGACCGTAAACCGAACCCCCACGTTTCCTTCGGCGTCGGCACGCACCTCTGCCTCGGTGCACCGCATGCCCGTCTGCTTGTGCGGACGCTACTACAACAGCTTGTCGTGAAAGTCGGCCGCATCGATATCCTGAGCTCGGTAAATCGCCTGGAGAAGGAACCCGACTTCGAAAGAAAGGTCGGATATGAATCCCTTACCCTACGGTTCACCGCCTCTTAATCCAACGATAGCCCCCAACGTAAAATTGTTATCAACCTGAATCGTCAAAGTTTCATTTTTACGCTCTGCCTCTCGCTCTTAATCGGGGGCATTGCTGGGACCGTTCATGCCGCCGACTTCGTGCTCGTGGCTAAGGATACCACCCCGGCACCGATCATCGTTTTCAAGAACGCGCCCCCGCGCACGCGCGACGCAGCCGTGACGCTGGCGGAATATATCGAGAAGATCAGCGGCCAGAAGCCTGCAATCCTCGACGGTGAACCCCAGCCATTACCGGAGCGGGCGATATGGATCGGCGTGCATCCAGTAGTGAAGGCCTTGTTTCCGAAGACGGACTTCGATTTCAAACACGCGGAGGAGACGCTCATCGTAGCAAATGAGAAGTATCTCGTCATCGCAGGACGCGACCGTTGGGACCCGGCGCACATGGAGGCCAAGGGTCGGCTGGCAATGAAGACGGGCATCCAGCAGGAATACGGGACGGCGAACGCGGTATATTCCTTCATTCAGGAACAGCTCGGCGTGCGCTGGCTCTGGCCGGACGAGGAGGATGTGATCAAACGTGAACGCCTGGCTATCGCGCCGATGGAGCGGCGTTATCATCCGCAGATCCGGGCTCGTGGGGGGATGATTGTGAGGACTTCACTGGGCGACAATAAAGAGGACGCCCCCGAACTCTGGGCACGTTTTCAGCGGATACAGCTCGACTCCATGGACATCAATGGCGGGCATGGTTTCAGCAGTTGGTGGGAGAAGTATGGCGCGACACATCCCGACTACTTCGCCGCCGCACCGGATGGCAGTCGCACGGCGGTGAAGGAGCGGTCAACCAACACGAAACTTTGCGCGTCCAACCCAAAGGTATGGCAGCAGTGGTTGGAAGATGTTTCACTCGAACTCCGCGCGGACCCGCTGCTGCGCGTCATCAATGTCTCGCCCAATGACGGCTACACCAGCGGTCACTGCACCTGCGCAAACTGCCTCGCTTGGGACCATCCGGATGGCGAGAAGATGGAGTGGGTCTTCAGCGGTAAGGTGAAGTTCCAGGGCGTGTCGCAGACGAATCGCGATGTGCGCTTCGCCAACACGCTCGCCCGCCTGCTGAAAGAGCGCTTTCCCGACCGCGACCTGTTCGTGCTGCTCAATGCGTATGGGCTGGCCCGTAATCCGCCCATAGGAATCGCTCCCGACGACAATGTGATCATCTCCAGCGTGGCCAATTTCCACATGCGCTCGCCCAAGGAGCGCGAGCTACCGATGCAGCAACACGCTGGCTGGGCGGCGACAGCGAAACACCTCATGTGGCGGCCGAATCTTGGTAGCCCAGCGGGCCTCAGCTGGGGCATGCCCGATGTGGCGATGACGCAGGCAGGCGAGGATTTCCGGTTCGTCGCCGAACATCATGCCGTCGGCCTCTACTTCGATTTATTCTGGCTGCACTGGGCCAATCAAGGTCCGCATTACTACGCGCTGGCGCATCTGGCGTGGAATCCGCAGGCCGATGTCGCCGCCGTGATGGACGATTATTATGAGCGCGGATTCGGCCCGGCCGCAGCGGACGTGAAGGCCTACTGGCAGCTCCTGGAGCGCACGCGCATGGAGTTCGTTGCGAAGGAGCCGAGCCGTTTCCGTGCCTATGATCTACCTAAAAAATACACGCCCGAGCTATTCGCCCAGGCGCAGGCCCATCTCGATGCCGCCGCGAAGAAACTCGCCGCCACCGATGAAAAATACCGCCGCAGACTAAATTTCGTCCAATACGGCCTCGATTACGCCAAACTCCTCGTGGACACCCGCGCTGGGGTGCAGAAGCTCGAAGCCAGCAAAGGCCAGGACATGGATGCCAAAGCCAAAGTAGAGGCTAACTACTCCCGCGCCGAGCAGATGAAGCAAAATGCCCCCGCTCACGCCATCAACTGGCAAGCCGTCTTCCGCCTCCCCGGCTCCGGCGGCGGCGATGGCAACCAACGCGTGATGGGGTTACATCCTGAGGTTCCGCTGAGCGGGCGGACGCTCAAAGAGTTGCGCACACCGGGGCTGGAGTGACGTTCAAGATTAGGTAACCATGAAGCCCGTCCTCAAATTCCTCGCCTTCCTGCTGCTCGCCCCGCTGGCCGGGCTGCACGCCGCCGATGCGTCTGCGCCGATGCTGAATCTCCCCGGCACGGATGGTGATCCGTCGAAGGTGAAGTTTGCCCGGTTGCCCTTGCTCAAAGGAACTCACGCCGTCGTCTGCCCGCCGGAAGAGCAATGGAAGTTTCAACTGCACAACTATTTAATACATCATGGCGGCAAGTTTTGGTGCATGTGGAGTGCCGGTCCAAAGATTGAGGACTGGCCGACGCAGCATGTTCGCTTTGCCACCAGTGATGACGGGGTGAAGTGGAGTGCGCCAAAGATGCTGACGCAAGCGCCCGACGAAGGTCGCGGATTCTATGCTCGCGATTTCTGGGTGCGCGATGGCGAGTTGCTCGGCTTGACTTCGACTTTCAAAGGCCACGGTGGATTTGGGCCGGACCGGGACATGAATCTCCTTGCCTACGTTTGGGACGAGCCGAGCAACACCTGGAAGGAGAAGGGCACGGTCTTCAAGGATGCGATCAACAACTTCGCGCCGCAGAAGCTCTCGACGGGCGACTGGATCACGACGCGGCGCGACTCGGGCTTCAATGTCTCCATGCTCATCGGCGGCACGAAGTCGCTGGGCGATTGGCGCGCGGTGCCGGTGGTGGACAAGCAGGCCAGCAGCGCCAGCACCGGCCTCAGTCCCGATGAACCGATTTTATGGGAGCAGCCGGACGGATTGCTCGTGGCCGTCTTTCGCGATAACGGCACCTCAGACCGACTGTTCCGCGCCTTTTCGCATGACCACGGACAAACCTGGAGTACACCGGTGAAGACGGAGTATCCGAACGCCAAGAGTAAGATCTTCTCTTTACTCACCAGCCGTGGCTATCGCGTTCTCATTTCCAATGCCAACACGACCATGCGTCGTCGCGAACTCTATCTGGCGATCTCCGAAGACGGCCTCTCGTTCAACCGGATGGCACGGCTCGACATCCCAACGACATTCAACGACTCGCTGGCCTACCCGCATGCCATCGAGCACGATGGCCAATTATTGATCGCATTCTCGCGCAACAAATCCACCACGGAACTCTTCAAGGTATCGCTGGTTGAATTGGAAAAGCTGCGGGCAGCGAAATGAACAATCGTATCGTAAACCTTAATACATGAAACCCACCCTCCCCCACACACTCCTCCTCGCCCTCCTGCTGCTGACCCCGCAGGTCGAGCTCACCGCCGCTGACGCCCCCAAGGCCGCGAAGCAGGCTCCCAAGAAACAGGATCGCCCCACGCCGCCCACACGTGCGTTCGATGCCCCGGGCGCACCGGCCTTCGTGAAGCTCGGCGACAAGACTTCGCTCGCCGACGGCAACTACCTCGTCGGCCCAACCTACGTCGCCGCCCCGGAGACCAAGGCCGTCGAAGGCGTGCCGCAGGGCAAGGTCCAGCAGTTCCAGATCGATTCGAAGACCACGCAGCGCTTCAACCCCGGCATCGCCCGCGAAGAGTTCGGCGTCCCGGATCCGAAGAACCCCAAGACCCTCATCGTCCAGACCCACACGATCGATTACAAGCGCACCATCTCGGTCTACATTCCGGCGCAATACGTCCCCGGCACCGCCGCCCCGCTCCTCGTCACGCACGACGGCCCCAGCCTCGGCAAGACGGACCAAGCGTTGCCGCGCATCCTCGACAACCTGATCGCCCAGAAGCGTATCCCAGCCCTCATCATGGTGCAGATCGCCAACGGCGGCGGCGACGCCCAAGGCCACGAACGTGGCCGGGAATATGACAATATGTCCGGCCTCTACGCCGAATACATCCAACACGAGGTGCTCCCGCTCGTGGAAAAGAATTACGGCGTGAAGTTCACCAACGATCCCGAAGGCCGCGCCACGATGGGCTCGAGTTCCGGCGGCTCCGCCGCACTCATCATGGCCTGGTATCACCCCGAGTGGTTCCGCCGTGTGCTCACCCTCTCGGGCACGTTCGTCAACCAGCAGTGGCCCTTCGACGCAAAGACCCCGGGCGGCGCCTGGGATTTCCACGAAACCCTCATCCCCCAGAGCGAGCGCAAGCCCATCCGCCTCTACATGGCCGTCGGCGACCGCGACAACTTCAACCCCAACGTCATGAAAGACGGCATGCATGACTGGGTCGAAGCCAACCACCGCATGGCCAAGGTCCTCAAGGCAAAGGGCTATTCCTACCAGTATTACTTCTGCCAGGATGCCGGCCACGGCATCGGCAACGCCCGCCCCCAACTCCTGCCCTCCGCCCTCGAGTGGCTCTGGCAAGGCTATCAGGCGCGCTGAGGCGTCGGAGTAACAGTGGGGGTAATTGACCGAAATTGGAGGGTGTTTTTGCCTAACTTCGGTCTGGGACTGGGGTTGTTTTGATAGACAACCCAAAGAACCCCTTTCAATGAAACCCCTCCTCCTGCTCCTCGCCCAGTTGCTCGCGCCGCTGGCCACTGTGCATGCTGCCGAACCCAGCAGGCCTAACATCGTCTTCCTACTGGCCGATGACTTAGGCCGCGGCGACCTGCATTGCTACGGGCATCCCTATGCACGGACGCCGAACATCGATTCGATCGCTCGCGACGGGACCCGTTTCTTGCAATACCACGCCACGGGCTGCACCTGCTGCCCATCGCGCACAGGGCTGATGACGAGCAAGTGGCCGGCGTCGTATCCGACCTATCCGGCGAACGGCGGCTTTGCCAATCACGTCACCGTCACCGAACTCCTAAAGAAGCAGGGCTACGCAACGGGGCACTTCGGCAAATGGCATATCGGTCCCGAGCAGAAGAACGGCACCTACGGCATCGATACCGTCGGCGCAGGCGAAGAAGAAGGCGGAAAGAAAAAGAAGGCTCCCGATGAACGCGGGCGCGACGCGCACATCTACGACGAGGCCATCCAGTTCATCGAACAGCATAAGGGCCGCCCTTTTTACGTGAACGTATGGGGCCACATTCCGCACAACCCCGTGAATCCCACCGAAGCGCTGGTGAAACGCTGGAGCGGACTTAAGGTTAAAGAGAGCGATTTCCCCCCTCAGATGCTCGCGAAGTTCGCCGACGTGCGCAAAGCCGGCGGAGACGTCGACGACGGGATGCGCCGCTACCTTGCCGACATTGAATCGCTCGACGACGCCGTGGGTCGCATCTTGAAACGACTGGATCAGCTAGGCCTGCGCGAGAATACGATCGTGGTCTTCAACAGCGACCAAGGCGCAGACATGACCAAGGCCGGGGGCGGCGGACTCCGCTTCAATCAGATGGGCAGCAACGGCCCGCAACGCGGCGGCAAGCACACGAACTGGGAAGGTGGCCTGGACGTTCCGTGGATTGTAAGCTGGCCTGGCCACGTGCCCGCGGACCGGATCGACACCACATCGGTCATCAGCGGTGCCGATTGGCTGCCGACGCTCTGCGGCATCACCGGCATAAAACTCAATGCAGCCGATTTCGACGGAGAAGACGTGTCCGCCGCTTGGTTCGGCAAAGGCCCGCATGTGCGCACCAAGCCCCTGTTCTGGAAAACCAGCGCGACCGGCAGTGATTCCTATATCCGCGACGGACAATGGAAACTGGCCCGTCCCACGCGCAAGAACGGCGGCGAATTAGAGCTCTTTGACCTGACCGCCGATCCCGCCGAGACGAAAAACCTCGTCGCGCAGCACCCCGACGTGGTCAAGCGACTGAGCGCCAAGGTGGAAGCCTGGGTGGGCACCTTGCCAAAGGAATACGCCAAGACCGACGATAAGGACAAGTGAGCCGACACACTCAAGCTCTCATAATGTACCATCTTATAATCTTCTTCCTCGCCCTGCTATTTGCTCCGCTGGCCACACTGCAAGCCGTCGAAACAACACCACCGAACATCCTCATCATCCTCGTCGATGACATGGGCTGGGGCGATCCGCAGTGCTTCAATCCGCAGTCTAAGATTGCGACCCCGAATATCGATAATCTGGCGGCAAGGGGCATGAAGTTCACGAATGCGCATGCGGGTGCCTCCATTTGCGTGCCAAGCCGATATAGCCTGCTCTCGGGGCGGATGCCGTATCGAAACTGGAATGCGGCGTCGGTGAAGCAAACCCGAAAGACCGACTTAAGCCCGCTGGAAAAGAAGCACTTTCCCCAACCCCAGCTACAGCACGAACCAGGACGGCTGAATCTCGCGACAATGATGAAACACCAGGGCTATACGACCGCCTGCGTAGGCAAATGGCATCAGGGCATGTCGACGAAGGCCGAGACCGATGGTACGCTTAAAATGACGCCGGTAGATTTTGGTTTCGATTACTACTTCGGCTTCGATGCGCCGGAACAGGCCCCATATGCTTTCATTGAAAATAAGCGTTTCGTCGTCGCTCCAACGGAGACGATCACGGACCACCCCGGCGAAGGCGTGACTAACACCGAGACGCAAGGCGCGCATTGGCGCAAAGGGCTGGCGGCACCAGGTTGGAAGTTTGACAGCGTCCTTTCGACCATCGGCGGCAAAGCCGACGCCTGGCTGACCAAACAGTCGACCAACGCCGACAAAGCACCCTTCTTCCTCTACTACGCTATTCCCGCGCCGCATGCGCCTTGGGCGACGGCGAACGAGTTCAAAGGCAAGAGCGGAGCGGGTCAATACGGCGACTATGTGATGAACGTGGACGCGATGATCGGCCAGGTGATGACGACTTTGGACAAACTGAAGCTGCGGGACAACACGCTCGTCTTTTTCTCCAGCGATAACGGCCCCGTCTGGTATGCGCAAGATATCGAGAAGTTCGGTCACCGCGCCGCCGGTCCATGGAACGGGATGAAAGGCGCGCTCACGGATGCCGGCC
>CAILOT010000031.1:0-19935 GCA_903835965.1 uncultured Opitutia bacterium
ATCTCGGAAGCTGCGATTGTGTCGCGGAGCTGGCGAATCTCTTCGTTGCGCGTGCGGATGTTCTTACGAAGGGCTTCGATCTCGGCATCGGTCATGATTGCTTTGCCTTGGGAATTTTCCTGCAGGGCCACGAGTTGTTTTTCCAGGTCCGCGATGCCGTCCGAGCCGCTCTTGCGCAGGTTCTTTTCGTCATTGTCGATGCGGGCGAGTTCGAGGTTGAAGAACTCGCGCAACTGGGAGACTTCCTTGGTGGTCGTGTCGTTGTTCTTCGATTGTTCGGCCCGGAGGCGTTCGATGCGGGCGTTGGCCTCGCTGCGCATCTTCTCAATGCGGTTGCTGGTTTCGGTAAGCTTGGCGAGAATCTGGTCGCGTTCTGGCTTCTGTTGTTCGCGGAGGTCCTGGCCGAGACGAATGTTATCTTTTTCAAAGATAAAGAGCTGATTCGTCAGGCCTTGCTTGGTGTAAGCTTCGACGGCTTGGTCGAGGTTCTTGATGCGGTCGTTGAGGCCGGCGATGGTCGATTCTTCGGCGCCCACGGCCTTGGTGTTCGCGGCTTCTTCCGCGGCGATGCTTTTGGTGATGACGGCCACTTGTTCCGCCGTGCGTTGCATCGGCGCGGCTAATTCCTGCGTACGACGTTCGCTCAGAGCCTTGCGTTGCTCTTGGAGGCGAGCGAGCGATTGGTTGAGCGATTCGGTCGCCTGCGTTAGGCGGGCCTGGGCCTTGGCGATATCTTCTCGGCCGGAGTTATTGATGCGGGAGTTTTTGCCCCGCGAATCTTCGATCTGACTCTGCACTTCGGAGATTTCTTTGTCGAGGGCAGCGATTTCCGCCTCATTCCGCGCGATATTGATGACGGTTTTTTCGTAAGCACGGGCCAGGTAGCCGTAATTACCTAAGGAGGTGATGGCGATCAGGACCAGGACGGCGAGGGTAAGGTAAAAACGCAGGACTCCGTTGATGAGTTCCCAATAGCGATAAAGGAAAGAGGCAGCCACGAGTTTGCCGATTTCAAGGCTCGCGGCCATAATCATGACCTGAACGTCGGAGCCGATGAAGAGTAGACCCAGACCTCGGACCGAGAAGAATGCCGAACAGCCTGCGATGTATAGGGCCGAGGCGATTAAGATGAGGCGGAAGCTCCAACTTAAGCTTTTAGGCTCATCTCCGGAGGGGTCATCATGGGTAGGGGGGCTCATAAGGGTTTGGGTAAGGTAATCTCTAACTCGGACATCGGGGAGGTGTCAAAAGGTCATTAGGGCGAGGGCAACTAAAGTTCAAAAAAATATGAACTTTAAAGATATACGATTATTATCAATCTTATCAAACCCGTCACACTCATGCGTTTTATTTGCAACCTGAAGGATGTCCGTCTGTCTAATTCCTAACCCCTCAATTCCATGAAACTCCACAAGCACTGCCAGGGCAACCACCCCGACACCCTTTCGGGCTTAAGTCGGCGCGATTTTCTTCAGGTGGGCATGATCGGAACGATGGGTTTCAGTCTCTCCCACATGTTACGCTTGCAGGCGGCCGAAATGCCTAAGGTCGAGGCTTATGCGGCGATGGCGGATGCGGTCATTCACATCTATCTTCCGGGCGGAATGGCGCAGCACGAATCCTGGGATCCGAAGCCTTTCGCGTCGCCCGATTATCGCGGGCCTTACACGCCGATCAAGACGTCCATCCCCGGCGAATACGTCGGTGAGAAGTTCGTCAACATCGCGAAGATCATGAACAAACTTACGGTCATCCGTTCGATGACGCACGGCGAAGCCGCCCATGAACGTGGGACGCATAATATGTTCACGGGTTATCGCCCCAGCCCCGCCATCAAGTTTCCGAGTTTCGGTTCGGTAATTTCCCACGAGCAAGGTTCGCGCAATAATCTCCCGCCGTACGTCGTGGTTCCTAGCCAGACGATTCCGGAGCAGGGAACGGGTTACATGAGCAGTGCCTTCGGTCCCTTCGCGCTCGGTAGTGATCCCGCTGACAAGGCTTTTGCCGTGCGGGATCTCCAGGGTCCGAAAGATGTTACGTCGCAGCGTTTCGACCGTCGTCGCAGTATGTTGGCCGCCGTCGACGAACATTTCCGTTCCACCGAAAAGTCCGATGCCATCGGTGCGATGGATAGCTTCCAGCAAGCCGCTTATGGCTTGGTCAGCAGTGCCAAGGCCCGCGAAGCATTCGACCTAAGCAAGGAATCTGACAAGGTGCGCGACGAATACGGTCGCAACACCGCCGGGCAGCGTTTCCTGCTGGCCCGTCGCCTCGTCGAGGCCGGAGTCCGTATGGTCTCCGTCACATTCGGCGGTTGGGATCACCACTCCAACATCAAGAGCGCTTTTGACGGACAGGCTCCGAATTTCGACCAAGCTTTTGCGCGGCTCATCACCGATCTCCAGGATCGCGGCATGCTCAAGCGCACGCTCGTGCTCGTGAGTTCCGAGTTCGGTCGTACCCCTAAAATCAATGGCACTAACGGCCGTGACCACTGGCCGCGCGTGTTCTCTGTCGCCATGGCCGGCGGTGGCATGAAAGAGGGTTACATTCACGGCGCCTCCGATGCCTTGGGCGGCGAACCTGATCGCGATGCGGTCGGTCCCGAAGACCTCGCCAAGACCATGTACCGCGTGCTCGGAATCAATGCCGAAAAACGCATCGTCTCGGACGGCGGCCGTCCCGTCGACATTGTCAACGGCGGTCGTATCATGACCGACTGGCTAGCCTGATCTCGCGCCTGCCGTGCTGCTCGCCTCCAGGGTGACGCAGACGGGCTGCGCCCCGCCGCCCCGCTTTATGTTCGCTCGTTTATTTATCGCCCTGTTGCTCACGTCGCTTGCCGCGCGTGCGGCTTACCCGGATTTCAATTCCACGAAACCGAACGGTGGCCAATTGGGTTCGGAACTTAAGCTCACGCTCAATGGCGCCCGCCTAGCCGACTTCGAAGACCTCTTGTTTTTCTCGCCCGGCTTCAAGGTGAAGAGCGTGGAGACGCGTGCTAATAATAAAGTCGAACTGACTCTTACCATCGCGCCCAACGTGCCGCCAGGCAATCACCTCGTGCGCATCCGGACGAAGTCGGGCATCTCCCACGCTCGCCAGTTTTTTGTGAGCCCATTTTCCAATGTAGACGAGGTGGAACCGAATTCGGAATTCGCGAACGCGCAGCCGATCCAGCTCAATCAGACCATCGAAGGCGTCATCTTGCCCGAAGATGTCGATTACTTCAAACTAACGGTCAAGAAGGGCCAACGCATCAGCCTCGAAGTCGACGCCCTGCGTTTAGGCTACGGCGTCTGCGATCCGTACATCGCGATCCTGGACAAGGATAAGTTCGAGAAAGCCTTTTCCGATGACACGATCCTGCATCGCCAGGATGGCTTCTGCTCTTTCACCGCCGAGTACGATGGCGATTACTACGTGATGGTCCGCGAATCTTCTTATCGCGGCTCAGGTAACTCTTTTTATCGGCTCCACGTCGGGAGCTTCCGCCGTCCCGACGCCATCTATCCCGCGGGTGGCAAATTAGGTTCCAAGCTCAAGGTGAACTTCGTTGATAACAAAGAATCATTTGCGGAAGAAGTGACGTTGCCGACCGAAGAGGATCCGGAGTTCATGCTTTACCCGAAGTCGCAGACCTCGGCGCCTTCTGGAAATGCTTTCCGACTTTCGGCCTTCGACAACACGCTTGAAGCTGAGCCGAACAACACCTTGGAACAGGCGACCGTGGCCAAGGATGCCGAGACTTACGCGCTCAATGGGATTATCGATAAACCGGGGGATGTAGACTTCTTCAAGGTAGCCCTAAAAAAAGGACAGGTCTTTGATTGTCGCTGTTTCGCCCAAGCGTTGGGCTCGCCGCTCGATCCGACCGTAACCGTGGTTGGACCTAAGGGGAATACGATGAGTTCCAATGATGACGGCGGCGGCATGCGCCGGCTTGATTCCAAATTTAAATTTACCGTGGCGGCGGATGGTATCTACTCGGTGCGCATTTCGGACCACCTCGAGCGAGGCGGACCAAATTTCGTCTATCGCGTCGAGATGATCGCTTCGCAGCCGAGCCTGACGTTCGCCTCGCCCGATTATTCGGTCAACGATACCAATTACCGGCAATTCATGGCCATCCCGCGCGGCGGCCGCATGGTACTGCTTGAGAATTTCACCCGTAACGGAGTCAGCGGTGATTATCGTTTCGACGTCAAAGGTTTGCCCGCCGGAGTGAAGCTGCTCTCCGACTCCGCTCCGGGGGGTTTACCCGGCGTGCCACTGGTTTTTGAGGCCGCCACCGACGCTCCGCTCGCCGGTGCCGTGGCTACCGCCCAGTTGTTGCCCGTCGACCCTAAGAACAAAATCATCGGCCAGCAGCGTCAGATCTATGACATCGTCCGTCTGGGGAACGTGATCTATTACCAAGGTATCGAAGAGAAGATGGCGGTCGCCGTCGTGGAAGAAGCGCCCTATTCTCTTGAGATCGAGAAGCCTCTCGTGCCGTTGGTGCGGAACGGGGTGATTAATCTTAAGGTCGTCGCCAAACGTAAAGCGGAATTCAAAGGTCCGATCCGAGTCTTCATGTCATGGACGCCTCCGGGCATCTCATCGCTGGGCGAACAGACAATCGCGGCGGACGCGAACGAATGTTATTTCCAATTGAACGCCAACGGCAATATCGATACCAAGGCCTGGAAGTTCGTGGTGATGGGCGAGGCCGATGCCGGCAATGGACGCGTTTATAATGCATCGCCTTTCGCCGAGCTGGTCACCGAAGCTCCCTATGTCGCCGCCAACGCCATCCCGCTTACGGCGATGGAAATCGGTACGCCGGGCCTGATGGTCACTAATTTCGAGGTGCAACGCCCCTTCGAAGGCGAGGCCGTGGCCACGCTTGTCGGCGTCCCTGATACGATCTCGATTCCTGCGATCAAGGTGACCAAGGATACGAAGGAACTTCGTTTCACGGTGGTCACCAACGATAAGTCTCCCGCAGGCAAGAAAGAGAACCTTTTCGTCCAAGTAGATATTCCCGTCGGTAAAGGCACGAGCACGCATCGAGTGGCGGTCGGCTCGATCCTACGGTTGGATGCTCCGCGCAAAGCGGCGCCAGCTCCGGTCGCCAAGGCCGCCGTAACTCCCTCCGCTAAGCCAGCGACGCCGGTTCCCGTCGCCGCCCCCGTCGTGCTCTCGCGGCTCGAGCAACTGCGCCAAAAGACAGAAACCCCGAAGAACTGATTTTTCACATGCCTGCCCGCGTCCTTTCGTCCGTTTTCACCTTAACACTTTTAGCTTCTGTTGCCTTCACCTCCGCCGCTCCCGTTTCCTTTGAGGAAGTACGCGTGATCTTGGAGGGAAAGTGTCTAGAATGTCATAATCCTGATAAGACCAAAGGAAAGTTATTGATGACCTCGCGTGAGGCCTTGCTCAAGGGCGGCGAGAGCGGCCCGACCTTGGTGGCGGGTAATCCCGATAAGAGCGAGCTGCTCAAGCGTTTGAATCTGCCGAAGGACCACGAGGACATCATGCCACCCAAGGGCGGACCGCTGCCTGCGGCCGAGATTGATGTCCTTCGACGCTGGGTAGCCGAAGGGGCGACCTGGACGGCTGGCGTCACGCTGGTCGCCAAGGATAAGGCGAAAGAAGCAGCAGTTGCGGATTTAAAGCAAAAGTTGCCGACCTTGCAGAAGCTCGAGATTTTTCCCGAAAGTATCAACCTCGAGACGAAGCGGGATTTTCATCGGCTCGTGGTCTTCGCCACGTTTAAGGATGCTACCACGCGCGACGTGACGGCTTTCGCCAACCTGCGCATGGGCGACGAAAAGATTGCCAAGTTTGATGGCTACTCCGTCCACGCCACCGCGGACAGCGGCAAGACCGAGGTTGTAGCCGAGCTTGGTGGACAGACGGCGCGCGCGCCCGTCGCGGTGAAAGACGGACAGAAGGACCGGGCGATTTCTTTCCGACTCGACGTTATGCCAGTCTTTTTGCGAGCCACTTGTAACAGCGGGGGCTGTCACGGCGCCGCCCGCGGTAAAGATGGCTTCCGGCTTTCCCTTTTCGGCATGGATCCGGATGGCGATTATATCCGTCTGACCCGGGAAATGATCGGCCGTCGCATCAACTTGGCGATTCCGGAGGAAAGCGCCATGGTGGAAAAGACCACGGGAGTGGTTCCGCATTCGGGTAACAAACTTTACGATGCTGATTCGCAGTATAACAAGGCGATCCTCGAGTGGATCGCCAACGGTGCCAAGGACGACCCGGCGGACATCGCGAAGGTGACGGGTATTGAGGTCTTCCCCAAGCAGATCGTCCTCGAAGGCAAGGAGTCCACGCAGCAGATCACCGTCCGGGCGACTTATTCCGACGGCACCGACCGCGATGTGACGAAATTGGCGTTGTTCATGTCCAATAACGACCCAGTGGCGTCAATCAGCAAGGACGGCGTCGTGAAATCGGCGGAGCGGGGCGCCGCCTTCATGCTCGCGCGATTTAACGTCTTCAGCGTGACCGCCCAGGTCGTGGTCATTCCAAAAGGTTTAGTTTACGAGCGACCGAAGACCGCCGAGGTCAATTATATCGACAAAGCCGTCAACGAACGCCTTCACCGCCTGCGCATCGTGCCTTCCGGCACCTGTACGGATCAGGAATATATCCGCCGGGTCTATATCGATGTCGTCGGCCTGTATCCTAAGCCCGAAGAACTGAAGGCTTTCCTGGAAGACAAGCGCCCCGATAAGCGCACGCTCTTGGTCGAAGGCCTGTTGCAGCGGAAGGAATTCACGGAGTTATGGGTGATGAAGTGGGCGGAATTGCTTCAGATCCGCTCGGGCATCAATGCGGGCAATAATGCACCCCCGTTTTATAAGAATGCCTTGCTCTATTATAACTGGCTCGCGGCTGAGATCGGCAAGAACGTCCCGATCAACCAGATCGTAATCGATCTCCTGTCCGCCTCCGGCGGCACGGTTTCGGTGCCCGCTGTCAATTATTACCAAGGCGAACTCGATCGGCTCAAGATCAGCGAGAATATCGCCCAAGTCTTCATGGGGATGCGGTTGCAGTGCGCCCAATGTCATAACCATCCGTTCGACCGCTGGACGATGAACGATTACTATGGGTTTAACGCCTTCTTCGCCCAGATCGGGCGGAAGAATACCGACGACCCTCAGGAGGTGATCGTCTTCAATAGCAAGGGTGGAGAAACGCAGCATTTCCTGACCAAGAAGAACGTGAAGCCAAAGTTCTTGGGCGGCGAAGAGCCTGAACTCAAGCCGGGCGAAGACCGGCGTCGCGTGATGGCCGAATGGCTCGCCTCGCCGCGCAACCCGTTTTTTGCCCGCAATATCGCCAATCTGATCTGGGCACACTTCGTCGGTGTCGGCGTGGTCGACCCGGTGGATGACGTCCGGGTCTCGAATCCGCCCTCCAATCTTGAGCTACTCGACGAACTGGCGCAGCACCTGACGGATTATAAATATGACGTGCGTAAACTCGTTCGCGACATCACCGCTTCGGCCGCTTACCAGCGCAGCACCAAGACCAACGACACCAACGCGGGTGACAAACTCAACTTTGCCCGCGCGCAGGTGCGCCGCGTCCGAGCCGAGGTGCTGCTCGATGCGATTTCTCAGATCACCGAGACCCCAAACAAATTCCAAGGCCTGCCGGTGGGCGCGCGCGCGGTCCAAATCGCCGACGGGGCGGTCTCGAACTACTTCCTGACCACTTTCGGGCGCTCGAAGCGCGAATCCGTCGCCTCGACCGAGGTGAAAACCGACCCTAATCTTTCTCAGGCCCTGCACCTCATGAATGGCGATGCCGTGAACGATCGGATCCGTCGCGGCCAGGTCGTCGAAAAGATGATCACGGCCGGGAAGAAGGACGACGAGATCATCCGGGAGCTTTTCCTCCGGGTGTTCGGTCGCTTGCCGTCCGGTGTCGAGATGAAGTCGGTGACCGACGCAATCGCGACCGAACCGACGAACCGTCAGGTGGTGCTCGAAGATGCTTTCTGGGCGCTGATGAACTCCAAGGAGTTTTACTTTAATCACTGAGTTGTCTTCGCATGTCCTCCGCTTTGCCGTCCTTTCGTTGGTTGAGTCGCCGTTGTCTGACGTTGGCGGCGACCACGCTCTCCGTGGCTGCGCTCTGGGCGCAAGAAACGGAAAAGCTGACCTACGACGACCACGTGCGGCCTTTGCTGGAGAATAAATGTTTCTCCTGTCATAATCCTGATAAGAAGAAGGGCGGCCTCGAACTGACGAGTTACTCCGGTCTCATGAACGGCGGGAGCGGCGGCGCCGTCGTCGATGCCGGTAATCCACAAGGCAGCCGACTTTGGACCTGCAGTTCCAAGAAGGAAGAGCCTTACATGCCGCCCGAAGGGGCACCCCTTGAAGCCAAAGATCTCGCACTGTTATCGAAGTGGATTGCTGGCGGGGTGCTGCAAGCCAAGGGAAGCGTGGCGCGCAAATCAAACCGTCCCAAAGTCGATCTGACTTTCAACGGTGATGTCGGCAAGCCCAGCGGTCCCGCCGCTCGTCCGGAAAATGTCCTTCTTGAACCCGTGGTCGTCACTCCGCGCACGACGGCCGTGACCGCGATGGCCGCCAGCCCTTGGACTTCTCTGCTCGCGGTGGCTGGACAGAAACAAATCCTGCTTTACGACACCGACACGAAGGAGCTCGCCGGCATCCTGCCTTACTCCGAAGGCTACGCTCGCTCGCTTAAATTCAGCTCCAATGGGGCGCTGCTTATCCTCGGCGGGGGACGGACCGGGAAATTCGGCCATGCGGTGGTCTGGGACGTCAAGACGGGTAAGCGCGTGACGGAAGTCGGCAAGGAGTTCGACCAGATCATGTCAGCGGATATTTCGCCTGACCATCGCAAGGTGGTCATCGCCACCAACGCCAAAAAAGTGAAATGCATCGATGTCGCCACTGGCGAACAGCTTTACCTAATCAGCAAGCACACCGAGTGGGTGACGGGAGCCGATTTCAGTCCGGATGGCATCTTGCTCGCCACTTCTGACCGGAACGGTAATGTTTTCGTCTGGGAGGCCGATAATGGCGGTGAATTTTATAACCTGGGGCAGCATAAGGGCAGCGTCACTGATCTCTCGTGGCGGGCCGACTCTAACATTTTGGCGAGTTGCGCCGCCGATGGCACGATTTCTACATGGGAAATGAAGACAGGGAAATTAGTTGCGAATTGGTCCGCTCACGGTGGCAACGTGCAATCAATATCATTTACGCCGGACGGACGGCTCCTTTCCGGCGGCGGCGACGGTACCACCGCGATGTGGAGCATCGAGGGCAAGCGGCTTGAGCATCCTCAGGGTATCAAGCAAAACGATCAGGTCGCCCGCGTCGTCGGGCTCTATGACTCTAAGGCTTTCGTCTCGAGTAATTGGCTGGGAGAGATTCGTTTCTTCGAGACCGCGACCGGTCGCGAGATCACTCAAGTCTCCAGTAATCCGCCTAAGATTGCCGATCGCGTGACGGTCGCCGAGACGCGTCTGACCGAATTGGAACCAGCGCTCGCCCCCGCGGAGGCCGCCGCAAAGGCTGCCGAAGCTGGCATCCCCGCCGCCGAGGCCGCGTTGGCTAAGGTGAAGGTCGACGGCGAACCTGCCGCCAAGAAGCTGGCCGAGCATGAGGCCAAGAATGCCGAAGTCGCCAAGGGACTCGAATATTGGCAGGGCATGTTAAAGAAGGCGGCCAACGCCGCAGACAAGGCCACGGCCACGAAGGGTATCTCCGATTGTCGAGGGGGCCTGACACACCTAGGGCAGGAAATAACCAAGGCTAAACCAGCCGCCACCGCTTTCCGCACCGCCGAAGCCGAGCTTGCCAAGGCCCGGACCGAACTCGCCACCGCTCAGGCCAAGGCGCGCGACGTCGCCGCCGAGATTGCCGCGCACCGCGAACGCATCGTCACTCTTAAAGCGGCCCAATTCAATGTCGGGGTGCTCTCGGAGACCGATAAACTCGCCAAGCTTGAGGCCGACATTGCTGATTTGATCACCGCCAAGGCGGATAATGAGGCCGCCAAGATCACGGATGCGGCCCGCATCGAGTCATCCCGCAAGACTATCGCTCAGAACCAAGGTTTATTACCGAAACTCGAGGATGAACTGCTGAAGCTGAAAGCCGAATTCGTAAGTTTAGATAAAAATTTATCGCCGCTTCGACTCGTCGAATCAGAAGCGCAGGGGAAGATCGAAGGCCAGGGCAAGATGATCGAAGTCGAAAGTGAGGCCATGGTCCGACTCGGTCAGGATCGCGATGCGGCGGTGACGGTGATCAAGGCCGCCGTCGAAGCTTATCGCGATAAATATACGAGCCCGCTTAAGGTCCGTCTTACCGAGTTGACGCTGAAAAGCGATGGGTTGAAGAAACAATCGGCAGCGCTGCATGAGACGATGAGCAAGGCCAAGGCCTCGGCAGCAGAAGCTTTGGCGAAATCTGAGGCCGCTCGACAGGCGGTCGCGCTGTCCGAGAAAGCTGCGAGCGCTGCGAAAGAGGTGCAAGCATCCGCTGTGACGCAAGAAGCCAATGCCGCACATTCCTTCGCTGCGGCACGTCAATTCAAGGCACTTTTTTCTTTCCACTACATCGCGAAGAAGCAGGAGACGGCGCAGCGCTTGCTGCTTGCGCAGCAAGCTTTGGCTGCCTCCCGGCAAGCTTTAGTTGTCGCCCAGGCTCAGCTGGTGACAACGGACAAGGCGCTGGCTGCGGCCAAGGTGATCGATCAATCTGAAAGAGCTAGAGCCACGTCGGCCCTCGCGGCCTTTGAAATGGCGGAGAAAACGGCTGCGCCGACCTATGCCGAATTAGCTGCGGTGACGAAGGAACGCACGATGCGTTTGGCCGAGCGGGAGAAAATCGCTGCCAGCGCGGTCTTAGCGGAAAAAGAATACACTGCGAAATTACCCACCCTGCAGGCGGCTTTACAGAAGGCGAAAGAGGGTATGGCCCCTTTGGAAAAAGCACTTGCAGCCGTCCATGCCCAGATCGCGGAAGCGGCTAAGCCGGTCGAGATCAAGCGACTAGCAGTGGAGGCGGCCACCAAGAATCTTGAATTGACCAAGAGCGAAAAGGCCAACGCTGAAAAAGCCCTCCTCGCCGCGCAGAAAGACATTCCGCAGCGCGACAAGAATCTCGAAGAGATCGCCAAGTCTTACGCCGAACTTACCCCGCAGGTTGAACCGATGAAGGTCAAAGTGAAGGCCGCGCAGGATCAGTATCTTGCGATGCTGCCCAAGCACGAAGTCGCGAAGAAGAATTAGGCTGAAGCAGGGCTTAGGGTAGGGATAGGGGTAGGGATAGGGGCAGGGGTAGGTAATCAATCGCTCAAAGGGAAACCGGAGACCGGATGATTGCTGGGGGCATTTTCAGGTCTCAGGTCTCGGCCATCGGGTGTCTGGTTTAGGTATTCAGGTTCGGGTGCAGGTCCCGGGGCTGGCTCCCGAACCTGAACCTGTTCCTGTACCTGTAGCCGAGACCTGAAACCTGGAAATCAGTGGTACGGATAGATACAAACCGGAGACCGGATGATTGGCTGGGGCATTTTTAGGTAGAGCTGACTGGCCCGGTCAGCCGCGGTTGAGCGGGCCGCTCAACCCTACCCAATGCACCGCAGAACTCGTTACGGTTTCCGGTCTCCCTTGTTGTTCGATACCTTTCCCGCAGGGAAGGGTGGTTTGACTCCACCTAGCCCCAGCCCTACCCCTATCCCTACCCCTAATAACAATGCTCTCACGTCGTCGTTTCCTGGAATCCGCCTTTGTCGCTGCACTCGCCGCCTCGGTCGGCGCCGCCGAAGGCCGGCGCTCCCCGCGGGTGGTCTTGCGCTCTTCCTGGCAGACCGTGAACATTGGTGATATCGCCCATACGCCAGGCATGTTGGCTTTGCTGGAAAAGTATTTTCCGGAGGCCGAGATCACGCTCTGGCCGAGCAATGTCGACAATGGCGTAAAGGAGATGCTGCTGGCTCGTTTCCCGAAGCTGCAGTTCGTCGGGCCTAAGCCCGACGTCGCCAAGCTCTACGCCGATAACGACTTCCTGCTGCACGGCTCGGGTCCTTCGCTCGTGGGCGAGAAGCAAGTCGCGCTGTGGCGCAAGCAAGGTCCGAAGCCCTACGGCGTACTCGGGATCACCCAAGGCACGCCTTCGACCGAGACGATCGAGATTCTGAACGGCGCCACCTTCGTCTACTTCCGCGATTCCGTTTCGTTGGCGACAGCACGAGCTGCCGGTGTGAAGTGCCCAGTGATGGAGTTTGGTCCAGATGGTGCATTCGCGACCGACCTGCGCAATGAGGAGAAAGCCGAGGCCTTCCTACACGGTTGGGGCCTCGAGCGTGGCAAATTCCTTTGCTGCATCCCGCGTTATCGCAGTACGCCCTATTGGACGATTCATAAGGACCGCACTTTTGATCCCGTTAAACAGAAGCGTAACGATGAGCTGAAAGAACATGACCACGCCCAGCTTCGAGCGGCGATCGTCCAGATCGTGAAGCAGACCGACCTCAAGGTACTCATCTGTCCCGAAGACCGCACCCAGATGGCCTTAGGCAAAGAGATCCTCTTCGACAAGCTGCCTGACGAAGTGAAGGACCGCGTTGTGTGGCGTCAGGACTATTGGTTGACCGATGAAGCACTGAGCGTCTACGTGCGCAGTGCGGGCCTTTTCGGCAACGAGATGCACTCGCCCATCATGTGCGTCGGCAATGGTATCCCCGCAATCGTCTGCCGCTGGGCTGAACAGACGTCCAAAGGGAATATGTGGAAGGATATCGGTCTGCAGGAATGGCTTTTCGACCTCGATGACGAGCCGCAACTTGCTGGCATCGTCCCGGCCGTGCTCGCCATGGCCAAGGACCCGGTCGCCGCGAAAGTGAAGGTATCCAAAGCCCAGGCCATCCTCCGTGAGCGCCAATCTTCGGCACTCGTAAGGGTGCGCCTCGCAGTGGGCCATTGACGCTTAAACCCCAATTTCAGGAGTCTTAATCCTAACTTAAGCCAAGGTTCATGCTTTGACAGCATGCGTCGCGGAAGGCACTGTCTGGGTATCGTCGCGGAGTACGTTTCCGTGGCCATCACCCACTCCGCCTTGCTGCCTCCCCATGATTCGAACTCGCTTCTTTTTTACTGTGCTGCTTCTCGCATCTGCGGCGTTAGTCTTTGCGCAGACCAAGGAGAGCGGTAAGTCGCCTGGCGGACCTAAGGGTGGCCGAAGCCTGCCGGTCTCCGTTGCAACGGCTCCCGTCGCCCTGGGCGATATCGAGATTCGCATTGCAGCCCTTGGGGCGGTGAAGGCGCTGAATACCGTGACGATCCGGCCGCGCGTCAGCGGCCAGCTGATGAAGTTTTATTTCACCGAAGGGCAGACGGTGAAAGCCGGCGAACCGCTGGCGGATATCGACCCTCGTCCGTTCGAAGTCGCCTTGATGCAGGCGGAGGGGCAATTGGCTCGCGATCGTGCGGCGCTCGCGAATGCCAAGCTTGATTTGAAGCGTTACGAAGATGCCGCCGAGGCCATTACGCGTCAGCAACTGGATTCCGCTGGTGCCCAGGTGGCGCAACTCGAAGGAACCGTCAAGGCCGACGAGGGTTCGGTGAATAATGCCAAGCTGCAACTTGAATATTCCAAGGTCACGGCACCAATCACAGGGGCCGTCGGCTTACGACAAGTCGATGTCGGAAATATTATTTCATCGACCGACACCACGGGTTTGGTCGTCATCACCCAAGTCGAGCCGATCTCGGTGATTTTCGGTGTCCCGGAAGGGGACATACCGGCTTTGCAGTATGCGGTCGGGCGGGGAGCACAGCTTAAGGTCGAAGCCTTTGACCGCGACGGACGCATGATACTCGCGATCGGCGATCTCTCGGCGTTAGATAATCAGATCGACGCCGCCACCGGTACATTGAAATTGCGCGCCCTGTTCGCGAACGCTGACCGGCGGCTTTTCCCTAATCAATTCGTCAACGTCCGTCTGACGGTGGAGAGTAAGAAAGGCGTCTTGCTCGTGCCGACCGCCGCAGTCCAGATTAGCGACAAGGACCGCTTTGTCTTCGTAGTTAATCCTGGTGACGCTCCTAATACTGATGTCGTTACCCGCCGAACCGTCCGGACCGGCGTGGTCGATGGTCTGAATACGGAAATCCTCGATGGCGTCGTCGCTGGCGAAATCCTCGCCACGGATGGTTTGGATCGGTTGCAAAGCGGCACCAAGGTCTTAGTGAGTGGTCGGCGTAAGGCGGCGGCCGTTTCTCCGGAAGTTCCCGCGAAGAAGTAGTCCGGTTCATGAATATTTCTCGACCGTTCATCGAAAGGCCCGTCGCCACCACGTTGTTGATGGTGGCCCTCATGATTTGCGGAGTCATCGGCTACCGGGCCTTGCCCATCTCGGCTTTGCCGGAAGTCGATTATCCGACCATTCAGGTGGCCACTTATTATCCCGGGGCAAGTCCCGAGGTAATGATCACCGCCGTCACCGCTCCGCTGGAACGTAAACTCGGACAGATGCCGGGGTTGACGCAAATGGCCTCCACGAGTTCGGCAGGGGCTTCGGCCATCACCTTGCAGTTCGATTTGGCGATTTCGCTCGATGTGGCAGAACAACAGGTGCAGGCCGCCATCAACGAGGCCGGAGCTTACCTTCCGGCAGGATTGCCGTCGCCACCCGTTTATAGTAAGGTGAATCCCGCCGACGCTCCGATCATGACCCTGGCGGTGACGTCAGAATCCCTGCCACTTCCGAAGGTGGCCGATCTGGTGGATACGCGCTTGGCGCAGAAGTTATCCCAAATTTCGGGGGTGGGCCTAGTGAGTATCTCTGGAGGGCAACGACCGGCCGTGCGGATTCGCGTCAACCCTACGGCGCTAGCCTCTTACGGCCTTAATCTCGAATCGGTGCGGCTGGCCATCATCGGAGCCAATGCCAATACGGCCAAGGGTGGATTTGATGGGGTGACGCAGTCCTCGACCATCGATGCGAACGATCAGCTGCGCTCACCTTCCGATTACAATCGCGTGATCTTGGCTTACCGTAATGGCTCGCCGGTGCGACTGAGCGATATCGCGGAGACGACGGACGGCGCCGAAAATATCTACCTTTCCGCTTGGGCGGGGCGTAATCCGGGCGGGCAGACGCCAGGCGTGATTCTTAATATCCAAAGGCAACCGGGCGCCAACGTCATCGCCGTCGTTGATCGGATCAAAGCCATCCTGCCGACTCTGCAGGCGACTTTGCCTGAGGCGGCCAAGGTGACGGTCCTGACAGATCGAACGGTGACCATCCGGGCTTCGGTCGATGACGTGCGCGTCGAGTTGATGCTTTCGGTGATCTTGGTGATTTTGGTCATCTTCGTCTTTCTGAGAAGCGTACCCGCGACGATCATTCCGGGTATCACGGTGCCCCTTTCCTTGGTGGGTACGTTCGCCGTGATCTACCTCTGCGATTTCTCCATCAATAACCTCACCTTGATGGCGTTGACGATCGCGACGGGCTTCGTCGTCGATGATGCGATCGTGATGATTGAGAATATTTCACGATACATCGAGAAGGGGGAAACTCCGATGCAAGCCGCCCTCAAGGGTTCGGCTGACATCGGTTTCACCATCATCTCGCTGACATTCTCGTTGATCGCCGTCCTGATTCCGTTGCTCTTTATGGCGGACATCGTCGGACGGTTGTTCCGCGAATTCGCGATTACCTTGGCGGTTTCCATCCTGATTTCGGCGGTCATCTCCCTGACGCTGACGCCGATGATGTGCAGTCGCATGCTACGGCACGCTCCCGATGAGGAGGGTGGCCGCATCAGTCGGGCGTTAGGGAGATTTTTCGACGAAGTCATTCGCCGCTACGGTCTGGCATTACGTTGGGTCCTGGATCGTCAGCGCCTGACGCTCTGGGTGGCCGTAGGCACGCTTCTCCTAACCGGTCTGCTGTATGTCTTCATCCCGAAAGGATTCTTCCCGCTGCAGGATACGGGCGTCATTCAAGGCGTCACCGAAGCCCGGCAGGACATCTCCTTCTCGGCGATGGCGATCAAGCAGCAGGAAGTCGCCAGAGAGATTTTGGCCGATCCGGATGTGGAAAGCTTAGCTTCGTTCATCGGCGTGGATGGCAATAGCGCGACGGTCAATTCCGGCCGTATCGTCATCAATCTCCGTCCGCTCGAAGAGCGTAAGTCGCGTGCACCTGCGATCGCCGAGCGCCTGAAGGCACGCATGTCCAAGTTGGAAGGCGTCACGCTTTATCTTCAGCCCGTCCAAGACATGACCGTCGACACCACGGTCAGCCGGACGCAATACCAGTTCCTCCTGCAGACGCCCAAACTCAATGAGCTCTCGGTCTGGGTCCCGCAGTTGCTCGAAAAAATCAAAGCCATACCGAAGGTGAAGGATGTTGCCACGGATTTGCAGACCAACGGACGCCAAATCTACGTCGACATCGACCGTTCGGCCGCCGGCCGTTACGGTATCACCGTCGCGGATATCGATAACGTGCTCTACGATGCGCTCGGTCAGCGCATCATCTCGACGATTTTCACGCAATCGAATCAGTATCGGGTCATCCTTGAGGTGAAGCCCGAGTTCCGCGAAGGTCCCGAGGCGTTGGGACGTCTTTATGTTTCGGCGCCGGGCGGTGCCCAGGTGCCGCTGTCTAATCTCGCGAAGTTCCGCGAACAGCCGGCGCAACTTGCAATCACGCGGGTCGGCCAATTTCCTTGCGCCCGTATTTCGTTCAACCTGGCGGAAGGTGCGTCGCTGGGTGATGCCGTGAAGGCGATCAAACAGGCGGAAAAAGACTTGGGAATGCCGGGTTCGATCGACACGACTTTCCAAGGGGCGGCGGCCGCCTTTGAGATCGCACTGAAGAATGAACTTTGGCTCATCTTGGCCGCCATCGTCGTGATGTATATCGTCCTCGGCGTGCTCTACGAAAGTTATATCCATCCGGTGACCATTCTTTCCACGCTGCCATCGGCCGGGGTAGGGGCGTTGCTCGCCTTGATGCTGGCACGGACGGATTTGGACGTCATCGGCATCATCGGCATCATCTTACTCATCGGCATCGTGAAAAAGAACGCCATCATGATGGTCGACTTCGCGTTGGACGCGGAACGGACGCAGGGGCTGACGCCGGAAGATGCGATCTATCAGGCGTGTCTGCTGCGTTTCCGCCCGATTCTCATGACGACTATGGCGGCTCTTCTCGGTGCCTTGCCCTTGATGCTGGGCTCGGGGATGGGTGCGGAGATGCGGCAGCCGCTCGGGATTACGATGGTGGGCGGTCTTATCGTCAGTCAGGTGCTCACTTTATTCACCACTCCGGTCATCTATCTCTGGTTTGATCGGTTGCAGCGCCGCCGCGCTGCCGTTTCGTCGCCGTGAATCCGTCTGCGTTCTTCATTCGACGCCCCGTCGCCACCACTTTGCTGACGATCGGGATCGCCCTCACGGGGGTCGTGGCGTTCAGGGCTTTGCCGGTCTCGCCCTTGCCTCAGGTGGATTTTCCCACGATTGAAGTCCGCGCTTCGGTGGCAGGTGCGAGCCCCGAGACGATGGCGGCCACGGTGGCGATGCCGCTCGAACGTTCGCTCGGTCGGATCGCTGGCGTGACCGAGATCACTTCGTCCAGCACGCGGGGTAATACGAATATCACCCTCCAGTTCGACCTTTCGCGGGACATCAACGGGGCGGCTCGCGAAGTCCAATCCGCCATCAGTGCGGCCCGCAGCCTGCTCCCGTCGTCGATGACGACTAATCCGAGCTACCGGAAGTCCAACGCGGCCGATATGCCAATCATGTTGCTGGCTGTCACTTCCGATACCTTCACCCGGGGTGAGATGTATGATATCGCCACGACAATCTTGGCGCCGCGGATCGCCCAGATTCCAGGGGTTGGGGATGTCAGTGTGGGCGGCTCAGCTTTGCCCGCTATCCGGGTGAACGTGAACCCCGCCCAGCTCGCCTCTTACGGCGTTTCGCTGGAGGATGTCCGCAAGACGCTGGTCACCACCAACGTTAACTCCCCGAAAGGCTTTGTCGAATCGGCCGATCGTCGGTGGCAGGTGATGGCCAATGATCAGGCCTTGACCCTGGAAGATTACTTGCCGCTCATCGTCAGTTATCGTGGCACGAACCCCGTTCGCCTTTCCGACCTCGCGACGGTTTCGAGTTCGGTGGAAGACGTCCGCAATGCCGGCATCATGAACGGCCGCACGGCCATCGTCATGATCATCAGCCGTCAGCCCGGGGCTAACATCATCGACACAGTCGACCGGATCAAGGCGAAGGTGCCAGATCTCCAGGCGCAAATCCCACCCGGCATGGAAATGTCCGCGGCGATGGACCGCTCGATCACCATCCGGAGTTCGCTCCACGAAGTGGAACGCTCGCTGCTCCTTTCCGTTGCGCTGGTGACGTTGGTGGTGTTTCTTTTTCTCGGCGACGCCCGGATGACTTTGATTCCGGCCATCGTCGTACCCGTCTCCATCCTCGGGACGTTCGCCGTTATGGCGGTGGCCGGCTTTTCTATTAATAATATCACCTTAATGGCACTCACGGTCGCGACGGGCTTCGTGGTGGATGATGCCATCGTGGTATTGGAGAATATCTCGCGGCACATCGAAAGGGGCGTCCCGCGTTTCGAGGCCGCTTTGCGGGGGGCGAAGGAGGTAGGATTTACCGTACTCTCGATTAGCGTCTCCTTGATGGCGGTCTTCATTCCTATCCTTATGATGGGCGGTCTGATCGGCCGGCTTTTCCGCGAATTCGCCATCACGCTTTCGGTGGCGATCCTGGTTTCTTTGGTGATCTCGCTGAGTACGACCCCGATGATGTGTTCAATCCTGCTTAAAGCCAAGGCAGTTGGCGAAGCCAAGCTCAGTATCATCGACCGTTTTTTCGCCCGACTGCTCGCGGGGTATCGCCGTTCGTTGCGCTGGGTTTTGGACCATAGTTTCGTGGTGCTGGTAGCGCTGGTGGCGACGGTGGCGTTGAACGTCCTGCTATATTCGGTCATCCCTAAGGGTTTCTTTCCGCAACAGGATACGGGTTTCCTGTTAGGTAATATTGACGGAGACCAAAGCATCTCGTTCCGCGAGATGGAGTCCAAGATGGTGGCGATCTCCGATATCGTGCAACGCGATCCCGCCGTCAGCGTCATCAGTGTCTCGATCGGCGGCAGCCGTGGCGGCCCGGTCAATTCAGCGCGGCTTTACGTGGTCCTTAAGCCGATGAGCGAACGGACCGAATCCGCCGACGTAATCATCGCCCGCCTGAGGCAAGATACGGCGAAGGTCACGGGGGCGCGTCTGGTGCTGATGTCCGCCCAGGATATCCGGATTGGCGGACGTTCCAGCGCGGCGCTTTACCAGTATACGGTCCAGGCCGAGGAACTTTCGAAGTTGAACGAATGGCTTCCTAAGATCCAAGCGGCGATGGCGGCCTTGCCTGAATTGACCGACGTCAATACCGACTCTCAAAACCGTGGGCTGCAGACCTATGTCACGTATGATCGCGATAAGATGGCCGCCTATGGTATCCCGGTCGAGGTGGCTAATCGTACGTTATATGATGCGTTCGGCCAGCAGCCCGTCGCCACGTTGTATAAGTCGCTCAACCAGTATCGTCTTGTGATGGAGGTGAATGCGGAACGGACCATGAGTCCCGAGTCATTGCGCGATATCTACGTTGTGACTGCGGCCGGCAAACGCGTGCCCTTGATGGCCTTCGCCAAATTCGAACCCGCCAATGCGCCGCTGAACGTCAACCACCATTCGCAATTCGTCGCTACCACGATCTCGTTCAATCTTGCTCCCGGCATCACCCTTAATGATGCGGATGCGGCGATTCGGGTGGCGATGGGCGAGTTGGGGGTGCCGAGTTCGGTGCAAGGCGGCTTCCAGGGTACGGC
>CAILOT010000032.1:0-2475 GCA_903835965.1 uncultured Opitutia bacterium
CAGACGTGTGCTCTTCCGATCTACACCCCCCTCCCCATTCCCCTTCTTTTGCCCTTCACGCAAAACCCCCACCCTCCCCTTTTACCATGGCAAAAAAATCCCAAAACCACTCCAAAACAACTAAGTCCACCAAGGTCGTCTACACCTGGGGCGACGGCAAAGCTGACGGCGATGGCTCGATGAAAGCCCTCCTCGGCGGCAAAGGCGCCAACCTCGCCGAAATGACCCGCATCGGTCTCCCCGTGCCTCCCGGCTTCACGGTGACCACCGAAGTCTGCACCTACTATTACGCCAACAAGCGTACCTACCCTGTTTCCCTCCAAGCACAGATGGAAGCCGGCGTGAAGAACATGGAAAAGATCATGGGGACCCAATTCGGCGCCACCAAGGGCACGCCCCTGCTCGTCGCCGTACGCTCCGGCGCTCGCGACTCGATGCCTGGCATGATGGACACCATCTTGAATCTCGGCTTGAACGATCAATCCGTCGTCGCCCTTGAAAAAGCCACCAACAACCCACGCTTCGCTTGGGATTGCTATCGCCGCTTCATCCAGATGTACGGCGACGTCGTCCTCGGAGTCCAAAAGCGCGAAGGTGAAGACCATGAGCCGTTCGAGACGGTCATCGAAGAATTTAAGCACGAGAAGTATGACGGAGACGTCGAAGACTCGGCTCTCACCGCCGGCGACCAGCAGGAGCTCGTCAAGCGCTTCAAGTCGCTCGTCAAAGAACGTACCGGTAAAGTTTTCCCTAATGATCCGTGGGATCAATTGCGCGGCGCCGCCGGTGCCGTGTTCAGCTCTTGGATGAATGACCGCGCGATCGTTTATCGCCGTAAATATGGCATCCCAGCCGAATGGGGTACCGCCGTCAACGTCCAGGCCATGGTGTTCGGTAACACGGGCGACAAGTCCGGCTCCGGCGTCGCGTTCACGCGCAACCCAGCCAACGGTACGGATGAATTCTACGGTGAATTCCTGATCAACGCCCAAGGCGAAGACGTCGTCGCCGGCGTCCGTACGCCTGAGCCCGTCCTCAAACTCAAGGGCGTGATGCCCAAGAGCTACGCTCAACTTCTCGACGTCCGCAAGAAACTCGAGAAACACTTCAAAGACGTCCAAGACATCGAGTTCACCGTCCAAGAAGGCAAGTTGTACATGCTCCAGACCCGTAACGGCAAACGCACCGCCGCTGCGGCTTTGAAGTTCGCCGCCGACATGGTGAAGGAAAAACTGATCGATTGGGAAACCGCCATCATGCGTAACCCTGCGGACCAGCTCGAACAGCTGCTCGCGCCGATTTTCGACCTCGCCGAAGTCAAGAAAGCCAAAGCCATCGCGACTGGCCTTCCTGCCGGACCTGGCGCCGCCACCGGTAAGATCTACTTCAACGCCGACCGCGCCGTCATCGCCGCCGAGAAGGGCGAGAAAGTTCTCCTCGTCCGCGTCGAGACCTCTCCAGAAGACCTGCGCGGCATGATCGCCGCCGAAGGCATCCTCACCGCTCGCGGGGGCGTTTCCTCCCACGCCGCGCTTGTCGCCCGTCAAATGGGCAAAGTCTGCGTCTGTGGAGCCGCTGCCGTCTCGATCGACTACGACAAGAAGACGACCACCATCGCCGGCCACACCTTCAAGGAAGGCGATTACCTCTCGATCGACGGCACCGCAGGCACGGTCTACGCCGGCCAGATCAAGACGGCGCCTTCGGAAATCGTCGCAGGCCTGATCAATAACGACAAGAACGCCCAGAAGACTGAGAAATATAAGAATTATGTCCAACTCATGAAGTGGTGCGCGCAAGCGACCCGCCTCCAAGTCCGCACGAATGCCGACAATCCTGAGCAGACCGCCCAGGCTCTCGCGTTCGGCGCCCAAGGCATCGGCCTCACCCGCACCGAGCACATGTTCTTCGAAGGCGACCGCATCGACGCCGTCCGCGAAATGATCCTCGCCGACACTCTCGCCGGCCGGAAGAAAGCCCTCGCGAAGATCCTGCCTTACCAGCGCGACGACTTCACGGGCATCTTCAAGGCGCTCAATGGCCTGCCCGCCACGATTCGTCTGCTTGACCCACCCTTGCACGAATTCGTGCCTCATGAAGAGAAGGCCCAGGCCGAACTCGCCAAGAAGCTCGGTATTCCGAAAGAGAAAGTCATCGCCCGCGTCGCCGCCTTGCACGAGTTCAATCCGATGCTCGGTCACCGCGGTTGCCGCTTAGGTATCGCCTATCCGGAAATCACCGAGACCCAGGCACGTGCCATCTTCGAAGCCGCCGCGGCGGTCCAGAAAAAGGGCATCAAGGTTAAGCCTGAAGTCATGGTGCCGCTCGTCGGTTTCAAGCGCGAGCTCGACCTCCAGGTCGAAGTCATCCATCGCGTCGCCGCCGAAGTGCAGAAGGAACAGAAAGTGAAGCTCGCCTATAGCGTCGGCACGATGATCGAAGTGCCTCGCGGCGCTTTGACCGCCGATGAGATCG
>CAILOT010000033.1:0-10074 GCA_903835965.1 uncultured Opitutia bacterium
GACGCCCGCGAGGCCCCGTGGTCCATCGACGTACTGTTTAACGAAATTAGCGCCTCGGTGGAATTGCGGCCAAAAATCAGCCCGAACCCTCGATTATATTATCGGACGGATGTCATTAATGCCGCTTCGCATCCGCCGCTCGCGGCGTGTCTCGCGCGTCTGGCCGGCCGGATGCCGCAAGAAATTGTCTGGGATCCGTTCTGCGGTTCGGCCTTGGAGTTGGCTGAAGTCGCCTTGTTGGGCGGGGTCGATCAGGTGATTGGCACCGACATTGATCCGGAGGCTTTGGAGATCGGTAAGACGAATTTCGCCGCGGCGAAGATCGTGGGCACGAAGGCAGCGTTCTACGCCTGTGACTTCCGGGACGTCGCCAAGATTCCTGAACTTGACCGGGGTAAAGTGTCTTTGGTGATTTCCAATCCGCCGCTGGGTCGCCGCGTTCGGGTGCCTAACATGCATGGGCTCTTTGCGGATCTATTCCGATTGTCATCTGAAGTACTCCGTCCGGGTGGCCGCTTGGTCTTCGTGAATCCGTTGCGGCTGGAATCGACGGATCCCACCCTGCGTTTGGAAACCCGTTTTGCGGTCGATCTCGGCGGTTACGAATGTCGCGTTGAGGTCTATCGTAAGCGATAGGTATAAACGTGAACAGCCCGCGACCGGGTGGGCGCGAGCTGGTAACTTCTCAAAAGGTGGAGGTGGCGGGAGTCGAACCCGCGTCTTCCTATCCTTACGTCGTAACTTCTACATGCGTAGCTTCATCATTGATCTCGACCGCGTTTGGAGATGAGCACCCGTGCGGCCTATCTGTATTCTCACTTACCCTGGAGATAACAACTAGAGGAGGGGATCGCCCACGTTAACCAAGCTGATCCAAGGCTGTAGGCGTACCCTGGGGCTTGTCGCAGTACTTAGGCTGCGAGCGCGAGAACGTTGTCGTTCTCGAACGTGATGGTGTTTTTAGCAGTTATAGTGCTGCCAGTTGGATTTAAGAGGTTACTGACTACCCTCTGCATGCCGTCGCGATATCTTGATTGGAATCGAATCCGGAACACCCCCGAAATGGTTAGTCGGTCATTATCGGGTCCGACTGAGAAGGAACAGCATCCATTATCCTTATCTGCCCCGGAATGTCAAGGGGGGGTAGATAGTACGATGGATGATGTAAGTGATGACGGATGGATGATTTGATGAGGGGGTTGGGGTCATTCTTGTCCCCGTGTCACCGTGCCCCCCTCGTCGACTTTTCTCTTTCCCCGTTCGCTGGTCGTGGAATAGTCGGCTTCGTCCATGAACGTATTTTCCGCTGATGTCGCGTTGGCGATCGCCCGCTTGGGTTTACTTATTTTGCTCGGTTGGTTTTTGGCCCATCGTGGTTGGGTCGGTCCGCATGCCCGACAGCCTTTGATGCGTCTCGGGCTCTGGGTTTTCTTTCCGGCGATGATCTTCGATCGGGTCAGTAGTAATCCGCTGATTCATTCGGGTCCGACCGCCTTACTCTATCTGGGTGCTGGCTTCCTGATGATTATCGTGGGGATTTTGGTCGGGCGCGCGATCGCAGCCTTGTTTCGTTTCCCGCCGGGAGATGCGAAGCGCACTTTCGCCTATGCATCGGGAATCAATAATTTTGGATATTTGGGTATTCCGGTGACTGCGGCGCTTTTCGATAAAGACGTCGTCGGGGTTTTGTTGGTACATAATGTCGGGGTCGAAGCCGCCGTCTGGACCTTCGGAGTCGCGTTTCTTTCCGGCGCAACTCCGGCTAAAAGCCTGCGACAGCTTGCCCAGCCGATGACGGTGGCACTCGCGGTGGCGCTTACCTTGAACCTGACGGGTCTGGGCGAGACGGCGTCGATTCGTTTCGCCGGGCAGTTCTGTCATTCGATTGGCGAATGCGCCATTCCCATCGGGACCATCTTGACGGGTATTTATCTCCACGAGACCCTGCAGGGGTTCAAGTTCATCGCCGATGCGCGGGTGAGTTTCGGTGCGATGGTCGTTCGTTGGTTGGTGATGCCCGTCATCCTGCTCAGCGTGGCATGTTGGTTCATTACGGATCCAGCCCTGCGCAAGGTCATGATGGTGCAGGCGGCCATGCCAGCGGGTATTTTTACGTTTCTTATCGTGGAATTGTATAAAGGTGAGGTCTCGGTGGCCCTGCGGGTGGCGGTCGTGACCGTTGTGTTCTGCCCGATTATCACCCCGCTTTGGCTTTATGTAGGTTCCCGATGGCTGGGCCTGTAGTCTGCGCCGCTTGCATCTCCCTCTTTACACTTCCGCGAGTCGAAGCTAATTTCACCTCACTCTTTTTGTGCGTTCGACCCTATTGATCATTCCCAGCTTCGCCCTATTGGTGGGCTGCGCGGCGTATGTGGAAAAGGGGCCGCGGGTTCGTTCCGCCAGCGTCGAAGGGGATTATGAGATGGTGAGCCGGGTGGCGGCGGCTTCGGCCGAGGATCAGCCTAATGACGCTTTGGTTTGGAAACTGGAAGAAGGTTCGGCCCTGCGTGCACAAGGGGATTTGAAGGCCAGCATCAAGATCTTCGAAGAAGTGGAAGATCGCCTCCGGGCGGAAGAAAGTAGGCCCGACTTTTCTCTGGCCGGAGAAGGCTTGGCCGCGTTTTCAAATAACTACGCCCAAGCCTATCGAGCTAAGCCTTATGACCGGATTTACGCCTCAACCTATCAGGTGTTGAATCACCTCGAATCAGGAAACAGCGCCGCCGCCCGTGTTTCCGTCAACCGTCTACGCTTCGTGCAAGAGACCTTTGGTTCCGGTCTGCTTTATCAGAAAGACATCAAATCCGAAAAATATGACCTGGATAAGGCGACCAAAGATAGCCGCACGCAGGAAGGTCTTTCGATCATCCAGGAGGAACTCGATGGTCTGACGCCGGGCGCCGCCTACGACGACGCCTTCAGCCATTGGCTCCAAGGTTTTTATTTTTTCCGGATGGGAGACGGTGCCGGCGACAGGGAAAGAGCTCGTAAGGAATTTACCGCAGCCCATGCCTTGATCAAGAGCTGTCCTGCGATTGAGGCTGACCTGACCGAGTGTGAGGCGGTCTTGGCTGGTGGTTCGCCGACGCAACGTGTCGTCTATGTCATTTCCGAAACGGGTATCTGTCCCGAATGGCGGGAGCAGCGCGTGGACATTCCGCTCTTCGTCGTCGCGATGCGAGTGCCTTATGTTTCGGTGGCTTTGCCGGCCTTAAGACCTGTCGGATATGATTATAAACTTCGCGTCCAATTGGAGGGTAAGCCGGTGGCTTTGGCGCTGGCGTCTCGCACCGAGGGGCTTATCGCCAAGCACTTCGAGGCTGCCTTACCTGGGATTAAAGCCCGGGCTTTCACTTCGGCGGCGGTGAAGGCCACCGCGAGTTATATCCTGAATAAATCAGCCGAAACCTCGGCTAATCGGCAGAACAGCGGCTCCGGGGCCGCTCTTTTCGCTTTGGCGACGAAGATCGGCACCGCCGTCTATACAGTCGGAACGACCAAGGCCGACCTCAGGAATTGGGGCGGTTTGCCAGCCCGATTTTCCCTCGCAAGGGTAGGGGCCGCCGTGGGCGCTCCTTTGACGATTCCCGGCCACCCTGAGCTTTCTTTGGCCCTGCCTGAGGGCAAGGTTCTGCTTGTAAGCATCAAGAGCACGGGGGAAAATAAGCCTATCACCTTACGTTGTACGACTCTCGTCCCATGAACAAACTCCTCCCTCTGCTCGCGCTCGGCTTTCTGGCCGGTTGCACTTCGATCATCAACACCGGCGACCGGATCGAGCGCGGTCTGACGCCACCCGATGCGGTCAACTACGCGACCACGCGCCCAGAAGGCGGTTTTACGACACAGATCAACGACAGCCGTTTTGGCAACAAGATCGAATTACTGGCGGCTCGTAAGTCGAAGACCGCAGGAGGTTTTACGCAGGTTCAATTTGATTTACGGAACGGTTCTTACCTTGGGCAGACTGCGAACGTCAGCTTCGAGTGGCTGGCGGCCGATGGTTCGGTCACCGAGCGCCAAGGCAACTGGATGGTGACTCCTTTGGAGCCAGGCGCATTGACTACGATCACGGCGACCGCGCTTAAATCCACGTCGTCCGAATGTCGCCTGCGTGTCATCTCTCGCTAATTTATCCCCATGAATAAAATCTCCCTCCTCGCCCTGGCAGCGCTGATCGTCGGCTGCGACACCCCGGCTAGCTATAAAGACCCCGAAGGGCGCCAGCTCGTCGTCAGTCTTGAGAAGATCAATATCCAAGACTTCGCCACGGCGGGGTCCGCGATGTTGCAATCGATGATCACTTCCCCGGCGTTTAATGCTGCTGGAGCCGCACCCGTATTACAGATCGGGCAGATCACCAACGATACCGGAACAAATTTCGATACGAGCCTCTTGCTTTCCAAGATGACCGTACCCCTGGTGAATGCGGGTCGCGTTACCTTAATCGAGAGCGATGCCGTAGCGGCCGCCGCCCGCAAGAACGCCGGATCCAGTGCGAAGGTTCCCCAGCCTGACTTTGTGCTTTCCGGTAAGATTCTTGAGGATCGTTCGAACGCGGGCTCCACCCGTCAGTCATCCTTTGTGTTCCAGCTTACGCTCGTCGAAGTGAAGCGCGGCGTCGCCATCTGGAAGGACGAAAAAATCGTGACCAAGCAAGGTTCGAAGAACTCGATCGGTTTCTGATAAACCCTCGCCAGTCAGCTTGCCATCCATCAACCTGCCTCTTCTTACGGAGATGCAGGTTGATTTTTTAATCGTTGGACAAGGCTTGGCCGGCTCGTTGCTCGCCAAGGGGCTGCGTGCCCGCGGCAAAACGGTGCGCGTGGTCGATGACGGCTGGAAGTCTTCCGCCTCGCAGGTGGCGGCTGGGCTGATGACGCCGTTGACGGGTCGACGTTTCACCCTGACGAAGGATTATCCGCAATTATTCGCAACGGCGCGCCAGGTATTGTCCACCGCGGATGTATTCCGTCCGATGGATGTTTATCGGATGTTCGTGGATGATGAGCAGCGGACAAGGGGGCTGAAGCGAGCCGAGTGCGGCAGTTGTCAGCCGTTTATCCGAAAAATCACGCAGCATCAGGGCGAGATCGATGCCAGCCTGACCGATGCGTTCGGGGGTGCTTTGATGCAGGGTGCGTGGGTTGATCTGCCTAAGCTGCTGGCTGATGCTCGCGCCGAGCTTAAGGCCGCCGGTTGCTTGATAGAGGATCTTTTTGAGCCTGAAGTAATGCGGGATGGTCCTGAAGGCATCGAATGGAAGGGGGTCAGGGCGGGTGGGGTTATTTTTTGTGACGGCTATAAATCTGCCCTCCGTGGGCCCTTTAAGGATCTGGCTTGGCAGCCTGCCAAGGGGGAGGCCTTAAATATCACCTCGGATGCCCCGCAGGGGGCTTTTATCCTTAATCGCGAGGGTTGGGCCTTGCCACTCGGCGAAGGTCGCTGGCGGACCGGTACGAACTGGCAATGGGATCTACTGGATGAAGCCCCAACCGAAGCGCAGAAGGCGAAACTCATCGCACGCTTTCAAGGGTATTTTGCGCAACCCGTAGGGGTGGATATCACCGCGCATGTTGCCGGTGTCCGCCCGTGTACGGCGGACAATCATCCCTTTCTCGGGACGCATCCGGCCCTACCGCGGGTGCACATTTTGAACGGGCTTGGCCCGCGGGGGACCGTGTGGGCTCCGACGGCCGTCAACGAGATGATCGCTTACCTTGTCGACGGCCGGCCGATTCGTCCGGAATGTGACGTGCGTCGCAAACTGAGCCGAGCGGTCGGATAGGGAAGCAGGCAACTGCATGCCGAGAATTAATTTCTAATCGCGGACCAGGCTTACTTCTTTTTCGACTTCGATACTTTAGCAGCCTTCGTCGTGCTGGTCTGCTTGCCGACGAGGAAATCCACGGCCAGCAAGTAGCCGTCAAATCCCAGGCCGGTGATCACGCCTTCGCAGGCGGAAGCCGTCACGGATTTATGCCGGAATTCTTCCCGCTTGTAGATATTCGAAATATGAACCTCGACGGTCTGCATGCTGCTTCCCGCGATACTGTCGCGCAGGGCGACGCTGACGTGGGTGTGGCCGCCGGGATTAATGACCAGGAATTTCACGCCATCGTCGGCCCACTTCGCAATCGTATCGATGATCTTACCTTCGTGGTTGGATTGGAAGAAACGCGTCTTGGCGCCGGAAGTTTTCGCATGCGCGGCGATGAGTTTTTCAAGATCAGCAAGCGTCTGCTTGCCGTACACCTCCGGCTCGCGCTTGCCGAGCCGATCGAGGTTAGGTCCGTTGATGACGCCGATTTCCATGAGCAATCATTAGGGGTAGGGCACGGATGGCTCAAGAAGCAATCGGGGGCAAAGGGCACGAAAAAGGGCGACTTGTGAGGTCGCCCTTGGTCTCGCTGGAGCTCTTGGCTTACTTCAAGATCTGACGAAGAACGTAAGGCAGGATGCCGCCATGGCGGTAATATTCCCCTTCGATGGCCGTATCGATGCGGGCTACGAGCGGGGCCTTATCGACACTGCCGTTGGCGCGGCGAATCACGAGCGTGACCGGTGTCTTTGGCTTGATCGGGCTGGAAAGACCCTCGAGGTCGAACGTCTCGGTGCCATCGAGGTTGTACGAAGCGGCATTCTTGCCGTCGGTGAATTCGAGAGGAAGTACTCCCATGCCGAGGAGGTTGGAGCGGTGGATGCGCTCGAAGGACTGGGCGACCACGGCACGGATGCCGAGGAGCGCGGTGCCTTTCGCGGCCCAATCCCGAGACGAACCCATGCCGTAGTCGACGCCGCCAAAGACGATCATGCCTTCCTTGCGACTTTCATAGATTTTGCAGGCATCGTAGATCGCCTCGATTTTTCCTTCAGGTTGAACCTTGGTGAAGCCGCCTTCTTTACCCTCGGCCATGAGGTTCTTGACCTGGGTGTTGGCGAACGTACCACGAGTCATGATGCGATCGTTACCGCGACGTGAGCCGTAGGAGTTGAAATCTTTCTTGCTGACGCCGGCGGCGAGCAGGAATTTACCGGCGGGAGTTTCTTCTTTGAATGCTCCGGCAGGCGAGATGTGGTCGGTGGTGACGGAGTCGCCCAAGATGGCCATCGGACGAAGTTTCGTCAGGGATGGTACCGGCGGCGGGGTCATCGAGAAGTTTTGGAAGAAAGGCGGTTCCTGGATGTAGGTCGACGATTCTTTCCAGCTGAAACGTGCGCCTGTGCCGCCTTGGACGCCTTTCCATTCGGCCGTGGCATTAGCCAGGGAGTCGGCGGCATATTTGGATGTGAACATCGCTGGCTTAAGCCCGCGAGCGACGTGTTCCGCCACTTCGGCCTGCGTAGGCCAGAGATCCTTGAGGAAGACAGGTTTGCCATCTTTGCCCGTGCCGAGCGCTTCGGTGTCGAGGTCGATATCGACTCGTCCGGCGAGCGCGAAGGCCACGACCAGAGGAGGTGACATCAGGAAGTTTGATTTCACGGCGCCGTGGACGCGGGCTTCGAAATTACGATTACCAGAGAGCACTGAAGCGGTCACCAAGTCGCCCTGTTTGATGGCGCCTTCGATGTCGGCATCGAGCGGGCCGGAATTCCCGATACAGGTCGTGCATCCGTAGCCCACGAGATTGAAGCCCAGCTTATCCAGGTAGGTCGAAAGATTAATCTCGTTCAGATAATCCGTCACGACTCGCGAACCTGGCGCCAATGAACACTTCACGTTGGCGTTGACGGTGAGGCCCTTCTCGACGGCCTTTTTGGCAACGAGGCCGGCGGCGACCATGACGGAAGGGTTGGAGGTGTTGGTGCAGGAAGTGATTGCGGCGATGACGACGGAACCATGATTGAGGGCGCGTCCGGTGGCGCCGACAGCCATTGAAGCCGAGCGGTCAGCGGCAGACTTGCCGAAACCGTTCTTGTCCTTGCCCGCGACGAAGAGGGTATTGAAAGAATCTTTCAGCTTGGGGAGATCGATTCGATCTTGAGGGCGCTTGGGTCCGGAGACGCAAGGAACGACAGTACTGATGTCCAGATCGATGGTCTGCGTGTAATCGATGCTGCCAGCCTTAGGTATGCCGAAGAGACCTTGGGCCTTGTAATATTCTTTCACTAATTCGATGTGCGATTCTTCACGGCCGGTTTGACGGAGGTAATCGAGGGATTTTTCGTCGACGGGGAAGAAGCCCATCGTGGCGCCATATTCCGGGGCCATGTTGGCGATGGTCGCACGGTCGGCAAGGGAGAGGGCTTCGGTGCCTTCGCCGTAGAATTCGACGAATTTTCCGACCACCTTCGCTTTGCGGAGGATCTCGGTCAGGCGGAGCGTGAGGTCGGTGGCGGTGACGCCTTCGCGGAGACGGCCGGTAAGATTGACACCGATTACTTCGGGGGTCTGGAAGTAGACGGGTTGGCCGAGCATGCCGGCTTCAGCTTCGATGCCGCCTACGCCCCAGCCCACGACACCGATGCCATTGATCATGGTCGTGTGCGAATCGGTTCCGACCAGCGTGTCGGGATAGAAGACGCCGTTCTTTTCGAAGACCAGCTTGGCGAGGAACTCCAAGTTTACCTGGTGAACGATGCCGATGGCCGGAGGGACGACGCCAAAGGTCTTGAACGCTTGCATGCCCCATTTCAGGAATTCATAACGCTCGGTATTGCGGCCGAATTCTTCGCGAAGATTTTCAAGGAAGGAAGTAGCGGTGCCGGCACGGTCGACTTGGACGGAGTGGTCGACTACGAGGTCAACCGGGACGAGGGGCTCGATGACGGCGCTATCTTTGCCGAGCTTGGCGACGGCTTCGCGCATCGCAGCCAGGTCGACGAGGAGAGGGACGCCGGTGAAGTCTTGGAGGACAATCCGTGCGACGACGAAAGGGATTTCGGTATCAACGGGCTTGGTGGCGTTCCATTTGACGAGCGTCTTAACGTCGGCCTCGGTGACGGCGACGCCATCGCAGTTACGCAGGACGGATTCGAGAACCAGACGAATGGAAACGGGCAGGCGCGAAATGTTGCCATGGCCGGATTGTTCGAGAGCGGGCAGGGAGTAGATCTGTCCGGATTTGCCTCCCGCGGAAAACGGGCGAAGGGCTTTGAAGGGGTCTTGGGCGGCCATGGTTAGTGAGGTATGGAAAAGGTTGAACGCAGGGCGTAGGGCCAAGCGAGGGAATAGCCAAAAGCAAAGAAGGCGGTCGGGGCAAGCCCGACCGCCTTCAAATCAGCTTCAATTTCGCTTAGGCTTCGACGGCCTTCTTGATCTTGGCGAAGTTAGGCATCGAGGCCGGGTCGCGTTTGACTTCCGAGTGAACGACATTGCCGTTCTTATCGGCGACGAAGACGGAGCGCTTGGCTACGTTAAGGAGGCCGGTCTTTTCGGGAATCACGCGCGTATCCTTTACCTTGAAGGCTTTGACGGCCACGCGGTTGAAGTCGGAGACGACGGTGACGCTGATATTGTTCGCTTTAACCCAGGCTTCTTGGGCGAAGGGGCTGTCGACGGAAATGGCGATAATATCGGCCTTAAGGGACTTATACTCATCGAGTAAACCCGAGAACTTACAGAGCTCATCGGTGCAGACTCCCGTAAAGGCGAGTGGGACGAAGAGGATAACGGTCGAACCTTTGCCGACATTACGACGCAGGCTGACTTCAACGAGTCCGGCATCGGTTTTTTGCTTAAGGCTAATTTCAGGGAGGGGCTGGCCAACTTTGAGGGGCATGGGTATGGGGGTGAGGGTTAAGGACTTACAAATAAGGCAATCATAAGCCCAAGAGCAAGAACGGAGGCTGAATTATGCCATTTATGGTCATTTTTCGCAACCCCATGGTCATTGCTGCACTAAAAGCACCTATTTTTACCTTTAGGATTCGATGCCGTCTTTAGCTAATCCAAGGCGTTTAAACCATTTATGCTGCTTTCTGACCAAGGCCCAGGTGTCGAGATTGATGCGCTCAGCCAAGCCATCGAGGGCAACCTTACGTCCATCGGCTAACCAGTCCATAGTCGCCCGGTAGCCCACGGCACGAGAGGATGCGAGTTCGGGGTCGAGATTAAGGGACAGAAGGTAGATC
>CAILOT010000034.1:0-33941 GCA_903835965.1 uncultured Opitutia bacterium
CGTTTTCTTCCATCTGCTCTTTGGTGAACAGGACTGCGGTCTTTTCTTTTTCCTTAACGAGTTCTTCCTTGGCGGCACTCAATTCGGCGACCGCGGAGTCTTTCTTGCTGTTAGCTTCGGTCAGTTGACCAGTAATTTCATCGCGCTTCCGGGTAAGCTCGGCACGTTCGCCTTCCAAGGTGGTAACGTTGGCGGTCAAGCCTTCGATTTTTGTCTTTTTATCGGCCACGTCGGCTTGCAGGTCTTTGACGTTTCCTTCGAGTTCTGCCGACTTCTTACGCTGATCCTGCACGATTTTTTTCAAGGGCTCACCGAGGTAGGTCATGCGGGCTGAAAAATCTGCGGGCGCTTTGATCTCCGCGTCGAGGGTCGTCCAAGCTGTGCTCGTGGTGGCAGTGCTGACTTTCCCTTTCAGAGAAAAGGCAAAGAACAGGGCGGCACCGGCAGCAGCGAAGCCGATGATGCGAATGAAAGTGTTGAGCTTTTTATTCATGGGGTAGGGGAAGTTGGGGTAAGAGAATTAATTAAGAATGACGAAAAAGGGTCAGGCTTGGGTCGGGGTTTTCTTGTTTTGATACTAACCCGGGGTTGGCCGCAATATGCAGGAGTACTTTGAACACCAGTTCCTCTGACCCGACAAGTCCAATTTCCTTACAGAGGGCTTCGGTGGAAACCCATTTACCCTTTATTTTTTCGAGTCCGGCCAGCGCTTGGGCTCTTACCTTAAGGGTTTCGGCCGCGGCCTTCTTGCCAGCTTCGACGCCTGGCTGGTGGTAGGCGTTGATACCCAACAGGCTAGCGTAGAGTCCGACGGCTCGCTCAAAGAGAGCGATGAGCATTCCCACGGTTTTGGCATCTACTTGCCCAATTGTGAGCGTAATGCTCGGGCGTCCGTTACCGGATAGGGCTTCGCGTGTACCAAGGAAGAATGCTTGAAGGTAGTCGCCGGAGGAAACCCCAGTTTCGACTTCGATGCTTGGACCGTCTCGATCCTTCAGTACCTCGATGAAGACGGCAAAAAAGTTATTAACACCGTCACGCAATTGTTGCACATAGGCGTGCTGGTCCGTGGACCCTTTATTCCCGTAGACGGTCAGTCCTTGGCTTACTTTACGACCCTGTAAGTCCAAATCCTTGCCGATCGATTCCATCACAAGTTGTTGCAAGTAGCGGGAGAAAAGCACGAGACGGTCTTTGTACGGTAAGACAACCATGGCTTTTCTGCCGCGTCCTTCCGTGAGGTGATACCAGGCGAGTGCTAATTGTGACGCTGGATTTTTGCTCGCGTCGGAAATTCGGGTGAGGCCGTCCATGGTGCGGGCTCCTTCGATGAGCGATTTGATCTCTATACCTTGGAGAGCTGCGGGCAGGAGTCCGACGGGGCCTATCTCGCTGGTGCGCCCGCCCACCCAATCCCACATGGGGAAGCGTGCCAGCCATCCATCCTTGAGCGCGACTTGGTCGAGCTGGCTACCTTCGCCGGTTACCGCCACCGCATGACGTGCAAAGGATAGGCCGGCCTGTTTCCAGCGCAACGCGGCTTCGATTTGGCCATTGCGGGGCTCAGGAGTGCTACCCGACTTCGAAGTTACGATGACTAAGGTCGTGCCCAGGCGATTTCCAAGCCCATCGATCACCCGATCGATGCCATCCGGGTCGGTGTTGTCGATGAAATGAACGCGGAGTTTATCGGTCTTCTTTCCTAAAGCGTCAGCGACGAACTGAGGTCCGAGTGCGGAGCCTCCGATCCCGACGCAAAGGAGGTCCGTGAAACTGCCGTGCGCGCCTTGGATTTGCCCGGAGTGAATTTTTTGCGTAAAGGCGGTGATGGCCGCGATGGCTTCGGTGATGGCCGCGCCAATCGCAGGGGTGGGCGAAAGTTCGGGCGTGCGTATCCAGTAATGACCCACCATGCGTTTTTCGTCAGGATTCGCGATTGTGCCCTTTTCGAGTGCATCCATGTCGGCGAAGGCTTGAGCCATCGCCGCTGCCATTTTATTTTCGAAGCCAGCGGGCGCCGGTGCTCGGCTGAAGTCGATGGCGAAGCCATGTTGAGGGAAGTTTAACAAATGCTTCCGGAACTGGTTGAAAGAGTTTTCCACGGGCGAATACCCTCTCACTTTTAGCCCCAATTTGCAACCTTGGAAGGGTCTTTTAAAGGGCATAAATAAGCAAGGGGAGGGCCAATGTCAGCCTTCCCCTTGCGGAAATCGTTATCGTTGAACGCTTCGCTTAATCTGCGTCCGTGATTGCGCCTTCCGAGGCCGAGGAGACGAGCTTGGCGTACTTGGCCAAAGCTCCGCGCGTTTCTTTGGGCGGGGAAGGTTTCCAGGACTTCAAGCGGCGGGCGATTTCATCCGCCGGAACCACGAGGTTGATCTCATTTTTTTCCGCGTCGATGACGATGCTGTCGCCATTCTGGACAATCGCGAGAACGCCGCCGACGGCTGCTTCCGGCGTGATGTGCCCGACGACGAAGCCGTGGCTTCCGCCAGAGAATCGACCATCGGTGATTAAAGCGACCGTTTTGCCCAGTCCTTTGCCCATGACGGCGCTGGTCGGCCCAAGCATCTCGCGCATGCCAGGTCCGCCTTTAGGCCCTTCATTGCGGATGACAATGACGTGACCGTCTTTTACTTCGCCGTCGAGAATGCCGCGCAAGGATGCTTCTTCGGATTCGTAGACGATGGCCTTGCCGGTGAAATTATTCCCTTCTTTGCCCGAGATCTTGGCGACCGAGCCTTCAGGTGCGAGGTTGCCGCGTAAGATACGGAGATGGCTATCCGCCTTAATCGGATTCGATAAGGGGCGGACGACGTCTTGGTCTTTCGCATAGCTGCCGACGTTCGCCAGATTTTCGGCGACGGTTTTTCCGGTGACGGTCATGCAGTGCCCGTGCAGTAGGCCGGCATCGAGTAGCATCTTTAACAGGGGTTGCAGGCCGCCGATACGCACGAAGTGGGCCATGTTATATTTGCCGCTGGGCTTGAGATCGGCCAAGACTGGCACTTTGCGCCCAACGCGTTCGAAGTCTTCGAGGGTTAATTTGATGCCGGCCGAGTGAGCCATCGCGATTAAATGCAAGACGGCGTTGGTCGATCCGCCCAAGGCGATGACGACAGTGATGGCATTTTCAAAAGCCTCCTTGGACAGGATGTCGGAAGGGCGGATGTTGCGTTTGAGCAGTTCCAAGACGGCTTTACCGGCGCGCTCGCAGTCGGCTAGCTTGTCTTTGGAGTTGGCGAGCTGCGCCGAGCTGTCCGGTAGGCTGAGTCCGAGGGCTTCGATAGCGGAGGCCATTGTGTTCGCGGTATACATGCCGCCGCACGAACCTTCTCCCGGGATGGAGCAGGTTTCGATTTCCTTCAGCTCGGTATCACCGATTTGCTTTCCAGCATATTTTCCTACGGCTTCAAAGACGGTGACGATGTCTGCGGATTGTCCGCGATGCAGTCCAGGTACGATGGTCCCGCCGTACACAAAGACCGAAGGCCGATTCAGTCGGGCCATGGCGATGACGCAGCCGGGCATATTTTTATCGCAACCGCCGATGGTGACCAGACCATCGAAGCCTTCGGCGCCCGTGACGGCTTCGACGGAATCCGCGATGATCTCACGGGAGACGAGCGAATAGCGCATCCCCGGGGTGCCCATGGAAATACCGTCTGAGACGGTGATGGTGCAAAAGATGATGGCCTTGCCGCCCGCTTCGTCGGCCCCCTTGGCCGCTTGGGTGGCCAGGCGGTCAATGTGCATATTGCACGGGGTGACCATCGACCACGTGGAGGCAATCCCTACGATGGGCTTATGAAAGTCCGCATCGGTGAAGCCTACGGCCCGCAACATGGCCCGGCTGGGTGCGCGGTCTGGGCCATCGACAACGATGGCGGAGTGGTGGCGGGTGGAATGGGCGTCGGTCATGGGTGTGAAAAGTCTGCGGTTGTCAGTCGGTTATTGCCCCCTAATAAAAGGGTAGGGAGCGGACATTGAGCCGCACTTACCCTGCCGACAACCCGATTTAAAAACCTCCTTCCTGTGGAATTCAATCTTAAGAAAATTATCAAGGCTCTCCTGTTCTCGACCTCGGAGGCGGTGTCCATCAAGGACATCCAGAAGGTCGTGCACCGTTATCACGCTCAAGCGGCCCCGATTAATCCCGAGGAGCGCCCCGAGGGTCAGCCCGAAACGGCCTCAGTTGCTCCCGTCCAGGAGATCATCCAAGACATCATCGACCAAGTGCCTACTTTGCTTACGGCGACGCAGATTCGCGAGGCCGTCGACGCCTTGGAGGTCGAGATGCGCGAGGCCAACGATTCCTGTCGCATCTTGCAGGGGCCCGAAGGCTTTCGCTTGGTAATCTCTCCCGCATACGCCGATTGGGTGCGTCTGCTTCGCGGAGAACCTCGTCCGCAGCGCTTAAGTCCTGCAGCGCTCGAGACGCTTTCGATCGTGGCCTATCGCCAGCCCGTCACGCGTTCCGAGATGGAGGCGATACGAGGCGTTTCCGTGGACAGTGCTTTGACGCGCCTTTTGGAACTTGAGCTGGTCGCGGTAACGGGCCGTGCCGAACTTCCCGGCCGTCCGATTCAATACGGCACCACCGATCACTTCCTTGATTTCACCGGCCTGCGTTCTTTAGGTGAATTGCCTGCTTCGGACGTACTGTCTCCCGCTCAGATTTCAGAATGGATCACGCGGGCCACGACGCCGGTCAATGTCGGCGACGCCGAGATGGGTCTGCCCTTGGATGATCAATCCTCGGCCGCGGTCGCCACCGAAGAGCCTCCGCCCCCAGTCGCATGAGTTTGGAAAACCATCGTCGGGAGGTCGATCGTATCGACCGCGAGATTTTGCAGCTCATCGGACAGCGGTTGAATGTCGCTAGGTCCATTGGCGAGGCTAAGCAAAAAACAGGTGCGGCCGTCTATTCTCCGCAACGCGAAGAGCAACTTCTCCGCTCCTTGACCGAGGCCGCGCCCGCGATTCCTGCCTCGGGTTTGCGCGCAATCTATCGTGAGATCATCTCACTCTCCATCGGAGCTCAGATGGCCAAGCCAGTGGCTTACCTCGGACCCGAAGGCTCTTTCACGCAACAAGCCGAGATAAGGGCGTTTGGCTCCAGCGTTCCGTCGCTTCCGTTGCGCACGATCGCCGATATTTTTGCTGCCGTTGAATCCGGTGAGGCGACTTATGGCGTCGTACCGGTGGAAAATTCTACGGAGGGTGTAGTTAGTCATTCGCTCGATCTTTTGGCTGAGTCCGAATTGAAGGTGGTCGCCCAAGTGACCTTGTCGGTCGAGCAGTGCCTGGTCGGTCATGGCGCCTTAGCCGATATCACGCACGTCCTGTCTAAGGATATCGCGTTGGCGCAATGCCGCGGCTGGCTCTCGCGTCATTTACCGAATGCGGTCTTGGTGGAAACGGATAGCACGGCGGCGGCGGTGGAGAAGGTCGCCCGTGAACCTAAAGGACAGGCGGCCGTTGCATCATCTTCCGCTGCGGAGTCACGCGGCGTGCCTATTCTCTCTCGTGGGATCCAAGATCGCCGCGATAACGCGACCCGCTTCTTCATCATCGGTCTGGGTGCCAATCCGCCTGGTGATACGCCGGAAGTGACGAGCGTGGTGCTGACTTTGAAACACGAGCCTGGCTCTTTGCAGGGAGCGCTTAGTGCTTTTTCAGATCGAGGCATCAATCTGATTCGGATCGAGTCTCGACCAAGTCGTCGGCAGGCCTGGGAGTACCAGTTCTTTATCGATTTCCCGGGTCATTGGGGCTCTCCGGCGGTGCAAGCCGCCGTCACGGAACTGAAAAGCCGCTGCGAAGTCGTCAAGTGGTTGGGCAGTTATCCGCAATCGGCCGGATGAGTCGTCGCGCCCTAGGTGGCGTCATTATCACGGTGCTCGCCGTCACCGTGGGGGTTTCGGTTTGGGGCTGGTGGTCAGCATGGTCAGCGCCTTTGGTCAGCGTGGTCTTTCGCCCGAGTTTCTCGGTTCAAGGTATTTCGGTCGGTACGCCTGTCCGCGTTAAAGGGATCGTGGTCGGCCAAGTGGTTTCGGTCGGATTGCGTCTAGACGCAGAGGGAAGATTGCGCCCCGAGGTCAATCTCACGCTCAATCCGGCTACGCTCGAAGACCGAGGCTTTGCCGACCGGCTGCGTGGCGATCAATTGCACGCCGAGGTCGAGCGTGGTTTGCGCGCCCGCTTGGTTTCGGTGAATCCGGCTTCAGGGTTATTGCAAGTCGAGCTGGTATGGGATTCGACCGTGCCACCGTCCGCGCCATTGGCACGGAATGAGATTGCACCCTTGGGAGGCTCGATGCAGGGCGCCATGGAAAGTTTGGTTAAGGAGATGGATTGGGTTTCGAGTCGAGATTTTGCACAGATTGCCGAGGGCATGGAACGCGAGCTGGACAATTATTTTCCGAAATCAGATCCAGAACACGCGGCCCGACTCTCGGCGGTTTTAGTGGATAAAACTTTAGCCATCGCCGAAGCGACCGCCCCCGGATCGCTGGGCGCCAAGGCCGTCGAACTACAAATCGCTTGTGCCCGCTTGCGTCAGTCGGTCGAAGAGGCTGACCGCGCCATGGATGGGGAATCCCTTGCACTCCTGCAGGTGCGTTTGGCCGATGCCGGGGCCGTGATGGCCTCGTTTTCGGCTTCCTTGGAGGGGTCTAAGGCCAAGATGACGGAATCCGCCGCCGAGGTGACGGGAGTCTTTAAGTCGATTTCAGAAATGGCCCAGGCGTGGTCGAAGAAATCCCGACGTTTGACCACCGAGCCGCTCCCTCGCTGAGGGAACAGGCTTGCGGCGGACCGTCTGAAAGGGGATAGGTGAAGCCCTCCTATGGCTGACCCGACCGACAAGATGGAATCCATCATCAACCTGTGCAAGCGCCGCGGGTTCGTCTTTCCTTCCTCCGATATCTACGGAGGGTTTAACGGTTTTTTTGACTATGGCCCCTTGGGCGTCGAATTGAAGAATAACATCAAGCAGGCCTGGTGGCAGGATTTCGTCCACCGTCGCGATGATATCGTGGGCTTGGATTCCAGTATTATCCATCACCCTACGACCTGGAAGGCTTCCGGTCATATCGATAATTTCACCGACCCGTTGGTCGATTGCAAGGAGTCCAAGATGCGTTATCGGGCAGACCAGCTTTTCTTCGCTCCCGTAAGGGTTGGCGGCGAGACGATCGGTTACGTTTCCGTCCTTGAGGATGACGGTATGCAGGCCAAGGCCGAAGAGATGGCCAATGATATGAAACGTAAGTTGGCCAAGCAAGGGGCGCTCGAGCCTCTGGTGCTGAAGGATTATACCGAGTCTAAGCCGGAAGAACACGCTCTCGTGCCTTCGCCGGCCACCGGCAAGCCGGGTTCGCTCACGCCTCCTCGTTCGTTCAACATGATGTTTCAGACTTACGTGGGGGCGATGCAGGACGCTTCGGCCATCGCGTTCTTACGTCCGGAAACCGCCCAAGGGATTTTCATCAATTTCAAGAATGTCGTCGATACGGGACGGGTGAAGCTGCCTTTCGGTATCGCCCAAGTCGGGAAAGCTTTCCGCAATGAAATCAATCCGCGCAATTTCATCTTCCGTTCGCGCGAGTTCGAGCAGATGGAAATCGAATATTTCATCTCACCGGCGGCTGACTGGGAGGTTGCTCACAAGGATTGGATCGAAGGGTGTTTGGCTTGGTTCGAATCGATCGGGATTCCTCGGGCGAAGCTGTCCCTTTACCCGCACCCCAAGGAAAAGTTGGCCCACTACTCGAAGGGTACGACCGATATCATGTTCGAGTTTCCTTTCGGCGTCCAAGAGCTGCAAGGCGTCGCCGCTCGCGGTGATTTCGATTTGACCCAGCATAGCACAGTCTCCGGTCAGAAGCTCGATTGGTTCGATGAATTGGCTAAGTCCCGGTTTATTCCCCATGTGATCGAGCCGTCCGTCGGGGTCGACCGGGTCTTCTTGGCCTTGCTCACCACCGCTTATCACGAAGATGAAATCGAAGGCGAGAAACGCGTGGTCTTGCGTCTGCCTCCACGGGTCGCGCCTTTCAAGGCCGCGATTTTCCCGCTCGTGAAAAATAAGCCCGAACTGGTCGACCGTGCCGAAGCCTTGTACCGCCGGCTCAAGAAGCGGTTCAATGTCTTCTACGATGCCGCCGGCGCCATCGGTCGTCGCTACCGTCGCCAAGACGAAATCGGCACGCCCTATGGCATTACCATCGACTTCGAGACCATCGAGAAAGACGCCGGCGTGACGGTGCGCGACCGCGATACGCTGGCTCAGGTGCGGATGACCGAAGACGAATTGGTACGCTTCTTGGATGAGAAGGTTAACGGGTAACCGTTAAGCTATACTCCAAGTCGCTCGCTAATCCTGCCAATCTCCGGCGGCCACACAGGCTGGCGGCGATGGCAAGGTTATGTAACCCCTGCGGCAGGTGCGCCAGGTATTCCGGGCGACCTTTCTTATTCCCGAGGAATCCATAAGCGCCGCAGGCTTGCAGCAGGCGCTGCGTCGCCGCTACGTGCAGGAGGTGGGTGAATTCATCTCGCGATCCTTTCCAGTCCGACGCTTCGCGCGCATGGTCTTCGATTTCGACCCGCCAGAGATCCATGTCCTTGCGGGTAAGGTAAGGGTCATAGGCGAGCGAGGCAAAGTCATAGAAGGCGCAACCTTTGCGCATGCCTTGGAAGTCGATGAGCCAAGCCGCATTGTCGCGGACGAGGATGTTCTGCGATTGGAAGTCGCGATGGACGGCGACCGCAGGCTGGCCGAGGAGTTCTCGAGCCAGCGATTCCATTTCCTGGATGACGCTCCGGTCGAATTTCTTTCCGGCCAGGACGTTATCTTGGAAGTATTGTCGCTCCCATTGGTAAAGCGCTGGAGAGAAGGGCTCCATGAGCGTGATCCCCGCGTTGGTGGCAGCTTCGTGTCCGAGCTGGTGGATCTTCACGACTTGTTCGATGGCGGAGCCGAAGGCGGACCACGGAAAGCTCGGCCCTTGGGTTAGCGACCAAAGGTCGTCGGAGCCAAGGTCTTCAAGCAAAAGGATGCCGCGATCGTGGTCTTCGGCGATGACGGTCGGAACGTTGACGGCGGCTTGTCCGAGCAGGGCATGTGCGATGCTGCCGTAGGTGAGATTTTCTGGGCGGCTATCATCGTACACGCAAAGAATGGCTTCTTTGCCGGCCGTATTCGAGACGCGATGGAATTTACGGCCCGAACCGCCCTTGAGCATCTTCCCCCCGTCTACTAAATTGTAACCCAAGTGAGCGGCAGCTTCGGCGGGCGTCATCGCCCCGCGTACTGGCTTTTCAAGCTGGGCCTTGATGGTGTTATATTCTTCGATGGTCCCGAGGTCGTGCCATTTGGGAGATGAATCTAAATAAGCTTGGATGCTGTCAGGCTGGACGGGGATTTTACGTAAAAAATGTTCGACGATGGATTCGATGGCAGCCGGAACGCTTTGGGCAAAAGCTCGGGTGACGATGCAGATGCCCGTGTACTGATAGGCGCGATCGGTTTTTCCAAGTCGATCACGTAAGTCGGTTACCATCCCTTCGTCGGTCACGCGGACGTTGCAATTGGGCCCTTGCGCCCGAACGACCAAGGTGGCTTCAGCTCCATCTCCTTGGTGATGAGCGTAGGCTTCGCTGATATTACAGCTTGATAGGATATCTCCGTTCCAGATGACCAGATCACTCTCATCCTCAGCCAGGAGCGACGCGATGTTGGCCAGGCCTCCGCCTGTCTCGAGCAGGGTTGGTTCAAAGACGAATTTTACTTCGGCACCGCCATAGGTGTTGGCCGGAAACGCGGAATTCCATGCCGCTGGGCAATGGTGGGTGTTGATGATGAATCTCCGCGTGCCGGCGGCGATGAGGCGATCCATCGCTTGCGTCACCATGGGCTTGCCGCCGAGGGGGAGTAAAGGTTTGGGGCAATTTTCGGTGAGGGGCCGAAGACGGGTACCGAGTCCGGCGCCGAGGATGAAAGCCGTACGGGGAAAGTTAGGCATGAACGTTTAGGTTACAGGTGGGGCAGATGCCGTAGATTTCCATAATATGAGTAAGGTCGGAGAAGCCGCTGCTGCGCGCTGCGCTTTCGAGGCGTGACGTGTCACAGCCCGGAAGTCGATCGATGCGACCACAGCGGCGGCAGATGATATGGTGGTGGTGATGCCCGGCCGCGATGAGGGCGTAAAGGCTACGACCTCTTTCTAGGGGGTGCCGCTGGACGATGCCGGCTTCATCGAGGGCCTCGAGGCTGCGGTAGACCGTGACAAGGTCGAGGGCGCCATCGCCGGCCGAAGAATGGATTTCTTCGGCGCTGAGAGGTCCTTTAGCCTCGGCGAGCACCTTAAGCATGGCCAGACGTGGGGTCGTCACACGAAGGGATTTTTCCTTCATGCGTCCGACGGCTGCTTCGATGCGGGTATGGGGACCTTCTCCGCAGCAGCCTTCTTCGTGGCGGTGACCTTGAGGCATGGCCTACAGGCTTGGGGGGGTTTATGACGTGGCAACACCGAATGGCCACTTGCCTCCCGTCCGGGTCTGGTTTGGCTGTCTTACGTCCATGCCCGACTGTTCTGCCAAGCCTTCGGCCCCAAGCCGTGAACTCTGTCCGGTGGCCTACGCCGATTTCAAGTCGGCCGATAGCTTTCCGTTAGAGCTGGGTGGTGAATTGCCCGAACTCAGCCTTCGTTACGAAACCTACGGGACTTTACTGCCCGATAAGTCTAACGCGATCTTGGTGCCGCATGCCCTGAGCGGGGATCATCATGTGGCGGGTCGTTATCGTCCAGAAGATGCGAAGCCCGGCTGGTGGGATTGTTTTGTGGGCCCAGGCAAGGCTATCGACACCGATCGTTTTTTTGTCATCGGTATTAATTGCATCGGTGGTTGTCAGGGGTCGACCGGACCGATTTCCCTCGATCCGCGCACAGGCAAGGCGTACGGCGGTTTTTTTCCGGAAATCACCTTAGGGGATATTGTCCGGGCGCAGCGTTTGGTCATCCGGCATCTTGGCATCAAGAAATTGCATGCGGTGGTCGGCGGCTCCATGGGTGGCATGCAAGCGTTGATCTGGTGCGCAGATTATCCCGCCGAAGTGGGTCGTATCGCCGTGTTGGCGGCAGGCTTGAGTCAATCGCCTATGGCGATAGCCTTGAACGCGGTTTCGCGTGCCTGCGTGGAGACGGATCCGAATTATCGCGGCGGTCATTACGCGCCCGGGGAAGGGCCCGTCTCGGGCCTGGCGGTTGGCCGCATGCTCGCCCATATCAGCTATCTCTCTTCCGCTTCTTTTGAGCAGAAATTTGGCCGTGCCCGCGTGCTCGGCGCCCAGCCCAATAATCCGGTCTTCTGGCAGGTCGAAAGTTACCTCGAACATCAAGGGCAGTCTTTCGTGAAGCGCTTCGATGCCAATAGTTGGCTGCGGATCACGCGGGCGGTCGATCGCTTCGACATGACGGCCCGGGCCGCCGCGGGGTCGCTGTTCTGCGCTCATGGTCCCGACGTGCTGGCCATCGGTTTTTCGAGTGACTGGCTCTATCCTACGAGTGAACTGCGGATGCTTTTAGCCGCTGCGACCGCCGTCGGCGTCAACGCCGCCTACCATGAGGTGATCACCGATGCCGGTCACGACGGCTTCCTGCTTCCCGATACCGGGCTGACCGTCCGTCTTCACGCCTTCTTGGGCTGATTAGAGCCAAGGGGCCAGGACCTTGGAGATATTTTCCACCGTGCGCCCAAGCAGCGTCCGGCTTTGGCGATAAAGATCTTCCGAGTAATGGGATGATTCGGCCTCCCATGAAGCAATCAGGGTGTTAACGGCTTCAATCGCTGCTCGGTCACGGACCACGGCGCCGATTTCATAATTCAGGAAGAGCGACCGCATGTCGAGGTTGGCTGACCCGACGACCAGCTGCTCATCATCCACGATGACGAGTTTCGCATGCAGGACGTCCGGCTTAAAAAATAAAATATCAGCCCCCGCATCGCGCAATGTCCGCAGGTACCATCGTCGGGCGAGGTCGAGCAGTTGATGGTCCGACCGGCGCGGCACCATGATCCGCACATGGCGGCCAGCTTGGGCGGCGGTGACGAGCAGGGAAAATAGGACGCTGTCCGGCACGAAGTAGGGCGTCACGATGGTGATCGAGCGCTTGCAGTTCGAGAACAGCTGGACGTAGGCATCCCAAAGCGGATCCTGTTCGCAATCAGGCCCCGAGGCGATGACGGCGACCCGGGCTTGGCCGACGGGTCGTGGTCGTTCGCGCAGCTGGGTCGCGAAATTCATCGGAGGTTCGTCCGTGGCCTGGCACCAGTCGGCGATGAAGATGCGTTCGATCGAGGCGGCCGTAGGGCCTTCGATACTGAACGAGCAATCACGGAAGCGACGATTCGAGGGGGATTCCCCCATGTACTTCAGGCCGAGGTTCTGTCCGCCGATGATAGCGGTCTTGCCGTCAAAAACCGCGATCTTACGATGGTTGCGCCAATTCGCCGAACCTTTGCCGCGCATGGGTAGGGCTGGGTTAAAGCGAGCGATTTTTCCGCCGGCTCGTTGGAGCGGCCGGCAGAGCGTCAGCGGGATGCCCCAGCTTCCGATGGCGTCGACCAAGAGGTGAACTACGATGCCAGCTTTGGCACGGGCGGTGAGGAGGCTCACAATTTCGCGCCCGACGGCATCGTTGCTCAGAATATAGGTCGAGATGTAGATCCGCTTTTGCGCGCCCTTGATTTGAGTCCGCAAGGCTTCAAGGGTGTCTCGCCCATGGCGATCGCCGAGGAGGCGGAAGTTATTGCCGCCGAAGTCCGGCTCTTCGCTCAGTCGCCAGGCCACCCGGTTCACTTCTTTTTTTGCATTCGCCAGCGACGAGTGCTTCCTGCCACCAAAGAGGTAGATGATCAGCGCGGTGATGATCGGGAAGAAGTATGCGAGCGGCCCCCAGAGCAGTAGATAGGCTGGCGAGATGCGGGCCCGCATGATCCGCAGTAGCACGTAGACTTGGCAGCCAGTGCGCAGTGCTGTCATCGCCCCGTCCGGGATGAGATGAATCCATTCCGCGATCAGTACGAAGACGGTCGTGAGCAGCGCCAGCGTCGAGCTGCGGGTCAGACGACCGTATCCCTGGAAAGGAACCATGGATGCACGATAGGCGGCCCGGCGTCTTTGGGTACAAAAAAAGACCCCGGTTGCCCGGGGTCTGATTCATGGGACTAAGAACGGTCTTAGTTTCCGGCCTTGTCGAGAAGGTCGCCGAGACTGTTGAAGTCTCCGCTGCTCGAACCGCCACCCGAAGAGCCACCAGCCGAAGGAGCAGGGGCGCCACCGGTGGATGGACCCTTGATGCGTTCGTAGCTGGAGATTTCGGCCTGGAGACGTTCGGCGTCGTAGCTGGCGGCCTTGATCGAGAGACCGATGCGACGGTCTTCTTTGTCGATCTTGATGACGCGAGCCGTGACTTCCTGACCGACCTTGACGATGTCCTTGACGTTCTCAACGCGCTGTTCGGCGAGTTGGGAGACGTGGACAAGGCCGTCGATTTCGTCGGACAGTTCGATGAAGGCACCGAAGTTCGCCACCTTGGAGACCTTGCCGGTGACGAGATCGCCGATGCGGAACTTGCGGTCGATTTCGCTCCATGGATCGGTCTGGGTTTGTTTGACACCCAGAGAGATGCGCTGTTGGTCGACATCGACATCGAGCACGATTGCTTCGACGTCGTCGCCTTTCTTCATGACTTCCGCAGGGTTGTTGATGCGGCGAGTCCAGCTCATGTCGGAAACGTGCACCATGCCATCGATGCCATCTTCGAGTTCGACGAAGGCACCGTAGTTGGTGAGATTGCGCACCTTGCCGCGGACGCGAGCGCCCACGGGGTAGTTGTGGCGAACCTTTTCCCATGGATTGGTTTCGAGTTGGCGGATGCCGAGCGAGATCTTCTGCTCTTCCTTATTAACGTTAAGGATGACGGCGTCCACTTCCTGGCCGACCTTGAGGATGTCAGAGGGCTTCTGGACGCGCTTGGTCCAAGAGAGTTCCGAAACGTGGACGAGTCCTTCGACGCCGCCTTCGATTTCGATGAACGCACCATAAGCGACGAGATTGACGACCTTGCCGTGGACTTTCTGGCCCACAGGGTAACGCTTCTCGATGCCTTCCCAAGGATTGGATTGGGTCTGCTTGAGGCCGAGGGAGACGCGTTCGCGCTCGCGGTCGACTTCCACCACCATGACGGTGATTTCTTCGCCCACCTTGACGACTTCGCTTGGGTGGCCGATGCGGCCCCAGCTCATGTCGGTCACGTGCAGCAAGCCGTCGAGACCATCGAGGTCCACGAAGGCGCCGTAATCGGTGATATTCTTGACCACGCCACGACGAATCGTGCCGGGTTTGACTTCTTCGAGAAGCTTGCGACGGCTTTCGCCGCGTTGTTCTTCGATGAGTTCGCGACGCGAGACGACGAGGTTCTTCTTATCTTTGTTAATTTTGATGATCTTGAAGTCGAAGGTCTGGCCCACGAACTGTTCGAGATTCTTCGGAGGATTAACGTCGATCTGGGACGACGGCATGAAGGCGTCGACACCCACGGAGACGATGAGTCCGCCTTTGACGATGGACTTGACGCGACCTTGGACGATGGAGCCTTCTTGGCAATTGGCCTCGATGCTTTCCCACTTGCGGATCTGTTGGGCGCGATCGAAAGAGACGGAGGGGGTGCCATCCTTGTTTTCAAGCTTTTCGAGGTAGACCTCGATCTGCATGCCGACTTGGACTTCGGCCATATCGGGGAATTCGCCCTGAGGGATGAAGCCTTCGGACTTACCATTGATATCGACGACGACGAATTTGTCTTCGCGGATTTCGGTCACGGTAGCGTGAATGACCGAGTGTGCTTTGAGCGCGCCGAAATTAGAATCGGCGAGCAGTTTTTCCATGATGCTCATTGTGTTTTGACTGTTTCTCCTGGTCGTCGCGAGCGACGGTTCCAGGGTTTGGTTGTGGTTGTGGTTTTCCCTAAGGAGAGTCCGCTGACAGGTGTCAGAGGGCCGAAAGGAAGATTGAACGAACCGTCCGACAGGGGGGCTGGCAAGCCGATTATAGGCAGAAATCAGCCCGGAAGGGCTGCCAAGGTCGGCCAAATTCTCCCGCTTCGCCTATTTTGGCCATTTTACGCCCAAAGGACTACTGTTTACTCCGAAGCCGTTGCGCGTAGTCGCTGATTCCGGCCGCCACCGCTTCGGCAATTTTTTGACGATAGGCCGCATTGGCGATCTGCGCGCCTTCATTTTTACTCGAAATGAACCCTCCCTCAACCAGCACGCCGGGGCAATTGAGCGTCCGGAGGACGGCGAAACGAGCCCGTCGGACCCCCCGGTCTTCCGCACCAGTCCTAGCGATGATTCGGCGCTGAATGCTCCAGGCCAACTGAAGGTTAAAGGCGTCAAAACGATTGCCCGGTTCCGTTGAGGTGTCCGACTTGCCTCGGGCGGCGTTGGTCGAACGCTGGCCGGCTGGGCTGAGGCAATAGGTCTCAATACCGGAACTGTTCGTGTCTCCTTTGGCTCCGCCATTGTAATGTAGGCTCACGAAAAGGTCGGCCTTATTCTTGATGGCGATGGGCGCACGCTGATCGAGTTCGATTGCGACGTCTTTTTCGCGGGTCAAAATAACTTCGAAGCCGAGCTTATCGAGAATAAGTTTCAGCCGGATGGCGGTATCGAGCGTTGCGGCTTTTTCGTTATAGTTGAGCGCAGTGTTCTGTTTGCCAGGGTCTTTGCCTCCGTGCCCTGGATCGATGATGATACGCTTTGTGCCCGGCAACGGGGCGGGTAGCTTCCAATAAAGGGGAAGTAGGATTTTTTCGTAATCCAGTCGCGAGACGGTGAGTTTCCCGTGCGCCAGGTCGACCGTTTCGTTAAGGTATAACTTGATCCCATCAATCCAAAGGTAATCGCGGTTCCTCTCGGCGTAGAGCCCGATGCCGCCTTTGGCCCCGTGGCGTTCGGCTTCGGCGGGGTCGCCTTTCTTTTGCTCTAATTCGTGAAGTCCAAGTTGGCGCAAGGAGTCGCCGAGGTAGATGTCGCTACTCGCCGCAAGTGCGGCACCGGCGCAAAAGCACAGAAGGGCAGAGCTGCTTAGTAGCGTGGCGACCAGGTGTCGCACAAAATTATTCTGCGTCGTTCTCGCCGTTATCCACCGAGGAGTCGTCTTCACCGTCTTCATCTCCAGGCATTTCATTGTGCACGAGCTTACGCTTGTTCTGCTGGACGGGAGTGAGGCCCACGACGATGGCACGGCCGCTGCGCTTGGGCTCGTTGTCACGCGTACTGATGTGGGAAAGTTCGTTGATGGCGCGGGTGATTGTGTCGACGCCGATTTCAGGATGCTCAAGTTCGCGGTAACGATACTGCAAAAGTAATTTAACCTTGTGGCCGTGGTAGAGGAAGTTCTCGGCGCGGCGCACTTTGATCATCAGGTCATGGACGTCGATCCGCGGGCGGAGCTTCACTTCCTTCACCTTCGTCGTGGCCTTCTGGTGCTTATGTTTCTTGGCCTCTTCGTAAAGGTACTTGCCGTACTCCATCAATTTGCAGACCGGCGGCACCGCGGTGGCCGCAATCTCGATGAGATCGACGCCGAGTTCGCGGGCGAGCTCGATGGCGCGTGCCGTCTGCATGACGCCCAGCATGTCACCCTTCGGTGAAATCACACGGACTTCGGTCGCACGGATGCGATCGTTGCGCTTAGGGCCTTTGTCCTCTTTGCGGAAGTTTCCGCGGGGTGGGGCCGACTTATTAGGTTTGGGCCGGGGACTGTTAGGACGATAGGGCGTAGCCATTAGGTAACTTCAGATGTGTCTCGCCTATAAAACTCATTGTTTCACGGCCTTGGTTCAAGCACCGATTATCACGAGTGCTTTCCCTTAGGTCGGTACCCGGATTTTATTTCAGGCCCGCAATCGCATCAAGCAACTGTCGCCCATGGGTCGCGGCTTCGACTTTGGGGACGAACGCGATCAGTTTGCCCTTGGCATCAAAGAGGTAGGCGGCCCGCGCTGGGCCCAGATACTTTTTGCCGTACATCGACTTCTCCACAATGCCATCGACGGCCTTGGCAAACTGGTCCTCGGGGTCTGATACCAGGTCGAACTTATAGCCGTGCTTGGCGGCGTACTTTACATGAGAGGCACAAGTATCACGAGACACTGATATGATTTTAAAACCTTGTTTGGCAATGGCTTGCATATTTTTACCCAACTCAGCTGCCTGGAGATCGCAGGCGGAGGTGTTATTGCGCATATAGACCGAAACAATGCTAGGTCCCTCGATTAAATCGGAAAAAGGCACTTCCTCCGACTTTCCGTTGCGATGGGCTTGGACTTTAAACTTAAGATTCGGCTTTTTTCCTAATGAAATCATGGTTTTCAAGGTGTTTAAGTATGATTCATGAGGAGGGGAATCAGTTGATTTGTCAATTGGCTGACCGCTTCAATCGGGACAGGGGTTCGAGGAATCTTACGAACAAGGGCTTCCCTCAGCCCTTTCCCCTTTACAAGTCCCTCCAGTGTCCCTTTGTTCCGACCCTTTCCCGCCATGCAAAAGACCCGCAAGTCCATCTCCAAGCGTTTCAAGGTAACCGGAACCGGCAAAGTGATGCGCCGCTCCCCTAACGGACGCCACTTGCTGAGTGCCAAGTCCCGCAAGCAACGCCGCCGTGCCAACAAGTCCAAGCGCGTCGACTCCGGCTTCGAGAAGAACATGCTGGCTTCGATGCCTTTCGCGTAAAGCGGCGGCTATAATTTTTGGCCGACCGGGTGTTCATTAAGGCGACCCCCAGGCCATCTAAACCCAATAAACACAACATACCAACATGCCTAGAGCAACCAACGGTCCAGCCACTAAGGCGCGCAAGCGTCGTACGATTAAAGCGGCTAAGGGCTATTTCGGAAACAAATCACGCCTGTACGTCTACGCCCTCGAGGCCGTACAGCGCGCCCAGAAGTTCGCTTACCGCGACCGTCGGAAGAATAAGTCGACCTTCCGCCAGTTGTGGATCGTCCGTCTGAACGCTGCCTGCCGTCCCCTCGGTATTTCTTACAGCCGTCTGATCGCTGGCCTCAAAAAGGCTAACATCACGATGGACCGTAAGAATCTGAGCGAGCTGGCGATTCACGACATGCCGGCCTTCGAGGCCATCGTGAACAAGGCCAAAGCCGCCCTCGCCTGAGTTAACGGTTGATCCGTCCCTCTTTCGAAGCCCCGGCCCTCCGGGGCTTCTTTGTTTCTGGGTGCTTTCGCTTGCCGACTTTCCCCGCCAACACACAAATCTATCCATGCAGCAGCAGCTCGTCCAACTCGTCGCCGCCGCGACCCAAGAGGCTTCCGCCGTTTCGACGCGTGCGGAGATGGAAGCGTTCAAGGCCCGTGTCGTCGGTCCCAACGGTTCCTTGACTCAGGTGATGAAAGGGATGGCCACGCTTTCGAAAGAAGATCGGCCCGTGGTCGGTAAGCTCATTAACGAAGCCAAGAAGGCCGTCGAAGAACTGCTCGCGGCTCTGCAGGTTAAAATTGAAGAGTCCGAAATCGCCGGCGCTTTGGGCGCCCCGATCGATCCGACGTTGCCCAGTCCGGATGCCCCGGCCGGTTCGCTGCACCCGCTGAGCCGCACCCGCGAAAAGATTCTCAGCTCTTTGCGTAAATTAGGTTTCACGGTCGCCGAAGGTCCCGAAGTCGAAACGGAGTGGCATTGTTTCGACGCCCTCAATACGCCGGCCGATCACCCAGCCCGGGATATGCAGGATACGCTCTATCTCCCCAAATCTTTTCGCTCCGCCGATGCGCCGCGCAAAGGCGAGGAAGCGATCCTCCTTCGCACGCATACTTCGAGCGTGCAGGTCCGCACAATGCTTTCTCGTAAGCCTCCTTTCCGGATTGTCGCCCCAGGGCGTTGCTTCCGGCGTGATGCGGTCGACGCCACCCACTCCGCCAACTTTCATCAAGTGGAAGGTCTCTGGATCGATCGCAACGTGACACTGGCTGATCTCCGCGGGGTCCTCGATTTCTTCGTGAAGGAAACTTTCGGTCCGGAGGCTGAGATTCGTCTGCGTCCTTCTTTCTTCCCTTTCACGGAGCCGAGTTTCGAGATGGATCTGCGGTCACCTAATCTCGGCCGTCTGTCCAATCGCTGGCTCGAAATCATGGGCTGCGGTCTCGTTGACCCGAAGGTGCTCGAGCTCTGCGGCTTGGATCCGAACGAATGGTCGGGTCTCGCTTTCGGTCTTGGTCTGGAACGCATCGCGATGCTGGTCCACGGCATCGATGATATCCGTCTTTTTTATAATAACGATACGCGCTTCCTGCGCCAGTTCGCCTAAGCCATGAAAGTTTCTCTCCAAGCTCTTGCTCGTCACGTCGAACTCGCCGGCGTCACCCCCGAACGTCTCGCGGATATCCTCCCGATGCTCGGCCTTGAGGTCGAATCAATCCAGTCATTTGGCCTCTCACCTTTGCCACTCGTGGTGGTGGGCGAAATTATCTCTTTCGAAAAACACCCTAAGGCCGATCGGCTCAGTGTGTGTCAGGTCGACGTCGGCGACGGTGCTCCGCGCCAGATCGTCTGCGGCGCTAAGAATTTCAAGGCTGGCGACCGGGTGCCCGTGGCTTTGCCCGGCACGGTGATGCCTGGCGGTTTTGAGATCAAGGTATCCAAACTGCGTGAAGTCGATTCGATGGGGATGATGTGCTCGGCGGAAGAGCTGGGCTTAGGCAAGGGCGAGGACGGTCTGCTAATCCTGACCCCGCGTAAGCCGGCCCTCGGTACGCCGCTCAATCAACTCTATGGTGCGCCGGATACGGTCTTGGATATTTCCGTGACCCCAAACCGAGGCGATTGCCTTGGCTTGCGTGGCGTGGCCCGTGATGTCGCAGCGGCTTTGGGTCTGCAGCTTAAGCCACTATCGATCAAGACGGCCGCCGGAATGGCCCCTGCGTCTTCTGCCCAGGAAGGATTTAAATTCGTCCGTTCGTCTTCCGAATTCTGTCCTTATTATACGCTGCGCACGTTGCGGAATGTCAAAGTGGGCCCGAGTCCGGAATGGATGCGTCGCGACCTCGAGGCCGCAGGTCTTCGTCCGATTAATAATGTCGTCGATATCACCAATTGGGTGCTGCTCGAACTCGGTCAGCCTTTGCATGCTTTCGATGCCAAGCAGGTGCGCGAAGGCATCGAAGCCCGTCCCGCCCGCGAAGGTGAAGAAATCATCCTGCTCGACGGCAAGAAGGTGAAGCTCGAGACTGGCATCTGCGTCATCGCCGATACGGAACGCCCGTTGGTTGTCGCCGGCGTGATGGGTGGCGCCGAGTCCGGAGTGACAGCTGCGACGACGGATATTCTTTTGGAGTCCGCTTGGTTCCGTCCTGGCGAAATCCGCCGCGTGGCTCGCCGGTTAGGTGTGTCCACGGATTCTTCTCACCGTTTCGCCCGCGATGTGGATCCCGCTGGCGTCGAGCTGGCTTCGCGTCTCGCAACCGATTTGCTTATCGAGCACGCAGGAGCTCAAGTCGTCGGTCCCGCCGTCGTAGTCGGGCAGGCGCCTCGCGCCGATGTTACGATCGAACTTCCTGCCGGTTACGTTGCCGCCAAGCTCGGCACCGTCATCGCTGAGTCCGATATTATCGCGGCTTTCACTCGCCTAGGGTTCACGGTCAAGCCGAGTACTCACGGTCTTTCTGTAGTTGTTCCGTCTTTCCGTTCCGACGTCACACGGCCCATCGATCTGGTGGAGGAATTTGTCCGAATCTACGGAACCGACAAGGTTCCCGTAGGTCGTCCGGTCGCGCCGTTGCCCGGCGAAGAGGATGCTTTGTCTTCGGTCTTTACGCGCGAGGTTTCGACGCGTCTGGCTGGCGCCGGTTTCACCGAATGTTGCCATTACTCTTTACGTGATTCCGCCGAATTGGACCGCACGCTCGGCGCCGATAAGGCCTCGGCTCTTGCCTTGGATAATCCTTTGACGGCCGATCAGACCCACCTGCGTGCTTCGCTGCTCCCGGGCCTGGCTGGAGCGCTTGCGCTGAATCTTTCCGTCCATGCCGACCCGCATGGCCTCTTCGAGGTCGGTACGGTTTTCCGGCCGCAGGCGGATGGCACTATCCGCGAGTTTATCGCCGTGGCTTTTGCCGCTCTTGCCGAGCCCGTCACGCGTTCATGGAAATCGCGCGAAGCTTTCGACGGCTTGCGTGCCAAGCGCCTGCTTCAAGATGTGGCTGCGCTTGCCGGCGTCTCCGCTGTACGGCTTTCTTTCGAGCCGGCGACAAGTGGTCTTTGGCAGGCGAATCATGCCGCGGCCCTTGCGGATCGCGGCCGGACCGCCGAAGGCGCTTGTGGCATCCTTGACCTTCGTTGGACGCGTCTGATCGGGATCAAGGGTTCGGTCGTGGCCGGAGAAGTCATCTTCCCGCGTTCCGCCTTTGCTGAAACCCGTAAGATTCCTCGTTACGAAGCTTTCTCTTCTTTCCCGCCGGTGACCAAGGATGTGGCCGTGATCGTCCCCGTGGGTATCGCGGCTTCCGAAGTCGAGAGCCGTGTCCGCCAAGGCGCTGCGAAGGCCGCTGGCAAAGAGTTCGTCCTCGAGTCGGTCAACTGTTTCGACGTCTTTAATGGCGCCGGGCTGCCCGAAGGATGCCGAAGTCTGGCTTTTGAAATCCGCTGGCGTCACGCCTCACGTACCCTCACCGACGAAGAGACTAATCAGGCTCTGGGCGTCGTCATTGCGTCGCTTGAAAAGGGCGCCGGTTGGACCGTCCGCCGCTGATCGCCATGGCTGAAGGTTTCGACATCGACCATCTTGCGAAACTCGCCCGTCTGAATCTGACGGCCGAGGAGAAGGCGCTTTATTCCTCACAGCTTAATCAGATCCTCGGCCACTTCCAGGCCTTGGCTAAAGCCGACCTCCCCGAGACGATTGATTTGGCTCGCGTGGTTTCCGAATCGGCTTTGCGCTCCGATGAACCGGGCCCGGTGCTCGGCGCCGAAGCCGTCACCCGTATCGCCCCCGCCTCTCGCGATGGGCAAATTTCTGTCCCGCGCGTCGTGGACGACGAAGCCTAAGCCATGGCCGACGACCTACATACGCTTTCGGCCGCTGAGCTCGGACGACGCCTTGCCGCTGGATTGTTGACGTCCCGCACCCTCTGCGAAGCGCTCATCGCTCGCTATCATTTGGTGAACAAAAAAGTCGGAGCCTTCACCCACCTTGACGAAGCCGACGTGCTCGCGCAGGCCGAGGCTTCTGATGCCCGTCGCAAGGCAGGGGAGGGGCGTGGTCCACTGGAAGGCATTCCGGTCGCCATCAAAGATAATATTGCGGTCAAGGGTCAGCCGTTGACGTGTTCGAGCAAGATGCTCGCCTCGCTGGTTTCGCCTTACGATGCGCATGTGACCGAGCGTCTTCGCGCGGCTGGTGCGATTCTTTACGGGCGTCTCAATATGGATGAATTTGCGATGGGTTCGTCCACGGAGAATTCTGCCATTCAAAAAACTTTCAATCCGTGGGACCTCGCCTGTATTCCGGGCGGATCTTCGGGGGGCAGCGCTGCGGCTTTGGCCGCCGGTCTTGTCCCGCTTGCCCTCGGCTCCGATACGGGTGGGTCGATCCGTCAGCCCGCCTCGCATTGCGGAGTCGTCGGTTTAAAGCCTACCTACGGGCTGATTTCTCGCTTCGGTCTCGTGGCCTTCGCTTCGTCGCTCGATCAAATCGGCCCGATGGCCCGTTGCCTCGAAGACTGCGAACTTCTCCTCGGGGCGCTGGCCTCGGCCGATGCTCGTGACATGACCTGCTTCAGTCCTTCCGATCGTGCGCTCACGCCTGCCGGTGATGCCAAGAAGCTCCGTATCGGCATTCCCAAAGGTTTTCTCGGCAAGGGGGTGGGTGCAGAGGTCGCCACCGCCGTCACCGCCGCGATTGAGTTTTATCGCTCGCAGGGCTGCGCTATTTCCGAAGTCGAACTGCCTTCTGCAGATCTTGCTGTCCCGACTTATTATGTCGTGGCGACGGCCGAAGCTTCCTCGAATCTCGGGCGCTATGATGGCGTCCGCTATGGTCACCGTTCGGCCTCAGCTGGTACGCCCGTCGAAATGATGACGAATAGCCGCTCCGAAGGTTTTGGCGCCGAAGTGAAGCGTCGCATCTTGCTCGGAACTTTCGTGCTGAGCGCGGGCTACGCAGACGCTTATTATATGAGGGCCCTCCGTGCGCGCTCGAAGATACGGGCCGAATATCTCGCGGCTTTGGCTACGGTCGATGTGTTGCTGACGCCGACGGTCCCGACGCCTGCCTTCAAGGTCGGCGAAAAGGCTTCGGATCCGCTGCAGCTTTATCTCGAGGACATTTTCACGATTCCCGCGAATCTCGCCGGGCTGCCGGCGATTTCGGTGCCTTGCGGCAAGTCCGGCCACCTTCCGGTCGGCTTCCATCTCGTGGGCGCACCGCTCTCGGAAGCCAAACTTCTTGCCGCTGGCCGTCTCTTTGAGGCTGCTCACGGTTTTGCTCATCAACAAGCCGCGCTATGAGTTCTTCGCCTTCAGATTGGGAAGTCGTCATCGGCCTCGAGGTCCACGTGCAACTCCACACTCGCGCAAAGGTGTTCGCATCTTCCCCTTGGGGCTTCGGTAAGGAGCCCAACGAGCAAGTCGACCCGGTCGTCCTCGGTCTTCCCGGTACGCTGCCGGTGGTGAACCGCGAGGCGGTCGAGAAATCCATCCTGTTCGGCCTGGTCGTAGGCTCATCGGTGCCAGAACAATGTGCCTGGGATCGGAAAAATTATTTCTACCCGGATAATCCGAAGAACTATCAACTTACCCAGAAAGATTTTCCGGTTGTCGTCGGTGGTCAGGTGGAAATCGAACTCCCTGGTGCCTCGCGCAACGTGATGGGCGAACATAAGTTCATCCGCATCCATCATGCCCATCTTGAAGAAGACGTCGGCAAACTCAGCCACGCCGGCAGCGGTTCACTCGTCGATTACAATCGGGCTGGCGTGCCTTTGCTGGAAATCGTCACCGAGCCCGATCTCCGTTCTTCCGCCGAGGCCGAAGCTTTCCTGCGTTCGTTGGTCGCACTTTTGACCCAAGCGGGCGTGGCGGATTGTGATATGGAGAAAGGTCAACTCCGTTGCGATTGTAACGTGTCTATTCGCCGCCGTGGTGCCGAGAAGCTCGGTACCCGCACCGAGACCAAGAATTTGAACTCTATCTCCAGCGTCCGTGATACGGTCATCTACGAAACTGCCCGTCAGATTCGCGAGTTAGAGGCCGGTCGCTCCATCACGCAGGAGACCCGAGGTTGGAATGCGGAGCTGAGCCGCGGTTATGTTCTGCGGGATAAGGAAGATGCCCACGATTACCGTTATTTCCCAGATCCTGATATTCCGACGTTACGGATTTCTCGTGAAACGGTCGCCCGTTTACAAAAGCTTGTTCCGGAAAACCTTTACGACCGTCAGAGGCGTTATGTCGAAAAGTTTGGTCTGCCTTTTACGGCGGCCTCCGTGCTGGTGGCTAATCGCGAACTTGCCGAATGGTTTGAGGCCGCCGCTGCCGCTCACCCCACTAATCCTCAGGGTATCGCCAACCTGGTGACGAATGACCTGTTGCGCGACCTTGCGGCCTCAGGCGGAGCTGGTGCTGCGCCTGCCGACGAGGTGCTCCCCGCCGTTTCGCTGGCTTCTTGTCCGATCAAGCCAGCTCAGTTGGCGGGCTTGGTGAAACTTACCGACGACGGCGTTATTTCTAAACAACAGGCCAAAGAAGTTTTCGCCGAAATGTTTAAGACGGGCCAAGAAGCGGTCGCGATCGTGGACGCGAAAGGGCTTCGCCAGAATAGCGATACGGGTGAGTTGGAGAAGATCGTGCAGGAAGTCATCGCCGATCCAGCTGTCGCGAAATCTATCGCCGAATACCGGGCAGGTAATGAGAAAGCGATCAACGCGCTAAAGGGACCCATCATGAAGCGTACCCAAGGGAAGGCCAATCCGGTCCTCATCGATCAGCTTCTCCGTAAATTCCTCGGATGAGCAAAGCTTCAACTTCGCCCTTGGCCGCAGGTATCTACGCCGCGCGCGATAATGCCATCCCGTTGGCCGTGATTCTTTTGGCCGCCGCCGGCCTGGTCGCCGCTTATTACCATGTGCCTTCTGTTGCGACTGCACTTAATCGTGTTGGCGCTTTGAATAAGGCAAATCCCATGGCGTTTGCGGCGATTTGCACCGCAATCACTTCGGGTCTTATCCCGTGGATTTTCCGGATGGCTATCCGCGGATTGCGCCCGCCACACCCCTTAGGTGATCTCCTCCATAGCATGGTCTGGTGGGCCTCGATGGGGATGCTGGTCAGTTATTTCTATCATCTGCAGGCGGTCTGGTTCGGTGATGAGGCTAATCTGCGTACGGTTCTGCTGAAGGTGTGCGTGGATATGGCGGGCTTCACGGTTTTCATCGGCGCGCCTTTTAATGCCATTTCGCACCTCTGGAAAGATTGCGGTTGGGATACGGCCCGCCTTCGCCGGGCGATGGGTCGGGGTTGGTATCGCCGTTTGGTCTTACCCAACCTGCTGACAAACTATTTTGTCTGGTTCCCAGGAACGCTCATTTTTTACAGTATGCCGACCGACCTGCAACTGGTCGTGGCTAATTGCATCGGTTGTTTCTGGGCTCTGATGTGTGCCCGGATTGCGGCCCACTCGGGCGTCCCAATCACTGACGTCCATGCCTGAGGCGGTTTTCTTGCCCGCTAGCCATCCCTCGCTTGAAACCTTGTTACCGTTAGGCGAACCTCACCCTTGTGCCAGACTTGTTTGGAGAGACTGAACCCGGCGTCGCCGAGGTGGTCCCGTTTGATGGCGGGGCGCGTGCCTACTCATATTCCGTGCCGGCAGCCCTTAAAGACACTTTGCAAGTCGGCCAGCTGGTCCGCGTGCCTTTAGGGGGGCGGGTGAGTCTGGGGGTCGTCTGGAAATACCCTGCCGAACCTTTGGTGGGCACGAAGCTGCGGAGTATCGTCGTACTCGAGCACGAGCAGCCCGTGATGACGCCCGATTGCTGCAAGCTCGCCGAGTGGATGGCTGGATATTACGGTTGCGGGCTTAACTCGGTGCTGGAAACGGTCCTACCCGCGGCCGTGCGTAAAGGCGTTCGTCCGGTGCTCCGTCGGATGTTGTCATTGATCACGCCGCCTGACGCCGAGACTTTAGCGAAGATGCGTCGCAAGGCGCCCCGCCAAGCGCAACTCATCGACTTTCTTTCCGCTCAGGCTGAACCTGTCGACCGCACGAAGGTTGCGGCGGACTTGGGAGTCGGGCCCGCCGCCATCGCGGCGTTAATCGCCGCTGGGACGATTAAGGAAGCAACCAGCGTGCAATGGCGCGTGGCTTACGATGACCCCTTTTCCGAAGGTGAGACGGTCGCCGCCGCCGGACACATTCTCAATCCGGAACAGTTGGCCGCCGTCGCTTCGGTGACCGAGACGTTGGACAGTAAAGCTTTCCGGGCACATCTCCTGCATGGCGTCACCGGCTCGGGTAAGACCGAGGTTTATGTTGCCTTGATCCGTAAGGTGATCGCGGAAGGGGGCTCGGCAATTTTTCTGGTCCCGGAAGTGGCGCTGACGCCCCAGACGGTGGGTCGTTTGCGTTCCCGCCTGGCTGACCTGGGCGCCAAGGTCGTCGTCTGGCATAGTCATCTTTCTGCGGGCGAACGTTTTGATGCGTGGATGGCGATGTCGTTGGGGCAGGCGAGGGTGGTCGTCGGCGCCCGCTCTGCGGTCTTCGCCCCCTTGCCGAATCTACGCCTCATCGTCGTCGACGAGGAGCACGAACCTTCGTTTAAACAGGGCGAAACTCCGATGTATCACGGGCGCGATGTCGCGGTCATGCGGGCTTCGATTCTGGGCGCCGCTTGCGTGCTGGGTTCGGCGACCCCTTCCTTGGAAACCTGGAAGAACGCCACCGCCGGCCGGTATGTCCTTAATACGATGCCGAAGCGGGTGGATGACCGCCCGATGCCGGCGTTTCGTATTATTGATATGCGGCGCGAGATCTTGCATGCGAAGGGACAGCACATCCTTTCCCGCGAATTGGTAGACGGTATCCGCGAGCGGCTCCAGAAACGCGAACAATCCATCCTTTTCCTTAACCGCCGCGGGCATTCCCGTTCGCTCGTTTGTCCCGATTGCGGCGAAGCGGTGCAGTGCGCCCGTTGCAGCGTCTCATTGACGCTTCATCGTACTAACGACACGGCGCGTTGCCACCTCTGTAACCATCAGGAACGCGCGCCAGTGGTCTGCCCTAAGTGTCGCTCGCCCAAGGTGCGTTGGAAGGGCTATGGCACCCAAAAGGTGGAAGAAACGATCGCGCAGCTTTTTCCCCGGGCCAAGGTCGCCCGGATCGATGCCGATACGATGGGGAAGAAGGATCTTTTTCGCCAAGTACTTTCCGATTTCCGGGCGGGCAAATATGACATGCTGCTGGGGACGCAGATGATTGCGAAGGGCTTAGATTTTCCGCGCGTGACGTTGGTCGGGATCATTGATGCGGACTTGTCGCTGCAATTGCCTGATTTCCGGGCCGCGGAGCGGACTTTTCAACTGCTGACGCAGGTGGCCGGCCGGGCCGGTCGCGGTCAGCTCGAGGGCGTCGTCGTGGTGCAGAGTTTTCAGCCTGCCTCGGACCCGATCCAATTCGCCAAACGGATGGATTTCCAAGGCTTTGCCGCCGCGGAATTAGGGAAGCGTTCAGAATTTGGCTACCCGCCCGAACGGCATCTGATTCGGCATATTTTCCGCGGGCGTAACGCGGAGAAAGTCCATTTCGTGGCGGAAGCCTGGGTCAAGGAACTTGAACGCCTGCACCCTGGCGTCGCCGAGATTCGCGGGCCGGCTCCGTGTCCGTTCGAGAAAATCCAAGACCAGCACCGTCTGCATATCTGGTATCTCGTCTCGGGCGTGAAATCTTTCCTCGGGGCGTTGCTGCCTTTGCGGGCAAAGTTCCTACGCGAGGAAGATGTCATCGACGTCATCGACGTGGACGCTCAAGACTGCGCCTGAAGCGCCTTACCACCAACGTTTACGCTTCATCCAGAGGATGATGCCGATGGCGAGCAGGGACATCGTCCCAAGGGCCAAGAAGTAGCCATACTTGTGGCCCCATTCGCTATGGATTTCCGGCATGAACTGGAAGTTCATCCCCCAGAGACCGACCAGAAAAGTCAGCGGAATGAAAACCGAGCTCATCACTGTCAGCGTCCGGATCACTTCGTTGGTCCGGCGTTCTTGCTGGGTATGGTGATATTCTTGAAGATCCTGCAGGATCATGCGTGCATGCTCGATGCGGTCGGCGGCGCGGATGGCGTGGTCATACAGGTCACGCAAGAACATGTCCAAGGACGGTGGGAGCAGAGGGTGCTCATAATGTTCAAGGATACTGACCATGTCCTTAAGGGGCTGGGCGAGCCGGCTGAGGCGAACGACGATACGCTTGAGTCGGTAGACTTCGTTGAGGTCCCAGTCGTCCGTGCCCTTGAGGATGGAGTCTTCCAGCTCGGTGGTGGCGTCTTCGATTTCTTCTGTCTGGTAAAGCAGTCGGTCGACGAGCGTGTCGAGGAGTGAGTAGACAAGGTACCCGGCATGCCACTTGCGGATATTGCCCTTATTGTCAGCGATGCGCTTCTCGACGGCTTCGAAGACTTTCTCATCGTTTTCGTGGAAGGAAATGACCCAGTTTTGCGCCGCGACGATGGAAATCTGCTGTCCGCGTGGCGTATCTTCTTCGACGCCGATCCGCACGGCACGGGCGATGGCCAGAAGTTTCTCGCCGTGCTCTTCGAATTTTGGGCGCGAGGTGACGGTCAGGATGTCTTCCTGCGCCAGCATCGGGATATCAAAGAAGGCTCCGACGATGTGGACGATTTGCGGGTCCGTGATACCTTGGACTTGGATCCAGACCATGCCAGGTTTCCCCGCATAGCGGCCGATCGAATCTAGTTCGGAGAACTCCTCAAGTTTGCAACTGGTCTCATCATAGGCGATGACACGAAATTTGGTCGGAGCGGTGGACTCAAAAGGGGAAGCCGCTGGCAGTTCACCCGGGGCGCGGCCGATTTCAGTCTCCGCATAGGCGGCTTCGCCGGACAAGGGGACGGCGTCGGCCTTTAAGCCTAGGCGCGTGCGTAATTCCTGCATGCGACGTTCTAGGAACGAGCGGCTCCGGGCTGCTTCCTGCTGTCGTCTTTGCTGCTGCCGACTCATGGGGACAGCATTCCGAGCCTCGCCAGGTTGTCAACGGGTCTGCGGGGGCCAACTTGCCCGGATTACTTCAATTTTTGGCGTGACTTGCTGTTCCGGCGGCCATTTTTACCGATACCCATTGATTCGAGTTTTCCTTGATGAATTTTCTGGAAGAGGTTGTTGGAGTTGATGACCCCGAGGCAATAAAGCACCGAAGCGACGTCCTCGGTCTTGTTCTTGTCCACGAGTCCGGCATTCGTCAGCCATTGCGCGAGGGCGTTGTGGAAGTTGTTCGGGCTGATGTCCATGCCTTCGCCGCCGAGCCGTAGCCAGAGTTCGGTACGGAGCGCGATGGTGCAATTGCCCCGCTTGTCGTGGGTTTTGCGGATGCGCTTGAGGATGTCGCCGACGGTTTCGGAGTTCTTGTCAGAATCTTCGCTCATGTGAAAATTAGTCGAATGGAAGGGGCTCGGTGCGGCTGCGGTCAGGCGTCAGAATGAAGTCACCACGGTGCCCTGATTTCATATTTAATCCAGAGTTTGCAGGGAACCTCTAATTACATTTCAAGCGTAATATTATAAAGTTAATAGTTTTATCCGAGTTCCGTTGCGGCAGGCATTCGGGTCGGGTCCCCGGTTCGGCTGGAACGGAGGGTCTGGTATCCGGGTGGTCGCGACAGGACTTGAACCTGTGACTTCTACAATGTGAATGTAGCGCTCTAACCAACTGAGCTACGCGACCTAACCCGAAGGTGATATCTTAGCCGAGGGGGGAGGGTGACGGGCAAGCCTCATTTGTCTCCCCTCGGGGGCTTGCCATGTCTCGAGATTGCCCAATTATATCCAAGAAATGAATGCCACCCACAGTACTCCTGCGCCACGCGTGGCCGACGAGCGGCTGATCCGGCTGACGGCCTCGGCGGGTGTCAAAGTGAAGGCGCTGGCCTTGCGGGAGGCCCAAGGCAGTTTCCTCCGGGTCGCCATTTCCGGCGGCGGTTGCAATGGCCTGTCCTATAAGATGCGTTTTGTCGGTGAGGCCAAAGTGGCTGATATCATGGTCAGGTCGGAAGGGGTTGAGGTCTTGATCGATCCGAAATCGGCCCTTTATCTGCGCGGCACGCAGTTGGATTATTCCGCTAAGATGATTGGCGGAGGCTTCAAGTTTTCCAATCCCAACGCCAAGGCCAGCTGTTCCTGCGGGGAGAGTTTTTCGCTTTAACTACCTTAGGTAGGGTCAGCACTGCGTGCTGACCTAGTTTTTCTCTGGGTGCCTCTAGGTCACGACGCAGTCGTGACCCTACCTCGTTACAAGCGGCCACAGCAAATCTCCCGGTTTCCGGCGAACGCGGTCTGCCTTAGTCCGCCGGTATCTCGTCCTTGGCGCCGGCTTCGTAACGTTCGCACCAGGCCTTGGACCAGGAGGCGAAGTCACCCGCGGCGATATGCACGTGGGCCTGGGCCATGAGGTCCTGCAGGAAATGGATATTATGTAGCGCGAGTAACGTACCGCCAAGCTGTTCGCCAGCGTGGTGCAGGTGCCGCAGATACGCGCGCGAGAAATGACGACAGGTGTAATTGTCCATGCCTTCGACCAGCGGGCGGTGGTCTTCGCGGTAACGCAGGTGCTTGACGCTGATCGGACCATCGGGGGTGAACGCGCCGCCATGGCGTCCGATGCGGGTGGGCATCGTGCAGTCGAACATGTCGGCGCCGAGCGCGACCATGCGGAGCAGCTGGGGCGGGGTCCCGACGCCCATGACGTAGCGGGGTTTGTTCTTCGGCAGGAGCGGCGCGACGAGGCCGACTTGATGGAGCATGTGCTCCTCCGGTTCGCCGACGCTGACGCCGCCGATGGCATGGCCCGGGAAGTCGAGACCGCCGAGCTCCTCGGCGCAGCGGATGCGCAGGTCGTCGTAGACCGAGCCCTGGTTGATGCAGAAGAGGTGACGGCCTGAGGCGAGGAAGCCACTGTCCTTGGCCAATTGGAGCATCTCCTTGGCCCAGCGGATGGAGCGGTTCACCGCGACTTCACACGCGGCGCGCTCGCAAGGGTAGGGCGGACACTCGTCGAGTACCATGGCGATGTCCGAGCCCAGTGCATCCTGGATGTCAAAGCAGTCCTTCACATCGAGGAACAGCTTGTTGCCGTCGAGGTGGGAACTGAAATGGATGCCCTCGTCGGTGATGGTGCGGAGCTTCGCGAGCGAGAAGACCTGGAAGCCTCCGCTGTCGGTCAGAATCGGCTTATCCCAGTGCATGAACTTGTGGAGACCGCCGGCGGCGCGGACGATCTCGCGGCCCGGACGGAGGTTCAGGTGGTAGGTGTTGCTGAGGAGAATCTGGGCGCCCGTCTCGGCGACCTGCTGGGGCGAGAGGCCCTTCACCGTGGCTTGGGTGCCCACCGGCATGAAGACCGGCGTGCGGACCTCCCCGTGGGGGGTCTTGAGTACGCCGAGGCGCGCGGCCGTCGTCGTATCGGTCTTTAAAAGGGTGAACACGGTCGGAAACTAGGGGGGTAGCGGGGAAGGTGGCAAGGGGAACGCGCCGAACGGCGCGAGGGGGGCGCGTAGGCAAGGCGACAAGGGGGCGAGGGAGTAAGAACCGCAAGGGGAGACCGGAGACCGGGATATTTGCTGCGGGCATTTAATAACCCCCAGCCAATCATCCGATCTCCGGTTTCCCTTTATTCGAAGGGCTACCTACTAACGCGCGTTCCCGTTAAACGTCAGGCGCTGGCCTTTTGGGGCGTCGGCGCGGACCTTGCCGTTTTCGTAGACGCAGACTCCATTAACAAACGTGCGCTCGATGCTCCTGCCGAAGGTATGGCCTTCGAGCGGCGACCAGCCGCATTGATAGAGGACATTCTCCGCGTTCACGGTGTAGGGTTTCTTGGGATCCACGACCACGAGGTCGGCCCAATAGCCTTCGCGGATGAAGCCGCGTTGTTCGACGCCAAATAGAATTGCCGGGGCGTGGCAGGCACGTTCGACCGCGGTCTCAAGCGTGAATACGCCTTGTTGGACGAGGTCCATCAGCACCTGGAGGGAATGCTGCACGAGTGGCAGGCCGGACGGGGCCTTGAAGTAGGTCTGGGCTTTCTCCGCGCGCGTGTGCGGAGCGTGGTCGGTCGCGATGACGTCGATGACGCCCGACGCCACGGCGGCGCGGACGGCCGCGCGGTCGGCGGACGTCTTGATTGCCGGGTTGCATTTAATCTGATGGCCCAGCCGGGCGTAATCTTCTTCGGCGAACCAGAGATGGTGCACGCAGGCTTCGGCGGTCAGTCTTTTCCCTTTCAAGGGCGCGGCGCTGAAGAGGCTGAGTTCCTTCGCGGTGGTGATATGTAAGATATGAAGCCGGGCGTCGTGGCGCTTGGCCAGTTCGGCGGCCATCGACGACGAGGCGTAGCAGGCCTCGGCGGAACGGATGCGGGCATGTTCGGCGGCCGGGATGTCTTCGCCCCACTTCGCTTTGGCGGCGGCCTCGGCGGCCTTGATCATCGGGGTGTCTTCGCAATGCGTCGCGATCAGGGTGGGGGAGTGGCGGAAGATGCCTTCCAGCGTGGCGGCGGCGTCGACCAGCATGTCACCCGTCGAAGAACCCATGAAGACCTTAACGCCGCAGACTTTGCGGGCATCGACGCGTTTGACGATATCCAGATTGGTGTTGGTCGCGCCGAAGAAGAAGGAGTAGTTGGCGACCGAGGTGGCCGCACCGATGGCATACTTCTTTTCGAGTTCTTCGAGCGTGGTCGCGGGTGGGTTCGTATTGGGCATCTCCATGAACGACGTCACGCCGCCGGCCACGGCCGCGCGGGCCTCGCTGGCGATGCAGGCCTTATGAGTCAGGCCAGGCTCGCGGAAGTGTACCTGGTCGTCGATCAGGCCGGGTAGTAGGAGTTTGCCGGTCAGGTCGTATTCTTGGTCGGCCTGGGTGCTGGCCGGCAGCGTGCCGATGCGCTCGATGCGACCATCGCGGATGAGGACATCCGCTCGCTGGCGGCTGCCTTCGTTGATCAGTTCAGCATTGCGAAGGACGACGGTGCCCATGGTGGAGCCATCTCAAGCGAAATGCTCCCTTACCGCAAATGGGAAAGCAGGCAGCTTAGGCCGTGACCTTCACCATGTCCGACAAGTCCGACTTCTTGACGCCTTCGGGATTGATGTTCACGGCGGAAACACGGAATTGGGCGCCCTTGCGGTGGCTGAACTTGAGGATGAAGTTCGTGACGCTGAGTTTCTCCTCCGGATAGAGCTCGGTCTTGCGTGCGACCATGGTCGTGACGAGTTCTTCGACTTGCTCGGCGGTGGCCCCAGGGAGTGCGGCCAGCGTCTTCTTGGCTTCGGCAATCTTGGCGTCGCCTTCGATGGCTGCGTTCCAGATCAGGATGGCCACGTTCATCGCGCCTTTGGCGGCGGTATGATTGTTGCCGGCCTGTTCGAGGATGGGCTGAGAATAATTGATCAGCTTATCGGCGAAGCTGGGCTCCCGAGGTGTCGTGTCGGTCGGGGCCGGTGCGGGTGCGGACCAATCACGGACGACGGGACGGGCTTTATTGTTACCAAAGGCGCCTTTGGTTTGGCGGCGGGAGCGTGAGTTGGGCATGTGACCGGGAAGGGGGACATCCAAGGGAAACCCGCCCC
>CAILOT010000035.1:0-33317 GCA_903835965.1 uncultured Opitutia bacterium
AGAATCAGCACCAGATCTTCGTCCTTCAAATTGTAGTGGTGGAGATTCTGACGTACCGCGTCCGCCGTGCCTTGATACCATGATTCTTTATCACCGGTCTGCTCCGCGGCTAAGATGTCGACGAAGCCGCGGCCGAAACCATCGAACTTATAGGTCTGCTGGATATGCTTGTGCAGCGAGGCGGTATTGAATTGCGTGAGGACGAAAATCTGGTTGAAGCCGGATTTCAGACAATTGCTGATCGGGATATCGACCAAGCGGTAATTGCTCGCCAGCGGCACGGCCGGCTTACAACGGTCCTTCGTCAGGGGATAAAGGCGCGAGCCTCGACCACCACCCATGATAATACTGATAACGCGAGGAAGGGACGGCATGACGGGAGTGAGGCCTACTTTCCCTCCTACCCCGACCTGCCTCAAGCGGAAAAGGGCGAATGGTGGCTTGAAGGTCGGACCAAGGGCGAGTTGCATCGGCCTCCGTCGCATGTCTTTCGCCTTTCACATCCTCGGGACGAGCAGCTCGGGCAACTGTTCGGTCATCGAAACCAATGGCGTACGCCTGATGCTGGATGTGGGCTTCCAAGGCCCTCGGCTCGAGGCCGCTTTGGCTAAATTAAGCCTCGAAGCGCGCGCCATCGATGCGGTCTTCATCACCCACGAGCATTCCGACCACTGCATCGGCCTCGCCGCCCTGATCCGACAGAACCCCGCAGTCAAAGTCTTCGCCAACCGCGAGACCGCTCGCCGCCTCCAAGGTGCGCTCAAAGTTCGACCCGATTGGCAAATCTTCGAAACGGGTACGACGTTCGAATTCCGCGGCCACCAGATCACTTCCATTCCCATCCCCCACGATGCCGCCGATCCCGTAGGCTTCGCCGTCGATTGCCCCGCCGCCAACAACGCCACCGCTCGCCGAGTGACATGGTTGACCGACCTAGGTCATGCCACCGAGGTCATCCGCCATCATGTGGCCCTTGCCGACGTCCTCGTGCTGGAAGCCAACTATGATGACGAGATGCTCGACGCCTCCGGCCGCCCCCAGCACCTCAAACAACGTATCCGCGGAAACTTCGGACACCTTTCGAATATCGCTGCCCGCGATCTGCTCTTAGGGCTACGCGAATGGCAAGCGACCGAGCTCTACCTGGGCCACCTGAGCAAGGAATGCAACCGCACGACCATCGTCGAAGGGCTCATGAACGAAGTCCGTGCGCACAAGACTGACTTGCGCGTCACGGTCATCGATCCGCTCGAAGACAACCCCGCCAGCCTCAGTTAAAAGGCTTAGCGACGTGGCGGGACCGGGACCTCATCTGCTGCGGGGGCAGACGGTGGAGCGGGCGTGGTGGCCACGACCTTGGCTGGGGCATTCTGTGCCACCAGGACGGCCAGACGCTTGACGGCGGTGCCACAAGCGGGTGAGGCCGGATTCAGATCCTGAGCGGAAAGCCATGCGGTCAAGGCCGCGGCCTCACTTCCCTCTTTTTCCAATTTCTCAGCCTGAGCGATCAGCTTGGCATAGTCGGCGACGAGCGGAGCGATGTCCGAACGTGTCTTCGCCAAGACCAAGTCATCGCTCTCAGTCCGGTTGGCCTCGACGATCACGTCCCAAGCCAAGTAAGGGTTATTCTGCGAAGCCAGGACGGAGGCTTTCTGGATATTGGCATCCAATTCCCCGACGCGGTTGATGATCTGCCGAAGTTTTTCGGAGCGCTCTTTGTCTTGGGCCAGCGCCAAGGCGAATTCCAGTTTCTTATTAAAGATTTCGCGCCACTTGCTCTCGGAAACGATGCGATCGAATTCCGGCACCATCTGGGAAAGCTTGTCTTGGCGGCTCACGACTTGATTAGCGAATTCCTTCACGGCCGGGTTTTGCGGCCAAATCTTAGTCGCGCGTTCGAGGGCGAATTCCGCCTTAGCCGTATCGCCGGTGAGGGCCGCCTGCTTCGCGGAGAGCAACGACATATTAGACGCGTTGATTGCGTTATTCACCTTGGAAAGAATTGAAGCGCCCGGGAAGTCGCGTGCGCGGCCGCGCACCTTGTTGACATACCCTTCAACGTTGCCGAGGTCATGCTCGTCGCCCAAGCGCTGCAGCTCACGCAAGTCGCGCCAAAGTTCCAGCATCTCGCGCTTTTTATTTTGCTCATAAGCCATGACGATAGGCTCAAATTCACCTAAGAAATAAGTTTCCTGCAAACGCTCGAAAGCGCCGTACATTTCACCCTGCTTGACCATATCATCCACCGTGCGCATGCCGGTTGTGACGTCGTTCATCGCCTCACGCGCCAGGGTATCAATCGATTCCAAGGTGGGAACGAAATCGGAAACGGGGAAGAATTCCTTAACCTCCTTGGCACCGACCTTGATGCTCTGATTGGAGCCCTTGAATAGTACGCGGTAAAAAGCCGTAGCGACGGTGCAGTGACGATAACGACGGGCCAGTAAGAAACCGACCATCTGAGACTGGAATTCAATCTGCGCCTTCAAGCCAAGCGCCATCATTTCGGCATTCTTGGCGATGATTTCGGCTTGGGTCCGCGCTTCGTCCTTTACCTTGTAGCCTAATTCAGTCGTCCCCGAGGCACTCTTAGCGAGCGGATTCTTGCCTTTTCCGGACGGAGACTGCGAACGTTCATCATTGGCTTCTTCAATCCGGTCAGCTCGATTGATAATCAAACCTTCTTGAGATTTACGTAAGGTCTCGAGTTGGTTTTTCGAGATTTCGATTTGGCGCAACTCGGAGCGCATCGTCCATATTTTCTTAACCTGCGAAGCGATGGTGAGGCTGTTATTGCCGTCGATTTCATATTCAGCTGCTTGGAACAGGAGGTTAAAGGCCTGCTGTTGATTGGCGTAATAATTGGCCTCGCTGATGGCATTCGGCGCCAGAAGCTTCTCAATCTGAGTCATGATGTCGGTATACTTTTTCACATCACCGGAGGAAGTCGGTGAAGCCAGGTAGCGTTCGAAACGGGCCCGCATCGCGCGCGAGGTGCCGAGATTGAAAGTCTTACCCTTCCATTGCATGGTACCGTTGTCCATATCCATGGAATCGCTGTTCACGTTAAAAACCCGATCAGCACCGCCTTCGGCCGTGGAGCTCTTATGGTCGACCGAAGTGGCAGAATCAGGAGGGGGCGCCTGGGCGAAACCCAGCACGGCCATCGCCGACCAACCCAAGAGGCTTAAGAAAGTGTGACGCATGGTAAGATGATTAGAAGCGCTCGAGGCCCTCCACGACGAGCAGGTCGCGACTCACGCGCACCTTGCATTTGTAGCGTTGGCCGACTTCAAAAGATTCATTGGAACCCGCTGGGATGAAAACCGGGATGCGACCCGCCCCCATTTTGGTATCCGTTGGCTTCACGGCGAGCACCCGGCCCTTGCCTTCGATGAAGGCAAGCTGGGCTTCGATCTGACAATCCAAGCGGTAGGTGTTACCCTGGAGCGTAGCCCAATCCTTGCGATAAGCGTCGACGGAGAATGCCGATAAGCTCGCGAACTTCCCGCCCCCCGCCATCCGCGGCAGCACGATCGCCATCAAAATAAAAATCACGACCACGGGGATACCGAGGGCGAAAAAGAGGGGGTTGATCTTGGGCATGAAAGGGGGCTTGAGGGCTATCTTATTGTAAGTCTGGGATTAGTTCCAGCGATTTTGCTTATAAGTAAAGGTGAAACAACCGTAGGGTCATTCACCTACCCTTAAGGCCGAACAGATTCCAATCCTTTAGTTCCAGCGCTTTTGCTGACAGCCGAAGACGATTAGGCAAATGCCCACCAGGCCTTGGACCAGCAGGACGAGCAGGGAAAGGTGATTGTCGGCCACATAAGCCGTCTGATTCGGCATGCTTGCTGTGTAGGCATCATACAGGGGCTCCCCCATCATCGACTTCATATAACCCGACCAGCCCCAATAGGAATTGATGAAGGGACGGCAGACCCAAGTCAGGGCCGCCGGCAAGGCAAGGACTACCCCTGAAAGCGGGAGCTGGAAGCCGACCAGGTAAATCGAGAGTAGGGACGATTTTTCCGGCGAGGTCATCATGGCCGAAAAGCCTAGGCAGATGATTGACATCGAAACGCAACTGGCGGCCAAGATCGCTGACTGCTCCAGCCAAGGCCCCGGAAAGCGACAAATCATCTTCACGAACACGCACATCCAGACGCACTGAAAGATCGCCACCAGGGAAACAAAGGTGATCTTGGAAAAAGCATAAGCCCAGGGGCGGAGACCTGTCATGCGCTCCTTTTCGTAAAGCACGCGCTCGGCCGAGATTTCGCGGCCGCCATTATTCGCCCCCATGAGCGTCAGCAAGATCACCTGGAACATCACCAAGCCGGCGGCGAGACCCGCCACCTGCGCGTTGGAGATCTGCACATTCACCGCCTGCTGAATGGCTTCAAAGGAAGCCATGTTTCGATCCATCGGCACCTTCAAGACTTCCCACTTCCCTTCCAGATTAAAAATAATGACCAAGAGCGGGAAACCGAACGTGATGGCCAGCGTTAGGCCCAAGTAACCAGTGTCGCGGAAGAAAAGCGTCAGGCGACGCGCAAGCAACGTAAAGAACTGCGAGACACCATCGGGAACCTGCGGCTCGGCCAAAGGGGCCATTTCCAAAGGTGCACCGGTCTTTACCAACGCCGTTTCGTAGCTGTCCGGATGCTCCGCTTGGTGAATTTCCCAGCGCCCGCGCCAAGTCGCCAAATCTTGGGCATTGAGCACGTCGTAAAGACGCAAGCCGTCTGGAATGCCGAAATAATTCAGCATCTCGGCGGGGGCGCCCTGAAAGACGACATCCCCCTGATAGACAACCGTCACCCAGTCGAATTGGTTTAACTTCCCAAGATTATGAATAATACAGACGAAACTTTTTTCGTGTTTTTCCGAAAGCTCGCGCAGCAAAGCGAGAATCTGATCTTCCGATTGCGGATCCAAGCCCGAGGTGACTTCATCGCAGACCATGCAGGGAGGATCGAGGGTCAACTCGAGCCCCAATGTCAGACGACGAAGCTGCCCGCCCGAAAGGGAAGACACGCGCTTAGCCCGGTGTGGAGCCATCCCCGTTACTTTTAAAACAAACTCCAAGCGTCGCTTACGTTCCGCTTCACTGGGCACGGCCAAGCGGAGCGCGTAATCCAAAGACTCCACGACCGAAAGCTGGGGCTGTGCCGCCGTGAACTGAGGCGCGAATCCGACCTTCCCCACCAAGTCTTCGGAACAGGTGATCGGCTGGCCCGCCAAGTAGGCTTGACCGGTCGTCGGCAAGATGCCGAGGATAGCCTTCATCAAGGTGGTCTTGCCGCAACCCGAAGGACCGATGACGGCATTAAGGCCGCGGGGTAAGAATCGGGCGGTCGCGCTGTCCAGAATCATCGGGCCATCGGGACCCGCCTGAACAGAGAGGTTTTGGCAGCTCAGCATTCGTTGTAATCTTGCTTCGGCACCCCCTTGCGTAAAGGATTAATCCCATGAGCTCAAAAGCCCTAGCCTTCGTCGCCCTCACGATTGCGGCATTCACCTCCGATGCCTTCGCCTTCAAGGTCACCAAAAATACCGCGACCATCAACAATCCCCGGATCTTCGGCATCGAAGTAAGCGGGACAGACCTATCCTTCTACGGCAATTCGGACAAAGTGGAGTCCATATCCTTTCAAGACTACGTCATCTATAGCAAAGAATACCCCAGCGGCTCGATCATGGTCAGCGAAGTCGTCATAGACATGGAAGGCTCAAGCCAGCAACTCCGCATCTATTCTGCGCGCCCTCCGGGTTCGGCTGACGCCGCCGACCGTGGCAATCGCACCTTGGCCGCCAACGCGCAGAACAAGGGCCTCGACCCCTCCAGCGCCAGTAAACTACCCATCCCCAGCCAATTGACCGCCATCGAGTCGAAGCTGACCAACATGCATAACAGCGCCACCGCTGGCCTGGTCACCAAGACCTACCCGAACACCACCCACTCCAAAACGGTGGAAATGGTCGTAAGTTCGAAGGAAGAATTGATGAGCTTTTACGGTACCATCAAAAAACTGCTCTGCTCGCTGCCCGCCACCGTCACCGACGGTTCGGCACCCGCTGGCACGACCACCGCCGCCGGGACTTCTACGACCGTGACGATCGGCAAGATCGGCGGCTGTCTCTTCACCCTCGAGTGAGACCAAGGTCAGGAAGCGTCCTGACCTAATAAAATCGGGCTAAATCAGCCCTTAGAGCCCTTTTGGGCAAGTCCGGCTTGACCGTCCCTGCGCGGACGGCTTGTCTTCGCCTTTACTCCCATGGCAACCATATCCGTCAATCGCATCAAGAAGAAGAACATCATGAGCTACAATGGTGAGCTCTGCATCGTTCTCGAGTGTCTCGTGCGCACCCCCCCGAACAACGCCTCTTACGTCCAGATGGAACTCCGCTCCATCAAAACCGGCGCCAAGATCCCGGTCCGTTGCGGCATCGGAGTCAGCTTTGAAGTCTTTGATAACAGCATCAAATCCCTCGAGCTCTCCTACGAGGCCGATGGCAGCTACGTCTTCGTCGACGTGAACACCAACGAAGAATATTACATCTCGGCAGCCTCCCTCGAAGACTCCAAGGAATTCCTCATCCCTGGCACCTCTTACATGGTTCTCTTCGTCGAAGAAAAGCCCGTCACCGTCGACCTTCCTCCTTCGGTCATCGTCGAAGTCCTCGAAGCCCCGCCCGCCGTCAAAGGCGACACGGCTGGCAATGTGCAGAAGTCCGTGACTTGCGAAAACGGCCTCACGGTCAACGTCCCGCTTTTCATCAAGCAGGGCGAGAAGATCAAGGTCAGCACCGAGAATAAGGAATACCTCGGACGCGCTTAAGCCCGACTTAAGTCGACCCCTCCTGAACCCCGGCCCTCCGGGGTTCTTTCTTGCCCCCCAAAGCCAAGGAGTGATTTCGTAAAAGGTACGTAGTCCGACCAGGATTTGAACCTGGACAAGGAGAACCAAAAACTCCTGTGCTACCATTACACCATCGGACTGCGTAATAAGACTGAAGAGCGGTTTATACCAAGGAGTCAAGCGAGACCAAGGCGGGGTTGACGCTGGGGGCGGAGTCGCTCATTTCCCCTGTATGCCCGCCACCACCTCAAAAAAGCCGAAGTACCGTCGGATCGTACTAAAAATCAGCGGCGAGGCCTTGCGTAACGACAAAACCGGCGAGGCCATCGACAGCGCCGTCCTCGACCGCCTTGCCGAAGAACTCCGCTCGATTCAAAAGATCGGCACCCAAGTCGCCTTGGTCGTTGGTGGTGGAAATATTTTCCGTGGCTTGGCTGGCGCACGCTCCAACGGCACCGACCGCACGACCGGCGACAACATGGGCATGCTCGCGACGGTGATCAACGGACTAGCCTTAATGGATCGTCTGGAAAAAGCCGGTCTCGAAGTCCGGGTGATGACCGCCATCCCGATGGACCGGATTGCCGAACCTTTCATCCAACGCCGCGCCACCCGCCACCTCGAACGCGGACGGATCGTCATTTTCGTCGCCGGCACGGGTAACCCTTACTGCACCACCGACTACGCTTCCGCTTTACGCGCCAACGAAATCGGCGCCGACGCCATCCTGAAAGCCACCAAGGTCGACGGGGTCTACGACAAGGATCCGATGAAGTTCAAAGACGCGAAGCGCTACGAAAAAATCTCCCACGCCGATGCCTTGACTAAACGCCTAGGCGTCATGGATGCCGAAGCGTTCTCGCTCTGCGAAGCCAACAAGCTGCCGATCATCGTCTTCTCGATGTCCGATGCCGGCGCCGTCAAAAAAGCGGTCATGGGCCAACGTATCGGCACCATCGTCGGTTAAATCTTTACCAAAAAAACATACCAACATGGATATCAAAAAAACTATCGCCGATGGGGCCAACAACATGAAAAAGGCCTTTGAATGGACCTTGAACGAATTCGGTACCCTGCACACCGGTAAAGCAAACCCGGGCATGGTCGAGAATATCCAAGTGCACATCGAAGCCTACGGCATGACCCAGCGCTTGAAGGATATGGCCGCGATCACCACGCCCGACGCCCAATCCATCGTCGTCCAACCTTTCGACAAAGGCGCCATGGAAGACATCCGCAAAGCCATCCAGTCGGCTAACATCGGCATCAATCCCGTCCCCCAAGGTAACTTCCTCCGCTGCCCCGTTCCTTCGCTCTCCGGCGAACGTCGTCTGGAGCTCGCCAAGCGCGCCACCCAGATGGCCGAAGAAGGCAAAGTCCGCGTCCGCAATGCGCGTCGCGACTGTCTCGAATCTTTGAAGAAGGCGAACAAGGACAAACTCGTCACCGACGACGAGATGAAGCGCTCTGACAAAGAAATCCAGACGCACACCGACAAGTATACGGCTGACATTGAAAAGTCCCTCAAGGCGAAGGAAGCCGAACTCAAGGGCTAACCAAGACCCTGCTCTTTCGCCACGGTCGTAGCCCAAGGGCGCGACCGACCCTACCCCCTTCTCCTTCCCACCTCTCCATGAATATTCACGAATACCAAGCCAAGACGCTGTTCGAAAAGTTCGGCGTGGCCGTCCCCAAAGGCGCCGCCGTGCAGACGGCCAAAGAATTCGAGGGTGCGCTCGCACAACTCGACGGCTCCAACGGCTATATGGTTAAATCCCAAATCCATGCCGGCGGTCGCGGCAAAGGCACTTTCACCAATGGCTTCAAGGGCGGCGTCAAATTCTCCGCCACCAAAGAAAAGGCGCTCGAGAATGCCCAGGCGATGCTCGGCAACACGCTTGTGACCGCGCAGACGAGTGCCGAAGGCCGTAAGGTGCAGACCATCTATTTCACCGAAGCCGCCAACCTCGGCAAACGCGCCGACGGGCGCGACGACGAATACTACCTCGCCATCCTCCTCGATCGTGCGACTTCCTGCCCTGTGATCGTGGCTTCGACCGAAGGCGGCATGGAAATCGAACACGTGGCGCACCACACCCCGGAGAAGATTTTCAAAGTGCAGGTCGACCCGGCCGTCGGCCTCCAAGCTTTCCAAGCGCGTCAGATTGCCTTCTCCCTCGGTTTCTCCGGCGAGATCTTCAAACAGTGCGTCACGCTCGTCACCAAGCTCTACCAGTTCTACTGGGAGAAGGATTGCGCGATGGTCGAAGTGAATCCGCTCCTCGTGACCAAAGAAGGTAAACTCCTCGCGCTCGACGCCAAGGTGTCGTTCGATGACAACGCCCTCTTCCGCCACCCTGACGTCGTCGCCCTCCGCGACTTGAACGAAGAGGATGCCAAGGAAATCGAGGCTTCTAAATTCGGCCTCTCTTACATCGCCCTCGACGGCAATATCGCCTGTCTCGTCAATGGCGCGGGCTTAGCGATGTCCACGATGGACATCATCCAGCACTTCGGTGGCAGCCCGGCCAACTTCCTCGACGTCGGCGGCGGCGCCACGAAGGACCAAGTCACCGCGGCTTTTAAGATCATCCTCGGGGATGCGAACGTGAAAGGGATTATGGTCAATATCTTCGGCGGCATCATGGATTGTAACGTGATCGCCCTCGGTATCGTCGAAGCCGTCAAGGAAACCGGTCTAAAGCTGCCCCTCGTGGTCCGCCTCGAAGGTAATAACGTCGAAGCCGGCAAGGCGACCCTCGCCGCCAGTGGCCTGACTATCGTCTCTGGCGACTCGATGGCCGATGCCGCCCAGAAAATCGTGAAACTGGTCAACAACAAGTAATCCAACCTTCCCCTACTTCCATGTCTATTCTCGTTCACGAAAAGACCCGTCTGATGGTGCAAGGCATCACGGGTGACTTTGGCGCACGCCACGCCCGCCTCTCCCTCGACTACGGTACGCAACTCGTCGCCGGCGTCACGCCTGGCAAGGGTGGCCAGGTCTTCGAGCACAACGGTTTCAAGGTGCCGATTTTCAATACCGTCGCCGAAGCCGCCAAACAGACCGGAGCGACGGTTTCCGCAATCTTCGTTCCGCCGCCCTTCGCCGCCGATGCGATCCTGGAGTGCTATGACGCCGACCTCGACCTCGCCGTAGCCATCACGGAAGGCATCCCAGTCCGTGACATGGTCCGCGCCAAGCGCGCCATGGCCGGCCGACGCACCCGCCTCATCGGACCGAACTGCCCTGGTCTCGTGACCCCTGGTCGTGGCGACAAATCCCACGGCGGCTGCCGCATCGGTATCGCTCCGGGCTATATTCACCGCCGCGGCAATGTCGGCGTGGTCTCCCGCTCCGGCACCTTGACCTATGAAGCCGTGTGGCAACTCACTTGTCGCGGCAAGGGCCAATCGACCTGCGTCGGCATCGGTGGCGACCCCGTCAACGGTACCTCGCACCTCGACGTCATTAAGCTCTTTAACGACGACCCAGAAACCGACGCCATCATCATGATCGGCGAAATCGGCGGTAACGCTGAAGTCGAAGCCGCCCGCTGGATCAAGGCTCACTGCAAGAAGCCCGTCGCAGGCTTCATCGCTGGCGCCACGGCTCCGGCCGGTCGTCGCATGGGCCACGCTGGTGCCGTCATCGGCGGAGCCGAAGATACCGCCGCCGCGAAGATCAAAATCTTCGAAGAATGTGGCATCTCCGTCGCAGCCACGCCGTCCGACATGGCCGACGCCCTCCTCCGCATCTGGAAGGGCTAAAATCCTGACCCTAAATTAAAACAAAAGAAGCCCGGAGACGGGCTTCTTTTGTTTTACAATGAAATGCCCCCCCTGCTAACAGTCTTTGCATGTGGTACTACGAACAGAACGGTAATCGCATCGGCCCGGTCGACGAGGCCACCATGCGCAGCCTCATCGCCAACCGCTCCATCTCCATCGACACGCTGGTCTGGACGAACGGCATGGCCAACTGGACCCCGCTCCAACAGACCCAACTAGCCGCCGGGCTGCCGGTGCCCCCTCCTTCGCTCCACTCATCCGCGTCGGCAAATAACATAAACGCCAAGGAACGCGTCGCTTATGTGCTGCTTGCCGTCTTCCTCGGCAACCTGGGAATCCATAATTTCTATGCCGGCTACACCTCGCGCGCCGTGACCCAGTTACTCATCTGCCTGCTCACTTGCGGCATCGGCGGCATCGCCACCTGGATTTGGGCTATCATCGAAGCGGTCACAGTGGAGCAGGACGCTAAAGGCGTCCGCTTCAAGTAAGTCGCGACTTACCACCCAAAGCAAAAGGCCGCCTCATGGGCGGCCTTTTTTATTAACTGAAGCGACGGATTACTTACCGGCGACGTAAGCAAGGCCGCCGGCAGTCTTGGCGACAGAGTCAGCGCCTTCGAGTAGATCGGCGATGGGGTCCCACTTGCCCTTGGTCAGTCCATCGCGTGCTGATGCCGCAATGTCGGCCTTCCAGGTCTTAGCCCCCGCGGAGACGGTGAGCTGGGCGACGTCGACGGTGACTTCGACCTCGGGATTAGCACGGACGAAAGCGTCGCACTCGGCGAGGTCATCCTTGGAGAGGGTCACGCAAGGGACGCCCAAGGTGGTGGAATTACCGAAGAAGATTTCGGCGAAGCTACCGCCCACGAAGGCCGTGAAGCCGAAGCGCCAGAGAGATTGCGGTGCGTGTTCCCGCGAGCTACCACAACCGAAGTTGAAGCCGACCACCATGACACCCTTTTTGGCTGCGGCGATTTTACCGGCCTGCGCCGAGTTCATCGGATGAGCCCGCTCCTTGCCGTCGGGACCGGTGCGCTCGTCACGGAAGGCGTGCTCGCCGAGGCCATCAAAAGTCACGCAACGCAGGAAGCGCGCGGGGATGATGCGATCCGTATCGATATCGTCGCCCGGAACGGCGAGCGCAAGGGCTTTGACTTGGGTGATTTGAGCGAGGGACATGACGTTAAGAAAGATTAGGCAGCAGGCGCCGAGGCATGCCGGAGGATACAGACGGGCATCGCCAAGGCCGAAGCCATCGCGGCGAGACGGTCTTCGGCGATGGCAGCAGCGACACTCTCATCGGCAAACAAGAGGGCGTGCCCGTCGATGACCCAGGGCAGCTTCACCGTGCAGACGGGCTTACCGTCGTAATGGGCATCGACCATGACGTCAGGCTGGACCCTGACACCTTCCGCGGCACAGGCGACCGGCACGGACTCGCCAGAGGCGATACGCTCAAGTACGCGGGCGACTGGGGCGGGGACGGACATCAGACCTTAAAGACTTCGCGGGCATCCGTGATCTGGCCGGTGATCGCCGCGGCGGCGACCATCAAGGGGCTCATCAGGATCGTACGTCCGGTCTGCGAGCCTTGGCGGCCTTTGAAGTTACGATTCGAAGAGCTGGCGCAAAGCTGGTCACCCACGAGCTTATCGGGGTTCATCGCGAGGCACATCGAGCAACCCGCGCCACGCCATTCGAAACCGGCTTCGATATAAATCTTATCGAGACCCTCATGGACGGCCTGGATGGCCGTGAGCTGGGAACCCGGTACGACGATGGCCTTGACCGAAGCGCTGACCTTGCGGCCTTTGAGATATTTGGCGACCTCCCGTAGGTCGGAGATACGGCCGTTGGTGCACGAACCCAGGAAACAGACGTCGACTTTGGTGCCCTTGATCGGGGTGTTCGGAGCCAACTTCATATGCTTGTACGCGTCCTCTGCAGTCTGGCGGTCAGCCGCGTTCAAGGTTTCCAAGGCGGGCATCTTTTCGTCGATGAAAATCGCCTGACCAGGCGTGATGCCCCAAGTCACCGTCGGACGGATTTCCGAGGCCTCGAACTTGACGACTTCATCGTAAGCGCAACCGGGATCGGAAGCAAAAGACTGCCAGCGGGCGACCGCCGCATCCCAATCCGCCGCCTTAGGCGCGAAGGGCTTACCCTTAATGTAGTCAAAAGTCTTTTGGTCGGGATTCACGTAACCACAACGGGCGCCGCCCTCAATCGACATGTTACAAACCGTCATGCGCTCCTCGAGCGAGAAGGCATCAAAGGTCGAACCAGCATATTCGTAAGCAAAACCGATACCGCCATTCACGCCCAGCACGCGGATGATATGAAGAATCACGTCCTTGGCGTAGACGCCAGGCGCAAGCTTACCGTTCACTTCGATGCGGCGCACTTTAAGCGGGCTCAGCGCCAATGTCTGGGTGGCAAGCACGTCGCGCACCTGCGTGGTACCGATACCAAAAGCGATTGCACCGAACGCACCGTGGGTGGCCGTGTGCGAGTCGCCACAGGCGATGGTCGTGCCAGGCTGGGTGATACCCTGCTCTGGACCCACCATGTGGACGATACCTTGCGTGCCGGTATGGGTATCGAAGAAACGAATGCCGTAGTCCTTGGTATTCTTGCGAAGCGCCTCGATCATCTCTTGGGCGATCGGATCGGAATACGGCTCCTTAAGCTCATTCGTCGGGACGATGTGGTCGACGGTAGCAAAGGTCCGCTGAGGGTATTTCACCTTCAAGCCAAGGTCGCGCAACATGCCGAAGGCCTGCGGGCTCGTCACCTCATGGATGAGGTGGGTGCCGATAAACAGCTGGGTCTGCCCATTAGGCAACTTGCGCACCGTGTGCGCTTCCCAGACTTTTTGGAACAATGTTTTAGCCATCTTCGGAAAAGGTAAGGGGTCAACTTAGGATGAGAGCGGGGCTGGTCAATCCCACAGGAAAGCCACCCCCGGATGATTAGAGGCTTAAAAAGTGCCGAAAATGACCAAGCAGAGCCTCGGGTAAGAGGCTGCGACTTGACCCACTCGCCTCCACCCTTCCATCCTGCCCTATGGACCGCACCCTCACCCTCAGTTTTTCCTGCCCCGATACCAGCGGTATCGTCGCCGAGGTGTCGTCCTTTATCGCCCAACACCAGGGTTGGATTACCGAAGCCAGCCAACATTCCGAAACCGAACTGTCCCGCTTCTTCATGCGCGTCGAAATGCGGGCCAGCTCGTTTGCTTTCCCCCCCGCCGAATTCGGCCAGAGGTTCACGCCCATCGCCCAGAAATATAAGATGGATTGGACGCTCTCCGATTCGCAAAAGCCCCGCCGCGTCATCCTCCTCTGCTCGAAGCAAGAACACTGCCTCTACGACCTGCTCGCCCGTCACGTCGCCCAAGATTTCGCCTTCGTCGTCCCCTGCGTCATCTCCAACCACGAAGATCATCGCAAGATCGTCGAAGCCCACGGGATTCCTTTTCATTATATTCCGGTCACGCCGGAAAATAAAGATGCGGCTTATCGGCAGATGGAGACGATTTTCCGCCAGGAAAAAGCCGACCTCATCGTGCTCGCTCGCTACATGCAGGTGCTCGACGCGCAACTCTGCCGCAACTTCGCCGGTAAGATCATCAACATCCATCACTCTTTCCTGCCTTCATTCGCCGGTGCCAAACCTTATCACCAAGCCCATCGTCGTGGCGTCAAGTTGATCGGTGCCACTTGCCACTTCGTGACGCCGGACCTCGATGAAGGGCCGATCGTCGAGCAAGACGTGATTCGCGTCGACCATTCCGATTCCCCCGAAGACATGGTGGAACTTGGCAAAGATATCGAAAAGGTCGTCCTCGCCCGCGGCCTCCGCGCGGTCGTCGAGGATCGCGTGCTGCTGGCCGGTCATAAAACCGTCGTCTTCCGCTGATAATGCTCGGAAACCTTCGATAAAACGAAGGTTTAGAGATTGGATTTAGGGAGATTAAGTTAAGGCTCATTTGAGCCCCATCACCCCGTGCGCTCCCTTCTCGTATTAGTCTTATCTTTTATCTTGGTCGGCGCTGCGATAAATCCGGAAACGGTCAACCCCAGCGCCAAGACGCCGTTCGTCCAACCCGCCGAGGCCGAGCGACCCGCGCTGCTCAAAGCCATCAAGTCCTATATGGCGCAAGAGCCGGGGACATTTTCCGCCCACCCTTCGGCCAAAGATTTTCCCGGAGAGGTTGCGGCAAAGGAACGCGTCAATCGGACGGTAAGTTACGATTCCAATCTGCTCACCCGCTGGGACATCACCGCAGGTAATGCCCCGAACCTCGCCACGGGTCCGGAGGTCTGGCAGGAAACCGGTCTGTATGCCGCCCCGGGCGAAGTCATTGTCGTCAACGCCGCCAGTCTTCCCTCCAACCGCATCGTGAAAATCGTCGTGGGCGGCCACCGCGACAGTCTGTTCAAACTCGATAAGTGGAACCGTTTCCCGCTGATCAGCCGCTCGTTCGAATTAAAAATTGGCGCGAATAAGATTGGTAATGCATTCGGCGGCCAGCTCTTCATCCACGTCCAAAATAAAGGGACGAAAGCACCTGAAAAGGCCGTAGCCGGATCGCCTCTGCAATTCACGAATGCCGTGGCCGCACCGACTTATATCCTGGGCAAAGATACTCCGGAATCCTGGAGCAAAGCCAAACACGAGCCCGCCCCTTGGGCCACCCTCGTCGGCAAACAAGTCATCCTCCACATCCGTACTTCCGAATTAAAGAAACTCACCGACCCCAAGCCGCTCTTGGAATGGTGGGACAAGGCGATGGGGCTAGAAGATGACCTCATCGCGCTTAAACGCTTAGCGCCCGAGCGCGTCATGCCCGATCGACAGATTTCCGCCGGCTTCATGCACTCCGGCTACCCCTTCATGTGCTGGATTAATCCCTCGGAAGCAGATGCGATTAATCTCCCGAAATTAATCAAAGAAGGCAACTGGGGCTTCTTTCATGAGCTGGGCCACAACCATCAACGCAAGTCTTGGACTTTCGAAGGCCAGACTGAAGTCACCTGTAATCTGTTTTCTCTCTATGTAATGGAAAAACTCGTGGGGAAGCCACCCGGCCAGGGCCATCCCGCGATGGCCAAACTGGACGAGCCTTTAAGCAAACGCCTGGCGACTCCGCCCAACCTAGGACCGTTCGAACAACTTTCCACTTTCGTCGTCCTCCTTCGTGCCCATGGCTGGGGACCTCTGCGCGAGGCCCTTCGCTCCTACGCCACGACGCCCGAGAAGAATGAGACACCCATCCCAGAGCTTAAAAACTCTTTTGTCTTACGCTACGGCCATGCCGCCAAAGCCAATGTGGCGGATTATTTCACGCTGATCGGCTACCCAGTGACCGATTCCTGTCGCGCCGCGCTCAAAGGGTATCCTGCATTCAGCCCAACCCTGCCTACGCCTGCCAAGTGATTGGCTGACAAGGGGTCGGATGGCAGGTGCCTTCCGTCTCGCCCTTTAATGAGTCTTACGCCTAATGTGGGCGTATAAGGCGTCCCACGGGCGCCCCCTCTATCCTATGTCCCTTATTTCCCGCCTTTCGGCCCGCTTACAGAATCACCCTAAGCGCATCGTCTTCCCCGAAGGCGCCGACCCACGTGTCATTCAGGCGGCTCGTCAATTCGCCACCAAGAAGCTGGGCGTTCCGATTTTGATCGGCGATCGTCAGCGCATTAAAGTCAACGCCGCCCGTCTTAATATCCGACTCGATGATATTCGCATCATTGAACCCGAGCGCAGCGACGAGCTCAAGGGCTACATCGAAAAACTCGAGTCCATCCAGCGCTACGGCAATACCAACCTCCAAGGTGACCCGCGCGAATTAGTCCTCAATCCTAACTACTTCGCGTGCCTCATGGTCGCGACCTCCGGAGCCGATGCTCTCATCTCCGGCGCCACCACGCACGCCGCTTCTGGCCTGCGCACCATCCTCCAGACTTTGCCGCGTCAACCCGGAGTCGAAACCGTCTCGTCGATGCAAATCCTGGAATCAGAAGAAGCTAAATTCGGTTGCGATGGCGTCCTGTTCCTCGCGGATTGCGGCGTCATCCCCGATCCCACCGCCGAACAGCTTGCGGATATTGCAATCACCACCGCGGGGCTCGCCGGACACCTCACCAACACCGTCCCAAAGGTCGCGATGCTCGCCTACTCCACGCATTCTGCCAATCCCCGTCAGGCTTCGGTGAAGAAAGTCCAATCCGCCACCGAACTGGCCCGCCGCAAGGCCCGCGAATTAGGCATCCCGTGCGACATCGACGGTGAAATGCAGGCCGACGCCGCCCTAAACCCTTTCGCCGCCGAATCCAAAGAGGTCTCAGGCACCGTCGCCGGCAAAGCCTGCGTGCTAATTTTCCCCGACCTCAACTCCGGCAATATCGCCTCCAAGATGGCCCAACACATCGCGGACATCCCTGCTTACGGCCAGATCCTGACCGGACTGGAACGCCCCGCCGCCGAAATCTCTCGCGGCGCCAGCGCACATGATATCTTCGGAACGGCCGTCATCGTGGCCGCCCAGGCGGTCGACAAGTCCTACCTCTACCCCACACGTAAAGACGGTCCTGTCGCCTGACCATGGCCATCAAGAAGCGTTTCGCGGATAACGTACCGGGCCTGCTGGCCCGTCCGATGAACAAAGACACCCGCCGGGTCTTTGTCGCCGCCACGCGGATGAACGATGGCAAGACCACGACCTGCCTCGGCTTGACCGCCGCGCTTCAAACCATGGGCCTTCACGTGGGTTACATCAAACCGATCGCGCAACGCGTCGTGCAATCGGGCGACGATCAAGTCGATGAAGACACCCTGTTGATCGATGGCTTATTTAATCTGGATATCCCGATCGCGGCGATGTCCCCCGTGGCCATCGGGCCCGACTTCACCAAACAGTTCCTGGAAAACCCCGGAGAAATCGGCCCGCAACTTCAAGACCGCATCTGCCGTGCCTTCGACCGCGCCGCCTACGGTAAAGATATCGTGGTCGTCGAAGGCTCCGGCCACGCCGGCGTCGGCTCAGTCTTTGGTGCCTCCAATGCCGACAATGCCAAAGTCCTGAACTCTAAGGCAATCATCGTGGCCGCCGGCGGCATCGGGAAACCCATCGACGAGATCGCCCTCAATATGGCGCTCTTCGATAAGGCGGGCGTCGAGGTCGTAGGTGTGATTTTAAATAAAGTCATGCCCGATAAGCTGGAGTTCATCCGCGACTTCGCTGGGCGTGGCCTTAAACGCTTAGGCGTGCCTCTCCTAGGCGTCATCCCCCTGCAAGAGACCCTCGCCTACCCTAACCTCGACCAAGTCGCCCAGGAGACCCGTGCCCGCTGGATTCACCAGCCGGCCGGCCTGCGCCGCGTCCGCCGCGTCTTCATCGGCGCGATGTCGGCCCGCCGGGCCGCCGAATACCTTAAGTTACCCGGCACCTTGGTCATCGTCCCAGGCGACCGCGAAGACCTGCTGGACGCCTTCATCAACGGTGGGGGCGCCAAGACACTGGCGGGCGTACTGCTTTCCAATGGCCTACTCCCCAACGACGAGATGATTCGCCGCCTCACCGAGGCCGGCATCCCGCTCGCCGCCGTGGAAGCCGAATCTTTCACGGTCACCGCTCGTATTAATAATATGACCGTCAAGACCATGCGCGAAGATGCCGACAAGATCCCGATCATCGAAAAGATGATTTCCGAATCGGTCGACATCCCCGCGCTGCTGAAGGCAATCTGAAGCCTAAACGGGCCGCAAGATTTCGCCGAGGCGCGTGAAGTGGCCTTCGTCGAAACCCATCGCCCGCTTCAGAAAAGCATCGCGCTCAATGAGATTCGGAATCTTGCCGGCCTCGCGATTTTGCGCCGACGTGATTAGGCCGCGCAAGCGCACCCAACGGGCGCTGACGGGCACGGGGTAATCGCTGCCGTGCAGGAAACGTCCCAGCCGCCCCGACGCGATAATCTGCTTAAACACGCCACTCCGAATCGGGCTATTAAGCGCGCTGGTATCCGCATACAAAGCCGGAAATTCCTCCATCAGTTTAATCAGCTCACCGAAATAATTTGGGTCAAAGAAGTGGCTGTTGCCCGAGGAGTGCGCCGCGATGACTTTGACGCCTAACTCCAGCGGTCGTCGCAGGATGCGCGGGTCCTGATAAGAGCGATTCATCACCGGCACGGTCATTTCGCCACCGGTGTGGCAAAGGAACGGCAGACCAGCGGCGGCCATGCGTCGCCAAAATTCATCATACTGTGGCAACGAGCAATTCACGTTCTGGCAATTGGGCAGTAGCTTGAGTGCGCGGGCACCCGCCGCCAGACAGCGGTCCAATTCCTCCAAGGCGTCCTTTCTCCCCGGATGGATCGATACCGCAGGTACGAACTCCGGATTCTCGCGGCACACCTTAAATAAATAGTCGTTCGGGACGTGGAACGAGCCGAAGTCGATCTTCTTGCCCTCTTCGTCGAAGACTTCGTCCTGCGCGAGCAAAAGGGCTTGGTCCACGTAGGAGCCACGGACGAGGTCGCGCAGGGACTCGACATACTTCACGTCGAAATCCTTATGCGTCAAAGGCAACGGCATCCCCACTGCCCGCCGCATCAGTTCGCTCAAACCCTTCAGCCAGAGCCCTTCGATCCGCAGCCAGCAACCGCTGCCGTCCCGGCCGTTACCGACGAGGTGGACGTGACAATCATAGCGCGGTGCGGTCGGAGGCATGAGATCAGGCGCTGGGTTCCTGCTTTTCAGCATTCATACGCCCATAAAGCCAGGCAACCCCCAAGAAGGCCACGGCGATGATGCCGACGGCGATAACCCGGGAAGCCGTCCCGGTGATATCGACGTTGAACATGCGGAAAGTCGTGCAAGCCAGGCCAGCCAGCCCGAGCATACGGAAGGACTTGGAATAATTAAAGTGTCCCATCACGAAGACCAGAATCGCCGAATCTCCCGCAAAAACGCCATTCCTCAAGGACTGCGGGGTATCCATCTGCCAGACAATGCCACGGCGTCAGGATAAACCAATGGTTAATTTATAATATAAATTTATTGAATGACGACGTCTACGCTCCCGCCAGCGAAGAAGCGACAACCTGAAAATTCAGCGGATAGATTCACCGCGCAGCCAGACGCCGGCCACTTCCGGCCGAGCCGAGGAACCATCCCAATGGAAAGCCATAAGATCCGCCGGCTGACCGATGGCCAGAACTCCCCTGCCGCCGACAAAGCGGCCAGGTGCGGAAGTCATCAGCGCAACGGTCTCACCCAAGCTCAACCCGACTTGATTTACCAACACGGGAATCGCCGCGATCAGCGGCAAAGCTGCGCCGGCGAGATAATTACCGGTGCCATCGTCGATCGCGAGAAAACCATCACCGCGCAGCTCGACCTTACCGCCGATGGGGGTCTGATACTTTCCCGCAGGAAGACCGCCGAGCGTGACGGCATCCGAGACGACCAACGAACGGCCCAGGCCCTTGGCTCGGAGCATCACTTTTAATTGCGCAGTGGTGAGGTGATGCCCGTCGGCGATGAACATCGCGGTAAGGCGATCGTCCGCCAGCTGCGGCCAAAGATGATTATGCCGACGATTCATCGTCGCATGCGAACCATTGCCCAAGTGCGTCGAAAGGGTCGCACCCGCGTCGACCGCGGCGGCAATCTGGGCGGCATCCGCCGAGGTATGCCCGAGCGAGACGACCACGCCGGCCTTCACCAGATGGCGGACATAAGCCGGTGCCTCCGGCCAGTGCGGCGAAAGCGTAACGAGCTTCACCCTTCCGCCAGCCGCCAACTGCCAGCGATCAAACTCGGCGACCGAAGGTGCCCTCACGTCCGCGGCGGGATGCGCCCCTCTCGGGCCGTCCTCAGGCGCGATGTGCGGGCCTTCGACATGGATGCCCGCGATCATCGCGGCGACGTCGGGATGCTGTGCGCAGGCGTCATCAATCGTCCGCAAGGCAGCGATGAGGCGGACCTCGGGAGCGGTGATAAGTGTCGGCAGGAAACTCGTCACGCCCACCTTGAGCAAGGCACGGCAAAGGGCTCGCACCGTCGCGACGTCGAGCGTGAGTCCGTTGAGATCGTGCCCGGCATAACCGTTGACCTGCAAATCGACCAAGCCGGCGCTCAACCACCGCCCTTCCCCCTGCTCCGTGAATGTGATATCAGAAATAAGTCCGCCTGCGACGGTGACCGCGATGCCCTTGCCCGTCGAAGGATCGCGGCCGAGCAGGCGTTGCGACGAAACGGACGACATAGCCTAGCGGGCGAGCTCCGACGCGGCGGCTTCGTCGATATAAAGCGTACAGTCAGCATGCTGCTGGACAATCGAAGCGGGACAAGCTGGCGTCACCGGACCTTCGACCGTGCCCTTGACCGCGGCGGCCTTACGCTTGTCCGGCACTGAAAGGATGATGACTTGGCTGCGCATGATCTCGCGGATCGACATCGAAATCGCCTGCTTCGGCACATCGGACATGGCCGGGAACCAGCCTTCGCCGAATTGTTGGGCCCGGCAGGCGACATCTAGGTCAACAACGATATACGGGTCGCGCACTTCGAAATCAGCCGGCGGATCATTGAAAGCCAGGTGGGAATTCTCTCCGATGCCGGCAAAACAAAGATCGATCTGACGCCCTGAAATCAAAGCACTTAGTCGGGCTAATTCCGCCTTTAGGTCGACGGCATCGCCGTTGACCGGAATAAATTCCGGGGCGACCGGCAAATGGGCGATGAAACGTTCGCGTAAGTACTTCCGGAAACTCGCCCCATGCGTCTCGGCCAAGCCGACATACTCATCCAAATGGAAAACCGTCACCCGCGCCCAATCGATACCCGGCTCCAGTACCAGTCCTTTCAACGTTTCGAACTGACTGGCTCCCGTGGCCACAATGATATTGGCCCGAGCTTTTTGACTGAGAACCTTACGCAACACTTCAGCTCCGTGACGAGAAGCTGATTTACCCATGGCGACAGGGTCTTTAAAACGAAGAATCTTCATGGGGGATGCGCGACCTCCACCCTGACAAAAGGGCTACTTCAAGCAAGCGCCGAACTGTATCCTTTTGGAGAGTTATTGCGCATTTAAACTCCGTTCGAAATTTCGCGCCGAAAACTCCGACTCGAACCCAGAGCTTAACCGATGAGATTCAAGCCCCGCATCGTGCCGGTCGACGAGGCGAACTTATCGGCGTCGATGCCCATCCGTTGGAGCATCGAGACGAAAAGATTCGGGAGCGGATAATTACGCTCCATGTCGAAGGCGAGGTTCTGTCCATGATTAAAGCCTCCGCCCATCAGGAGGGTCGGTAGATTGGTCGTCACGTGCGTACTAGCGTTACCCAGATTGCTGCCGTAAAGAACCATGGTGCGATCCAGTAAAGGAGCACCGTCTTCTTTCGCGACCTTGAGGTCGGCCATGAGCTTGGCGAGAAGCTGCATGTGCATGCTGTCGATCTGTTTGAGCTGGCTTAGTTTCTTGTCGGATTTACCGTGGTGCGAAAGGCTATGATACCCGTCGGTGGTGGTGTGGACGTGGTCAAGATCGAGGGCCGGCGTATTGACGCTATCGAGCATCAGCGTCACCGCGCGCGATGAATCCGTTTCGAAACAGATGCGTGCCATGTCATACATTACGCGGACTTTATCCATGTATTCCTTGGGACTGCTCGGATCGAGCGGCGAAGAAGTCGTGGCGATCGGACGCGGCTTCTTTTCCCATTCCTTGGACATCTGCATCCGTTGTTCGAGTTCCCGGACGCTGGTGAAATATTGGTCAAGGCGGTCGCGATCCTGCGTGCCCATCGTGCGGCGCAATTCGCCCGCCTGGCCCCCGACTGCATCCAGGATGCTCTGCCCCAACACGAGTCGGCGCTCTTGCGCCGCGATTTCTTGCGCCGAACCACCCATGAACATCTTTCGGAAAACTTCTGATGCCTTTTCCTCGGTTGGGATCATCACACCGCCCGCCGTCCAGGAAAGGCTCCGCGAACCGCGCGAACAGTTGACGCCCAAGGTCATGGAAGGATAACGCGTGAGGTGACCCATCCGTTCGGCCATGAATTGATCAAGTGAGATCGTATTACGGAAGCCACCGCTGCTGGGATGCGGCGCCGCGGTCAGGAAGCAATTGTCCGCCGGGTGGCCGCCATCGACATCCGGGTGCGAAACGCCGGAAAACACCGTGAAATCCTTACGATGATCCTTCAGCAGTTCGAGGTACGGCGAGGCTTTGTAATCCGCCCCCTTCCCTTGCGGGAAAAAGTACTCCGGAACCAAGCCGAGGTTATTACAAATACCAAGCATGCGCCGAGGCTTGACCGCAGCCGGAGCAGAAACCGCGAACGCAGGCGTCATCGACTCTAAGAGCGGCAGCGCCAGCAAGACGCCAGTACCGGCCAAGAAACGCCGCCGGGAGATGGCACGTTTAAAAGCCACAAAGGGCGCTTGAGTAGGATTAAAGGACGACGGGGTGGTCATGAAGGTAGAATTATTTGTTAAGGAAAAGATCGCTGGTCACAAGCGCGCGCACCAAAGAACGTACGCCAAAACGGGTCGGAGCGGCGGCATCCAGCACGGCTTCGACCTTGGCTCGGTCGCCAAAGGAAACGGCGGCACCAGTCGCATAGACCGTGAATTGACCGATCATATTTCGGGCAAGTTGACGGTCGTCCTTCGCGACGAGTTTCTTGAAATCACGGATGTCCGTGAATTTCTTCCCGTCAAGTTGGCCGAATGACTCAACCGCCAACGCGTTATGGAAAGCGAATTTTTGGCCGTTCTTCCCGATCCCAACCTCAGGCGTCTTCCCATCCAACGCCCGATAGGTCGTCCGGAAACCTCCCATCACGTCAAAATTCTCTAACGCGAAACCCGGCGGATCGATTGTGGCATGACAAGCCGAGCAGGATTCCAATTTCCGATGCTTATCAAGCTGCTGGCGGATAGTGACAGCTCCGCGCGTATCAGGCTCGACCGCCGGGACGCTCGCGGGCGGCGGTGCTGGCTTACGACCGAGGATGCGCTCCATGATCCAGGCTCCGCGGATGACCGGCGAAGTCGTGGTACCGTTGGCGGTGACCTTAAGAACGGCCGCCTGAGTCATGAAACCACCACGCACACTATCCTTTGGCAAAGCAACCTTACGCAACTTAGCGCCCATGACGGGGGGGAGTTGATAAAGATTCGCCAAGCGCTCATTGACGAAAACGAAATCGGTGTCGACGACGTTCTTGATGGGAAGATTGCCGCGCAGGAGTTCAGCGAAAGTCTCGTGACTTTCATCCCGTGCCGATTCCAAGAGATGGTCATCCAAGTAATAATCCGGATAAAGATTGGAATCAGGGTCATTGGATCCCGCCTTACGCAGGTCCAACCAGTAATCCGTAAACGTGTCGACGAAACGACGACTGCGCTCGTCCGCCAACAACCGCTCCGTCTGGGCTAGCAAAACGTCCGGTTGATGTAACTTCTTGGCCGCGGCCAGCTTGCGCAGTTCTTCGTCGGGCGGGGAGTTCCAAAGGAAGAAGGCGAGTCGCGAAGCTAACGCGAAATCATCCAGCCGACCTGGTTTCTCTTCGAGATAAAGGAAGGTGGGAGAGCAAAGTACGGCGGTGTAACCTGCGAACATCGCCTCGGTAAAACTACTGCCGGTCTTCATCGCCTCCAAGATGACCGGCAGGAAACGCACCTCTTCTTCCGAACTTAACGGACGGCGACAGGCTTGCTTCACGAAACGACGGAGCAGACGTTCAGCATCCTTCGGAGCGTCTGAAGTCTTGACGTCAAAAGTCAGCGAGGTCCCTGGCGCGCGTACGACGGGGAGATCATCAAAGAGGGCGACGTAAGGAGCGGACGGCCAGGCTGGCGCCAAAGGCCCTTCGACTTCGATCCAGCGCATGACCATCCCGGGCTGCCCCTCCGGCGTAGCTAATGGATTTTGCGCCCGACTCGCACCCGGACGGGAGCGGAAAAACCGAGTGGTGTCGATTTGGATGCTTTCGCCGGCCTTAAGCGAAACGTCCAATTCGTTGACGGTGGGGTCCGGATTGAAATCCACATTGCCGATCCGTCTTAGAATGCGCGGCGAAGTCAGAGCGTAGACCGTGACGGGTTCCGGACGATGCCCTTTAGAAATATTGTCCAGGTCAGGCACCCACCAGCGAACCGTTCCCTTAGTCGAAGGCTTACTGGGACCAACCCAGACGGTTTGTCCGCAAAGTTTGACTCGGTAGCGGCCAGACACCGGCGCCCGGAATGAACTAAAGTTCGGCTCCACCGGCTCATAAGCACCATGCACGACCCCCACGCCTTCTTCATCCCGTACTTTTTTATTAGACTTACTGGCGGTCACCGGTGCATCGCCCCGTCGGACCTCTGGCTGACCAGCAAATCCGAGCGTCGGAAACGTCGCTCGTTCGGGCGACTGATTGAACTCTGAAAATTTCATCTTGCCGGTGTAACTACCCTGCTGGCGGGCATAATAACGGTGCGGCGAAATATCTGGCTTCTCGACGGAAGATATGAATGCGGATTTGAGCGCTTCTTCCGCGGCGGTCATGTAGCGGGCAAGCTGGACGTGTGAAACGTCCAACGCCTGACCGGATTTATTGAAACGATAAGCCTCCGAGTCTTCCGGCAGGATTTCCTTAATATCGAGCCACGGCGCCTGCAACAGATCACGCAGGGCATTCTCATACTCGAATCGATTCATGCGTCGTTCCACCGAACGTCCTTGGGCTGCTACTCGGGCGATTTCAAATTCGCTCAATGTACGGGAAAGTGTCCCGAGGTACCCGACGAGCTGACCGGCATCGGGACGTGCCTTCTTCTTGGGCGGCATCTCGCCATTGGCCGTCCGGTCGTAAATCTTCACCCAAGTTTCAAAGGTCTTAAGTTTAGTGAGATCGGCACCCAGCGAGGTCAGATCTAGTCCGCCCTTCTTGGCCTCGCCATCATGGCACTCCACGCAGTTCTTCTCCAGAAACGGCGCCACGCCCGCCCACGGGCAAAGGGGCAGAAGCATCATGAGGTAAGTCACTTTCCAAAATTTCATATCGTAGAAATAAGACAGCGAGATTTAGCGATTGTTGCCAACCGAAACGAGTGAATTTAGGCAGTTTTACTGAGGATTAGCCATCAGCCTAAATTTATTGAGATACGCCTTGGGTCACCCTGCCTCATGGGCATGCTTTCCATCATCCGTTCTGCCGCCTTACTGGGAGTCGAAGCCGTCCCCGTCGAGGTCGAGGTAAATACCGGCGAGCTCGGAGAATACGGCCTGTGGCTGGTCGGGCTGCCGGATGCCGCCGTCAAAGAATCCGAGGAACGCGTGATGTCCGCCATACAGAACTGCGGCCTACGGATTCCTGAGACACGGACGACGGTCAACTTGGCTCCCGGAGACCTGCGGAAAGAAGGCGCGATGTATGACCTTCCCATCGCACTGGGCATCGTCGCCTCGACCGGTCAGCTGGAAAAGACCCGACTACAGCGTTACCTGATTGCCGGCGAACTCGGCCTCAGCGGTCGCACCCGCACGGTACGCGGCGGCGTGGCCATCGCCGTCCTCGCCAAGAAATTAGGCCTGCAGGGCGTACTGTTGCCGCGCGAATCAGCCGAAGAAGCGGCACTCGTAAACGGCATCGAAGCCGTGGCCGTCGATTCGCTGGATGGAGCGGTTCGTTTCCTCAGCGGCGATCCTAAGTTCGGTCCTCTGCCTGCCGGCACTAATCCCTTTCGCCGGCCACCCACCGTCGGCCAACCGGATTTCACCGAAGTGAAAGGCCAAGCTGGCGTGCGACGTGCGGTCGAGGTGGCCGCGGCCGGTGGACATAATATACTTATCATCGGACCGCCCGGCTCGGGTAAATCGCTCATCGCGAAACGGATTCCCTCCATCCTGCCCGAACCTGATCCGGAGGAGTTCCTGGAGATCCTCAGCGTCCATTCGGCCGCCGGTGCTTCGCTCTCCGACCCGACACGACATTGGCAAAGGCCCTTTCGCGCTCCTCACCATACGATTAGTGACATCGGCCTAATCGGTGGCGGCAGCATTCCCGGACCAGGCGAGGTCTCGCTGGCCCATCACGGCGTCCTCTTTCTGGATGAACTCCCTGAGTTCCGACGTTCAGCGCTGGAAGTCTTACGCCAACCCTTAGAGGACGGCTCCGTCACCGTCTCTCGGGCCGCGGCCAAAATCACTCTACCCTCGCGGCTGATGCTGGTAGCTGCGATGAACCCCTGCCCCTGCGGTCATCTTGGCGATAAGCAACGCGAATGCCGTTGCTCGCCACAACAGGTCAGAAAATATCGTGCCAAGATTTCCGGCCCCTTACTTGATCGCATCGATATCCAAATCGAAGCCCTTGCCCTAAGTTTGGACGAACTACGCACCGCCCAGCCCGGAGAATCATCCGAACTGATGCGCATCCGCATCGAAACGGCGCGCACAATCCAGCGACAGCGCTTCGGCCAAGGGTCCGGCGCTTGTAACGCCGTACTGAGCGGCCAACTGTTACGCGATCATTGCGCCCTCGATCGCGCCCAGGGCGACCTGCTCCAACAAGCGATGGAAAAATTAGGTCTTTCCGCCCGTGCCTATGATCGCATCCTTCGAGTTTCCCGCAGCATTGCCGACCTCGCCGGAGCAGAACGCATCGCCACATCGCATTTGCTGGAAGCTATTCATTATCGTTCACTGGATCGGAGTTAAAAACGCTCGCTCCCGCCTAGAATAATCATCCAATGACGCATCCCCATGAAATCCCTATATAAGTTCGGGCTCATCTGCCTACTCGCTCTTCTCACCCTCCCACTCGATGCGGCCGATAAGATCCGTGTCCTGATCATCGACGGACGCAATAATCATGACTGGCTCCGCACGAGCGAATCGTGCAAGGCAACCCTCGAAGCGACCGGTCTCTTTACCGTCTCGGTATCCACCGCTCCCGCCGCCTTCGCCAAACCCAAACCAACGAAACCCAAAGCCGGCGATACCGCTGCCAAAAAAGCTTTCGACGCCGACATGAAAGCCTGGAACGCCGAAGAGGCAGCTTTCAATAGTGCCCATGCCGCCGAGTGGAACCGCTGGGTGCCGAAGTTCACGGACTATCAAGTGATCGTGAATAATTACAACGGACCCGAATGGGGTGCCGACATGAAAGATGCTTTCACCGAATTCGTCCTGAACGGCGGCGGCCTCGTCAATGTCCACGCCGCGAATAACGCCTTCACGGGTTGGGATAACTTCAACGAGATGATCTGTGCAGGATGGCGCGGCGCTGACTTCGGCCAACGCGTCGCGGTCGATGACGCGACTGGTAAAGCCATCGGCGTCCCCAATGATCAGGAAAAAATCACCGCCAAAGGCTTTGGTTCCGGCCACGGCGCCAAGCACGATTTCGTCCTCAAAACCCGGGATGCTTCTCACCCCATCATGAAGGACCTGCCAGCAGAGTGGCTTCACGCGACCGACGAACTCTACGGCCGCATGCGCGGCAGTCCTGACCATATGGACGTCATCGAAAGCGCCTTCTCCAAGCAGGAGTTTGGTGGCACCGAGATGCATGAACCCATGGTCTGGTGGGCGCTATTCAACAAAGGTCGCGTGGTGACTACCTCCATGGGCCACCTCTGGGTCGGCGACACCAACTTCGCGGCGCTTCATTGCGTCGGCTTTCAGACTATCCTCGCGCGCTCCACCGAATGGGCCGCTACTGGCAAGGTCACCTTAGGCGTACCGGAAGGCTTCCCGACCAAGGATAAGACGAGTGTGATCGAACCATCGAAGGTCGTCTGGAAGAAATAAGCTTCCCCCTTACGTCGGAAAACGAAGGCCCGCCTCCGTGCGGGCCTTCTGCTTTTCAGGCGAAGCGACGCATCGCCACTCCAACCGTTGCGCAAATCTGCTCGGGCGAAAGGCTGATACTGACGTGTAGACACTTCTCCGTCGCGAGGTTTGGGCGCTCCAGCGTGGCGAGCTGGCTACCGAGCAGGCCAGGCGGCATGAAGTGCCCCTTACGCGCGTCGAGGCGTGCCTGCAGGAGCTCCTGGCTGCCATCGAGAAAGACGAAGAAGAGCTCCGGATCACCTTCGCGCAGGCGATCGCGATAAGCCTTCCTTAAAGCGGAACAGGTGACAACCATCGCTTCGCCATGGGCCTTACCCTCGGTCAGCCGGCCGGCCATCGCCGCGAGCCAGCTGGCGCGATCGGCGTCGGTCAACGGCCTGCCGGCGCTCATCTTCGCGATATTCTCCGGCGGATGAAAGCCGTCGGCTTCGATGAGTGTGGCGCTGGTGCGCTGAGCATACATCTCCGCGACGGTACTCTTACCGCAGCCGGAGACGCCCATGAAGACGAGGTTCGGGTGCGCCATCGCCGCTCAGAGGTTGATCGTGCGACCTTCGCGGAACGATTGGTCCGCGGCCGCGACGATGCGCATCGAATTAACGGCATCATCCATGTGTGCGGTCAGATCCAGGTCTTCGCGGATGGCTTTTTCGAAATACGCCTGCTCGCGTTCGCATAACCCGTCGTGCCCGGGATCGGCTTCGGTCGGGACGATTTCGTCGGGCTTGGTGAATTTGCCATCCGGACCGAGCTGCGAAGAGTGCACCTTCAAAGCCTGGGCGGCGGAGTGCGAATCAACATCAGCCGAATTGCCCGCCTGGGAAGCCTTACCGGCGACGATGGAAACGCACCCTTTCGGACCGATGACATCTTTCACGAAGAAAGCCTCCTCCGACATCATCGGACCCCAACCGGCTTCATACCAGCCCACGGAGCCATCGGCGAAGGTCACCTGCAGGTGGCCGTAATTGATCTGACCGGCGGGCATGTCTTCCGTCAGACGCGCACCGATACCCGAGACGCGCACCGGACGGCTACCCGTCATCAGACACATGACATCGACGTAGTGTACGCCACAATCGACGACCGGGCTACAGGTCTGAAGCAGAGCCCGATGCGTCTTCCACATGTCGCCAAAACTCTGCTGGTTAAGATTCATGCGCATCACCAATGGCTTACCTAAAGTCTGCACCGTCTTGATAAATTGAGTCCAAGCCGGGTGATGCCGCAGGATATAACCGATGACCACCTTGCGCTTTACCGCCTTCGCCTTGGCGACAATCTGCTCGGCTTCCGCAACCGTGACCGCAAGCGGCTTCTCGACAAAGACGTGGCAACCGGCCGCAAGAGCGGCGACCGCATATTCGGCATGGGTGTCAGGATAACTCGAAATGGAAACGGCGTCCGGCTTGGTCGCCTGGAGAGCGGCATGGAAATCACCGAACTCCGCATACCCTCCACCCAGTTCGGCATTGAGTTTAGCCCGTGAATCGGCGGAGCGGGTAACAAGTCCGCAAATTTGAAACCCTGGAAGCTTGTGGTAAGCGAGGGCATGGGAACGACCCATGTGGCCAGCTCCGACGCAAAGAACACGGATGGGTGAAAGGCTCATCGAAGCACCAGCATCACCCTTCCCCCTCCCGCTTCAAGCCGGGAGAGTTTTTGGAGCAAAAATTATTCGACCGATTAAAGCGGTAAAGGCTGGGTGACGCCCTTGGCCCGCTGCACCTCGAGTAAGGCTTTGAGTCGGGCCACGATTTCAGGGTGATCTTTGGCGACGTTGTCGCGCTCACCGGGATCAGTCTGAAGGTCAAATAAACGCGGACCAACTTGGTCGCGAGTATCGTTAGCCTGTTCGGACTCGGAACCGAGCAAAGCAACGACGGGGCCCTGAGCCTTCTTGCCTTTACCGGCAGCGCCGCCGCCAGAGATGAACTTCCAGCGAGCGTCACGGATCGAAAGCAAGGCGCCCTGCGTACTGGATATGAGCGTCTCGCGACCAGCACCACCCGTGAGAGCCGCGGACGTATCGACGGAATCCAACTTGAGGAAATCGGCGGGGTCGCCACCCGCGACCTTGGTGAAGACAGCCGGCAGGTCGACCTGTGAAATCAACGCCTCGGAGACCTTCCCAACCGGAGTATGACCAGGCCAGCGGGCGATGAAGCCGACGCGGGTGCCGCCTTCGAGGATGCTGTATTTACCACCGCGGAAAGGTCCGGCAGGTGTATGACCAGCCTGCTTGTTCAGTTCGACGGCCTTGTCCTTGTAGCCATCGTCGAGCACGGGGCCGTTATCGGAAGAATAGATCACCAGCGTATTCTCGGCGAGACCGTGCTTATCGAGCTCGGCGAGAATGCGACCAGCCTGATCATCGAACGCCACCACGGCATCGCCGCGCGGGCCGAGCGGCGTCTTACCGGCGTAGCGCGGATTGTGGACGCGCGGCACATGGTTCTCATGCGAAGCATAGTAGAGGAAGAAAGGCTTATCCTTGTTGCGCTCGATGAAGCCGCAGGCCTTTTCGGCAAAAGTATCACCCATCGTCTCGTCGTTCCAAATCGCGGACTTACCACCTTTCATCCAGCCAATGCGGCCGACGCCATTGACGAGTGCCATATTGTGGCCATGCGACCAATCCATCTTCAGCTTCGCGCGTTCAGCATCGGTGGTCAGATCAGGATTACCAGGGTAGGCTTGCTTGTAACTGACTTCGATCGGATCTTTAGGATCGAGGCCGACGACAGAACCATCCTCCACAAAAACCGTCGGCACGCGGTCGCCGGTGGCGGCCATAATAAAAGAGTAAGTGAAGCCGATTTGATTAGGCGACGGATCAATCTTCTTATTCCAATCCACCTCGCTAGAGCCGAGGCCGAGATGCCACTTACCTACGACGCCGGTCGCATAACCCAACTTAGCGAGGCTGGCGGCCATTGTCGGGCGGCCAGGCTTAATAATAAGGCGTGCGTCACCAGGCAGGACTCCAGTCCCTTCGCGGCGCCAGGCGTATTCGCCGGTCAGCAGGGAATAACGGGAAGGCGTGCAAGTCGCGGAAGTGCAATAACCAGCGGTGAAGCGCGTGCCCTGCGATGCAAGCTTGTCGAGGTTCGGCGTCGGAATGACCTTTGCGCCGTAGCAACCGAGATCACCCCAGCCGATATCATCCGAATAGAGCAGGACAATGTTGGGTGGGCGCTTTTCCGCCGCGAAGACCGAGAGGGCGTAGAAAAGGGTAACCAGGGGCAAGAGGCGCATACGTTTCTCCTAGGGCGACGTCAGTAGGAAATAAAGCCAAGAGTGCTCGACCGCACCCCTTGCTTGCCAAGCCGGCCTTTGAACCTCAGTCATAAGGTAAGCATGCGTTTCGCTAAATACCACGCCCTCGGCAATGATTACCTCGTCCTTGAGCCCAGGGATTGCCCCACCTTTTTCTCCCCCGAAGCCATCCGCAAGGTCTGCCACCGACACTACGGCCTTGGCTCCGACGGCATCCTCTTCGGACCGATCGACCGTGCGGACGGTACCTTCGGCCTTCGCATCTTGAATCCAGACGGCTCTGAAGCCGAAAAATCCGGCAACGGTATCCGGATCTTCTGTCGTCACCTTCTCGAAACCAAGCGCATCAAGGAGGGCGAAGAATTCAAGCTTCACACCCTCGGCGGCGTCGTACGTTGCTCAGTCTTCGAAGGCGGCCAACGCATCCGTGTCGAAATGGGCAAAGTCTCTTTCCGCGCCCCAGTCATCCCGCACATCGGACCCGACCGCGAAGTCCTCGGCGAAGAAATTACCGTGGCCGGTAAGACCTTCAAGTATTGGGCCGCCACCGTGGGTAACCCCCATTGCGTCATCCCCGTCGACACCCTTAAAGCTGAACTCGCCCAAACCTATGGCCCGGGACTCGAAGTGCATGCTAACTTTCCTAACCGCACTAACGTTCAATTCATGAAGGTCCTGGATCGTAAAAATATCCAGATCGAGATCTGGGAACGCGGTGCCGGCTACACCTTAGCCTCGGGCTCCTCCTCCTCCGCCTGTGCCGCTGTAGCCCGTAAAATGGGCCTAGTTGACGCTGATTTGACGGTTAATATGCCCGGAGGTAAAATTGTGATTGGCATCGGGGATGATTATTCCATCGTGATGACAGGCCCGACGACCCCTGTGGGCATCTTCGAGATGCACCCCGGAGTTCCGGACCAAGACATCGCTGTTTAAGGCGAGAAGTCTTCCCCTAGTCAGTTTTCCATTGGCACGCCGTTCTGGCAGTGCCGTTCAACGTACGACCCAACTCATGGCGCCGCGCCAGCCGCTACCTAACATCTCTGAAGACGATTTGATCGATCTGGCAGGAGGAGCCACCGTGCTGCTCGCCAAGGGGCTGGTAGCCAAAGGCAAGGTCAAGAAAGCCCATTGGACCGCCCCCGTCGTCGAAGCCTTAGTTGATGATGGCACCGAATCCCGCGAAGCCCGCTGGAACCTGCGTTCGATTACTTTCCAACGCAATGAGTGCGGCTGCAGCGTCTCCCTTCTCCAACGCAAACTTTGCGTCCACTCCGTCGCCGCTTACATCTCCCTGGCGATCAAGGAAGGTTACTTCAAGGCCGACGAAACCGCATCCAAGGCCAGTCCCGTCAGCCCCAAGGAAACCAAAGCAGATAAGATAGATAAAAAAGCCGAGACGACCAAAGCGCCCGATGCCGCCCAGGCCGGCCCACGCCTCAAATCCATCACGCTCTCAAATAAGCGCGGAACGCCGATCGAGGTGCGCTTCATCATTCCGCCCAATAT
>CAILOT010000036.1:0-22691 GCA_903835965.1 uncultured Opitutia bacterium
CAGCACGACAATGGCCTCTGCGGTCTTCCAGGCCTCAATTTCTTCAAATTTGGTAAAGGATGCCATGCCGCAGCATTGTCGCTTGCTGCCGAACCATCAAGACGCGCAGCCGTCATTGATTACTCATTGAAGGCTGGGTATTATCTACCTCTCACTTTTGCACCTTTGCACAGGAGCTCCGCTCCGATTTGCACCTTTGCACTTTTATCCCACATGTCTCTCCCTCGCCTTTACCTCTCCCCCCCCGACATGGGTGGCGCTGAACTCCATTACATCCAACAAGCTTTCGCTTCCAATTGGATCGCTCCGATCGGCCCAAATCTCGATTCCTTCGAAAAACAATTCGCAACGACCGTAGGTTCCAAATACGCCGTCGCGCTATCCTCCGGCACCGCCGCCCTTCACCTGGCTTTACGCCTCGCCGGCGTCGGCCCCGGCGACGAAGTGCTCTGTTCCTCGCTAACCTTCATCGCTTCCGCTTCGCCCATTACTTATGTCGGCGCCACCCCAGTCTTCATTGATTCTGAAGAAATCAGCTGGAACATGGATCCGGCCATTGCCTGCGAAATCATTGAGCGCAAAGCCAAAGCTGGCAAAACGCCCAAGGCATTAATCTTAGTACACCTTTATGGCCAATCGGCGGACATCGCTCCCATCAAAGCTTGTTGCGATAACTACGGCGTCAAACTCATCGAAGATGCCGCCGAAGCCTTGGGGGCGACTTATCATGGCCGGGCTCCTGGTTCATTCGGTATCGCCGGCATCCATTCCTTTAATGGTAATAAAATCATCACCACTTCTGGTGGTGGCATGCTGGTTACGGACGATGAAGCCCTCGCCCAGCAGGCAAGATACTTGGCGACGCAGGCCCGCGACTCCGCTCCGCACTATCAACATTCAGTCATCGGGTATAACTATCGCCTCAGTAATATTTCTGCCAGTATCGGCTTAGGCCAGCTCGAGGGTCTGGCCCAAAAAGTCGCGGCCCGCCGTGGGCATTATCAGGCTTATAAAGAGGCGTTCAAAAATAGCCCGGGCATCATCATGCAACCCGAAGCCCCTTGGGGCGAGAGCACGCATTGGTTGACGTGCCTCACCTTGGATCCCCAGCGGACCAAGATCACCGCTGAGCAACTTCGCCTCGCGTTGGAGGCGGAAAATATTGAAGCCCGCCCAATTTGGAAACCACTTCATCTACAGCCGGTCTTTACGGGAGCTGAATACCACGGCCGCGGCGTGAGCAATCGTCTCTTTGCTACGGGTATTTGCCTACCCTCAGGCTCGGCCATGTCCAATGAAGATCGGGACCGGGTGATTAAAGTGATTAAATTGAAGTTTGCCTAAAAACTAAAGATGCAAAAAGCCTCAGAAAGAATAAATGCCGTTGATGCATTGCGGGCCATCGCCGTGCTACCGGTCATCCTGTTTCACCTGAATCCGAGCTGGTTGCCCGGAGGATATCTCGGTGTGGACATCTTTTTTGTCATCTCAGGCTATCTGATCACCGGTATTATCGTCAAAGAAATCACCGAGCATACTTTTACTTTCACCGGATTTTATCGGCGAAGAATCCGGCGAATCCTTCCCGCGCTAATCGCGATGATGTCGGCGGTCTTGGTGGCGGGTATTTTTATCAACCCGGTGCAATTAAATGAAATAGCACGGCAGATTCGCGCGGTCATTTTTATTAATGGAAACGGGGCCTTATGCGATAACATCGGAAACTATTGGGGGACGAATGCGTCGGCCGACCCCTTGCTTCATACCTGGTCATTAGGCGTCGAAGAACAGTTTTATTTATTATTCCCTTTATTGATATGGCTATTGCTACGATATCAAAGCATCGCCCGGACTTTAATCTATGTCCTAGGGATCGGACTGATAAGCTATCTCTGGTTCCTGATTCAGTCCGCAGCTAATCCGCCGAAGGCATTTTATTTGCTTTTGCCGCGAGCTTGGGAGCTCATGGTTGGCGCTGCCATCGCGCTTGCTGCGGTGTCCTATGACAGCGCCCAAAGGCCGAGATGGAAGTCGACGGCAGCAAGCTGGATGGGCTTGGCGATAATCTTAACGGCTTATGTACTTCCCGATTACGGCAGTATCTTTCAACGGCTAAGGCCCTTGATAGCGGTGCCAGGGGTGATGCTATTCCTTTGGGGGTCAAAATCAGATTCAGGCCTCTATAAGGTTATTGCTCATCCGGCCATGGTATGGATCGGGCTCATCTCCTATTCGCTTTATCTTTGGCACTGGCCGGTGATCGTCTTCTTAAAAATATGGAACGCTACGCACGATAACTGCTTAAATCCTGGTACCATGGCTTTATCTGCAATCGGTCTGACGTTGCCCTTAGCCATAGCTAGCTATCTCTGGATTGAGCAACCCCTGCGGCGAATGGCATCAGTTTGGTTGATTATCATAGCGTCTGGTTTGCTCTATGTTTCCGCTGGTTGGGCGTCCTATTCCCTCGGCCGTCAGGAGCTATCCTCTTCCCAAGACCCAGCCGCCTTGCGGGCCGACGCTTGGGTGGGCGGATTCCGCGGGATGACCTGCCGGGGTGGCTTATACTCCTCCAATACCGCTAGCGTAACAGGAGGTAAATTTAAAGCCATAAAGTTTACCACAAAGCAGCCGGCTCGACCAATAGATTTCGTTACTGTCGGAGGTGATCCGGCCTCCTCAAGGACGTTATTATTCTGGGGTGATTCGCATGCCTGTATGCTGGCGCCCGAAGTGGATGCCTTGGCAGTGAAACTGAGATATAAAGTAATTTACCATATCTTGGACGGTGGCGATCCGACTCCGACTCCGACTCCGCTTTTACCTGAAAAAGGAAAGTGGATAAAAGATAGATTCCGAGATCACTTGACCGAATCTGAGGAGGAAATCAATCGGTTCAATGCGCTCGGACGTCGCCTAATAACCGAGAAGCCCAGCGCCTTACTTTTCGTATGCAGGTATGATGGGCGTCTGTTTGACCGCATGCGGTCATTTTTTGAAGAAGCCTCGAGACATACAAAGCTTTTCCTCGTCCAGCAGCCGCCGGTCATGGAGATAACTGATATTTGCACTGTTGATTATTTTAGCTTTCAGCGTGACCGTTACGGCAAGCCTTTAAATCAACTTTGGGTCAGCGAGTCATTACCTGCTAAGGTCGGTAAGAAAGATTTCGAGACTAAATTCATGGAAGATTTTGAAGGAAATAAAAATGTAATTTTTATTTCCACTCAGGATTTATTGAAGAGTACTGACGGATTCGTTAAATGGTGGGACGGCCATGGGGCGCTCTATTATATCGATACGAATCATCTCAGCCCATTCGGCGCGGAGCTGCTCGGGCCAAGAATCGCCGAAGCTTTACGTTTATCAGAAAAATAATTTGCCCCAACAATTCATGAAACTTCTCATCACCGGTGGCGCTGGCTTCATCGGCTCTAATCTCACAAGATTAGCGCACAGCCTCGGCCATCAAGTCGTCGTCATCGATAAGTTGACCTATGCGGGAAATCGTTCCTCCTTGGCGGATCTGGAGGGCAATCCAGGTTTTACTTTCCTTCAGGCCGATATTTGCGATGCCGAGGCGATGCGTAAGGCCATGGCGACGCACGGCCCGGACGCGGTGATGCATCTGGCCGCCGAATCGCACGTCGATCGCTCGATCGACGGCCCGGGCGAATTCATCTCCACGAACATCACGGGGACGTTCCAGATGCTCCAGGCCGCCTTAGGTTATTGGCGGCAACTATCCGGTCCCCTTCGGGATGCCTTTCGTTTCCTGCACGTCTCCACCGATGAGGTCTTCGGTTCGCTCGCGCCCGCCGCGCCCGCCTTTAATGAAGCAACGCCTTATGACCCGCATTCGCCTTACAGCGCGAGCAAGGCCGCCAGCGATCATCTGGCCCGGGCCTGGATGGATACGTATGGGTTGCCGGTCGTCATCACCAATTGCTCGAATAATTATGGCCCGTATCAATTTCCCGAAAAGCTGATTCCAGTCGTCATCTTGAAATGCCTCCGCGGCGAACCGATACCCGTCTATGGCAAAGGTGAGAATATCCGCGATTGGCTGTATGTTGACGACCACGCTCGAGCTTTGCTCGCCGCCGTCGAAAAAGGTACGCCGGGAAGAACTTATTGCATCGGCGGGGACAATGAGCAGCGCAATATCGACCTCGTGCGCCAGCTCTGCGGGCTCTTGGACGAACTTCGGCCGCGACCAGACGGGAAGCCGCATGCTACCGCGATTTCTTATGTCACCGACCGGCCCGGTCATGATATGAGGTATGCGATCAATGCCGCCCGGGCGAAACAGGAATTGGGCTGGAGCCCGCAGGAAAACTTCCAAAGCGGCTTCCGAAAGACCGTCCAATGGTATCTGGATAATCCGCAGTGGATCCAAAAAATTCTGGATGGCTCCTATCGCTTGGAGCGTATCGGGCGCGGATAATTTCAAAGTAAGAATTAACCCGTGCCTTTCGCTCGCATCCTCCGCTCCAGCGCGCTCATGGGCGGAGCTCAAGTTGTGACGTTGGCGACGGGTTTCGTGCGCACGAAAATCGTGGCTCTCCTCATCGGGCCATCGGGCGTCGGACTGGTCGGGGTGCTGACTGCTTTTAACGGCAACATTACCGCTCTCGCCGGCTGGGGGTTGGGAACTTCAGGGGTTCGGACCATCGCCGGATCGAGCAATGAAGAAAAGGCCGGGAAAATTGCGGCCGTTCGACGCTTCGGGGCCATGCTTTCATGGCTTGGCCTGCTCGCCATGGTATTGCTGTTTTGGCCGATCGGTTGGGTGACGTTCAAGGGAAGTGATTACAGCGCGGAATTATTTATCGCGGGTATGGCCATTCCGTTGGCCATCGCCACGAGTATGTGGTCAGCGCTGCTTCAAGCGCATGGTCAATTAAAGACTCTGGCCAAGTCGCAGGTTATTTCGGCTTTGCTTGGCCTATTGGTCGGGTTACCCCTAATTTACTATTTCGGTTCTAAGGGCGTCGCGGGCAGTATTCTTTTGGCCGCCGCGGTTCCCTCTTTCATCACTTGGCGGGCCGCTCGGCGGCAATGTCCTCCGACGGCAATGACGGCCAGCCCCCAAGATATTAAGCCGCTCATCCAGTTGGGCGGTGCGCTCATGATTGTTGGCCTGAGTGCGCAAGTTTCCGCCTATGTCATTCGCCTTGTGATTATCCGACATGAGGGCCTGGCCGCTGCGGGTTATTATCAAGCCGCCTTCGCCATCGCCGGTAGTCTACCGGGATTCGTCTTTATGGCGATGAGCGCCGACTTCTTTCCGAGGATAGCGGCGGCTAAAGATGAAATGGAGGCGCAGTATCTGACGGAAAAGCAAATCCAGGCGGGGCTTTTGCTCGCCCTGCCATTCATTGTCACGCTTTTGACGATGGGTAAACTTTGTATTCGGCTGCTTTATGCGAATACTTTTGATGCCTCGATTCCTTTACTTTCCTGGATGATTTGGGGAGTTTTCTTACGCCTGATTTCCTGGCCAATAGGATACTGGATGTTGGCCCGCGGCTCCTCGTCCACCGTTATCGTGGTTGAAATGGTTGGGAACATCATCTTGGTACTCATGCCTATCGTGCTGATGCCGATTTATGGACTGACGGGGGCGGCTATAGGTTATTTTTTAAGTTACGTATGTCATGTTATCTTCATGATGATCATATCATTTCGCCGTTCGGGGCATTGGCTTGGTCGACAGACGTTAGGATGGTTCACGGCGGCCGCGGCAGTCTTGGGCCTCTCGCAATGGATGATAGGCCGGCTTGATGGATTATATTGGGGGCTTATCCCCTCGCTCATCGTCACGGCGGGCTGTGCCTGGCTCTATTTTCACACCCTGAGACTGGCCAAGAAGCTACCGCTTGATTAAATTGCCCTGTGTCAAATCACAGATTTATAGTAATCTCTGGTCTCTCTTTTCGACAAACTTATGAAAGGCATCATCCTAGCCGGCGGTTCCGGCACCCGACTTCATCCCTTGACCCAGGTCATGAGCAAGCAGCTCTTACCCGTGTATGACAAGCCGATGATCTACTACCCGCTTTCCGTGCTGCTGCTCGCGGGCATCCGGGAAGTCTTGATCATCTCGACGCCTCAGGATCTTCCGAAGTTCCGCGAAGTATTAGGCGATGGCTCCCGCCTCGGCTGTAAGTTCGAATATGTCGAACAAGCTTTACCTAACGGCCTCGCTCAGGCCTTCGTGCTCGGCGAGAAGTTCATCGGCCGAGACGAGGTCTGCCTCGTCCTCGGTGACAACATCTTTTATTCCGCTGGCTTCGGCGATCAGCTCAAGTCTTGCCAGTCCCCGCAGGGCGGCATCGTCTTCGCCTATCACGTCAAGGATCCGGAACGCTTCGGCGTGGTCGAGTTCGACGCCGCCGGCAAGGCTATCTCCATCGAAGAGAAGCCCAAGTCGCCCAAGTCGAACTTCGCCGTGCCCGGCCTCTATTTTTATGATAATTCCGTGGTCGGCATAGCCAAGGCATTGAAGCCCTCGGCCCGCGGCGAATACGAAATCACGGACGTCAACCGCGAGTATCTTCGCCAAGGCAAGTTGAGTGTGAAGGTCCTCCCGCGTGGCACAGCCTGGCTTGATACCGGGACTTTCGATTCGCTTCTGCAAGCGTCGCAGTTCGTGCAAATCGTCGAGGCTCGCCAAGGCTTCAAAATCGGCTGCATCGAGGAAATCGCCTGGCGCCGCGGCTACATCGACGACGCCCAGCTATTGAAGCTCGCTGAGCCCATTGCCAAATCCGGTTATGGTGAATACCTGAAGGGCCTCGTGGCCGGACCTCGATGATTTCGCCCTGTGTATTGCACGACCTTCCCTCGCGCCGCGACGAAAGGGGAGCACTCGCTTTTGCGGAAACCGGAAAACAGGTACCATTCGAGGTTCGCCGAGAATTCCACCTTTTCGACCTCCGCACCGGCATCGCCCGCGGCGGGCATGCGCACAAGGCCTGCCACCAGTTCCTGATTGCCATGGCGGGTTCATTCCGCGTCACCACTGATAACGGCACAACGAAGGTCGAGTGGGAATTGAAATCTCCAGACCAAGGCCTGCACGTCCCTCCCGGCCACTGGGTAGAACTCGTCCCCAAGTCTCCTTCCGCAGTCCTGTCCGTCCTGGCTTCGCATGGTTACGATGAGGCCGACTACCTCCGCGACCACGCACAATTTATCCGCCATGTTCATTCATCCTAGCTCGGACGTGCAGTCGAAGCAGATTGGGGAAGGCACGCGCGTCTGGCAATACGTGGTGATTCTGCCCGGGGCTATCATCGGGCGAGACTGCAATATCTGCTCGCACTGTTTCATTGAAAACAAGGTGAGCGTCGGCGACCGTGTCACCGTGAAATGTGGCGTTCAGCTCTGGGACGGTATTACCTTGGAAGATGACGTCTTCATCGGCCCGAACGTGACTTTTACCAATGATCTCGAACCCCGCTCGCGCAATGCGGCAGCTAAGCTGCTCCCGACGCTCGTGAAGAAGGGCGCCTCTATTGGGGCTAATGCGACCATCCTCCCTGGTATCACCATTGGCGAGGGCGCTATGATTGGAGCTGGCGCAGTCGTCACAAAGGATGTTCCGCCTGAAGTGACGGTAGTCGGCAACCCTGGACGAGCTATTTGATGAAAAATTACTTCTCCAGTCTCCTTAATCATTTCCTCATGCGCTGTCGCGGCGCCTGGTTTTGGCTATGCTCACGTAATGACAGGACATGCAGTGGCGGACTCCTTCGTCTTCATGTCCCTTTGCGTTGCGACGGCGCCGGGCAAGTTTGTCTAGGTGCAAACATTTGTGTAGGCTATGGATTAGCGCCCAAACTTGGCAACGGCGCGGTTCTTTTGCAGGCTAGGTCCGTTGGGTCGATTATCAAGGTTGGCGACGGGACTACCTTTTCGAATAATGTGCAGGTGATCGCCGAACAGAGCATAACAATCGGTGACCGGTGTCTCATCGGTGACGCCGTCCTTATTCTAGATTCTGACTTTCACGATCTAAGTGCAATCGGCCGGCACAGTCGACCTGCCGAAACGAAGCCCGTAGTGCTAGAAGACAATGTTTTTATCGGTAGTCGCGTTATTGTCCTTAAGGGCGTAACAATCGGAAGAGACAGTGTGATTGGTGCCGGTTCAGTGGTCGTTCGTTCTATTCCTTCAGGAGTCGTCGCTGCTGGTAATCCTGCCAAAGTCATTCGCTTACTCTGAGACATGATTATCCCTTTTCTAGATCTTAAGGCCATCAAAGCCCGGCATGCGGAAGAACTGAAGACTGCCGCCGCTCGCGTCATCGACTCGGGCTGGTATATCCTAGGCGAAGAGGTCAAGGCCTTCGAGGCTGAATTCGCCCAATGGGTTGGATCACCCCACTGTGTCGGCACTTCCGACGGTTTATCGGCCTTGATCCTCGCCCTCCGTGGCTGGAAGGAACTCGGCCTGCTTAAGGACGGCGATGCTGTGGCGGTTCCGGCGAATACTTACATCGCGTCGATTCTCGCTATTACAGAAAACCGGCTCAGACCTGTGCTCGTCGAACCAGACGAGGATACCTTCAACCTCGGCGCGGGGAAACTCGCCGCCGCGCTGACGCCGGACGTCAAGGCGGTCCTGGCGGTGCATCTCTACGGCCAGCTGGCTGAGATGCCTGCGATTGCGAAACTCTGCCGTGAGCGCGGGTTACTTTTGCTTGAGGACGCTGCCCAGGCGCATGGTGCTCAGATCGATGGCATCAAGGCCGGGGCTTGGGGCGACGCCGCGGCCTTCAGTTTTTATCCGGGCAAGAACCTTGGCGCCCTCGGAGATGCCGGAGCGTTGACCTGCAAGGACCCTAACCTCGCCCAGATGGTCCGCGCGCTCCGCAACTATGGTTCGCATGAGAAGTATAAGAACCTCGTTCAAGGTTCAAACGATCGGCTCGACGAGATGCAAGCGGCTTTCCTGCGGGTGGAGTTGAAATATATTGATGCGGATAATAGTCGGCGGAGAGAAATTGCCCGTCGTTATAGAAAAGAGATCAAGAATCCAGCCATCAAGTTGCCTAGAGTTCGGGCCAGCGAAGATTCGCACGTCTGGCACCTCTTTGTGGTGCGCGTATCGAATCGGGATGCTTTCCAGAAAAAGCTGGCGGAGCAGGGTATCCAAACGGCCGTGCATTATCCCATCCCGCCGCACCATCAGCTGGCCTACGCCAAGGAGCTGGGACATCTTCGGTTACCATTGACGGAGGCAATCCATCGCGAGGTAGTTTCATTGCCCCTTAGCCCAGTGATGTCAGATGAGGCTATAAGTTACGTCATCCGCCTTTTGAATGCATGAGTACGGCAATGAGTAATAGGGACGCGTTACCTAGAGTCACATATATCCTGACCGCTTATAACCATGCCAGATTTGCGGAGCAGGCCCTCGCGTCGGCCTTTGATCAAGATTACCCCGGCCGGATTGAATTCATCATCATCGATGATGGATCGAAAGATGAAACTGCTGCCATCATCAGGCAGTGCGTAAGCCGTAGGCCCGACCTAGATGTCATTGATTTGTCTGATGGTATTAATCGGGGGCTAATCACAAATATTAACAAGGCCATCCAGCAAGGTAGCGGTGAAATTATTTTTATCCAATCGTGTGATGATTTAGCGTATCCGAATCGTGTCAGCGCCTTCGTCTATTTTTATCAAAATAACCCAAAAATCAAGGCGTGCTACGGCGGCGTACGGAAAATCGATGAAAACGGAGTCCCTTTAAGTGGCGTTTATGTAGTTGAGAATCCATCACTACCGTTCAATAAAGATGAAAATATGCCAATAGGGAATGGGGCCAACGAATCATTCCGGAGATCGATGATTCAAGAGTTGGGCTGCTTGGAGCAACTCAGATATGCCGCAGAAGACTGCCAGTTATCCCTGCTAGGACACGTCTCAGGCGGAATCGGATATCTGCCTGAAATCACCATTGATTATAGAATTCATGGTGCAAATTGGAGCGCGGCCGGCGAAGAAGCCACCCGGCGGCCCTTCAATTATGCTTGGTGGGAATTTTCTGCCAAGTCGTGTTTTGATAACGCTCGGGCGATGGACGCATTATTGCGTCGTTCAGCGGTGGAGCGGCAGTGTGACCCCAATGTCATGAGGCACCTCGACCGTTATGTGAAGGCCAATTTAAAGAAGCAAACGGTCAACTTCCACGCGTTTTTCCCGCAACGGGGCGATTGTTTCTACGGCCAACTTTTTAGCTCCGGAATCGGCCTAAAGAAAATCGCGCTTAATCTGTCCGTTCGGCTATACCGAGCCAGAGGACTGCGCTTGTTGCTCTGGATCAAGCGATGGTTTAATAGATAGTCACTCTTCATTGAATAATGACGTTAAACATAATTTATAAAAACTAAATGCATACAGCCAAATCAAAAGAAATTTTATTCACCCAATGAGCATCAAGTCATTTCTAGCTTCGGTGCCGCTGGTACGTCGGCTTTTTATTCTCCTGCTTCGAGCGACGGCTCGGGATGTTTCAATTAAGAATCCATGGACCAGTGATCAGCTTACGCTCAACACTTTTAAGCATAAGGGCTATTGGTATTTTGGCAAAGAGAGGGAGCGGTTGACGATGGAGCGTTTCCGGCAGCAAATTCCGCCCGGTGCCACGGTATTGGAGGTGGGCGGCCACATCGGCTTCATCAGCCAATACTTCGCTAAGCTTGTCGGAACCCAAGGCAAAGTCATCGTCTTTGAACCAGGTTCAAATAACTTACCCTATATCGAGCGTAATACTGCAAAAATCCCGCAAGTACGTATCGAGCGCCAAGCCGTCTCCGATCGCATCGGCGAAGCCATATTCTACGAAGATGACATTACCGGCCAAAACAACAGTCTCTTGGATGACTATCGAGGTGCCGTAGGCGTAGCACATAGCCATAAAATGGAGATCATAAAAAAAGCTCGTACAGTAAGGCTAACGACTCTCGACGCCTATATTGAGGCTAACGCGCTAAAGGTTGATTTCATCAAGATTGATATCGAAGGAAATGAACTAAATGCGCTCATGGGAGCGGAAAAATCACTTAAACATATTGCCGCCTTAATGATTGAGGTCACCGAGCATCAGGAAGAAGTGGCGGCCTTATTGCGGCGATCTGGTTTTACCTTGAGCGACGATAAAGGTAAGATACTTGATTCGCTCGGGGCTTCATTTGGTGGGAATGTCTTCGCCGTCAGGTGCTAACCGTTGACGTTGTATCAACGGAGTCTGAATCGCTAGCCAGTTGCGCCGTGCAATAATCATTACTCACATAGCCAGACAAAAAACCGAACTCTTAAATTAAGGGGAAGACATGGAGTGCGCACTTACGCAATCTTTCATGCCTTCTAAACAAAAATTCTCACGGCTCGGCGTTTAAAATAACTTTTTACTATGATCGTCATTCTCACGAACATTCCCTCGCCCTACCGAACGGCTTTTTTTGATGACCTGCATGCGCAGTCGGCTGAGTTCGGCGAGACCGTGCACGTCTTATATTGTGCGCCCTCGGAGCCTAACCGTTTTTGGGGATACCACCCAGAGGAGATGAAGCATCCGCACACGATGATGCCTGGCTGGCACTTTCAAATCCGTGGCTGGTTCTCGCACTTGAACTTATCGGTGCTCAAAGAACTCAAACGGTTAAAGCCGACAACGCTTATCGTTGGGGGTGCTTGGAATACGCCGACAATCTTGCTAGCGGGTCTTAGTCGAATAAACCCACCACCTCATCGCCTCTTTTGGAGCGAAGGGCACGCTAAAGCTGTTGCTCACCGCACTGGGCCGATTGCCTGGGTGCGTCGTCGCTGTTATCAGAAATATCAGGCGTTCGCGGTCCCTAACCAATTGAGCGCGGATTGGGCCCTTTCCCAAGCCGGCAAGCCTAAGCCGATCGTCTTCTTGCCGAATTCAGTCGATGTCGATTTTTATTCCCGTAACGACCCCTCGGATCGGAGCCTTACCAGAAAAAAACTGGGCTTACCGGAAGACATCCGGCTACTTGTTCAGGTAGGCACGCTATGCTCTCGTAAAGGAACTTTGGAGTTGGCGCAGGCATTCATCAATTTACCCCAGGCGGAAAGAGCTAAAGCACGTTTGGCTTTCGTGGGGACGGGGCCGTTGGAATCCGAGTTAAAAGCGTTGGCCGATAAGTCTGACGGAGCCATCCAGCTTTTAGGGCAAATGGATGCCGAAGGCGTGCGGCAAATCCTTCTGGCCGCTAATGTCTTCGTCTTGAATACCAAGAAGGACCCGAACCCGCTTTCGCCGATCGAGGCGTCAGCCGCCGGCTTGACGGTTTTGCTTTCAAGTATGGCTGGGAACGTAAAAGAGATTATCACGGCTGGCGATGCCGGCCTGATCATCGATGACCCCATGAATCCGACCCCTGCGTTGCGATGGGTGCTTTCGCGACCAGATGAAGAACTAGAAAAAATAGGACAGCGTGCAAGGGCGCATGCTCGAAACACTTTCTCGACCAAAGCGGTTGCGAAGAGGTTGCTCGAGCAACTCATTAGCCAGTAAGAAGATTTGCTAAGCGTAAGCCGTTAACTCACGGCACTATCAATTTCATGCGTTACCTTATCACTGGTGCAGCGGGGTTTCTCGGCACGCACCTTTCGGCCCGGCTTTTGGCCGATGGGCACGAGGTTATCGGGCTCGACAACTTCCATTCGGGCTCCGAAGCGAATATCGCCCGGCTAAGCCTGCATCCGAAGTTTCGCTTCGTGCGGCATGATGGGGCGAACCCTTACGACAACCTGAAAGATCATCCTCTGATGAAGGTCAGCAAACCGTAAAATTTCCGAATTTAAAATGATTAGCCGTGCAAAGATGCACGGCTTTTTTGTGCCCAAATAAATTACTTCTTAATGTCAATAAGCAGAACACCGCCAAAATTAATATGGCGTGCGATGGCCCTGATGAGCCAGCGTGGCCAAACCTTTTTGGCCGTCGTGAGCAGCCAGCCGCGATGCCGCTGACCGACTTCACCTTGCAATAGGTCTCCCAGGCCAGGAATCGCGCGAGCATCTATTTGGCTGGCTCCAGTGAAGAGCAGGCGAGCCTCACTGACGTTGTAGGCCTTAGTTCCGGGGGACTCCAAGAACTGCGAATAGATTTTATCAAGGCTCATCCAGGGACGGCCGCGCAATAATGCGTAACGCACCCAGAGCATCAATCCCACCGCGGCGAAGCGGTGATAGATCATGACTTTGGCCGTGCCCCCGGGGCGTAAGACGCGCAAGATTTCCTTCGCGGCTTGGGCCGTGTTCGGTGAATGATGAATGACGCCCCAGCTATATACGTGATCAAAGGTGGCATCCGGAAAACTGAGAGCTTCAGCGTTCCCAGTCGAAAGTTCACTGGTGAGGCTAAATGCCGCAAAACGTGTGCGGGTATGCTCAAGGGCTCTTTCGGTAAGGTCGATTCCTCGAAGTCGTTTCGGATTGGCCATTGCCAACATCTGGTGATCGGACCCCATCCCCACGCCTATTTCCAAAACATCTTTACCGTTAACTTTATCGAATTCCGCGAACGTAAGAAGATAGGGCTCTAGTTCATAACGTAAACGCGACACGTTGGCGTAGCGTTGACGCTCGTCTCCTTCGCCTGCGTACACTTCCCCACAACTTGCCTTATTCCAAAAATCTTTGACATCAGAAAGTTCGGTCATGGGTGGATTAATCATCGTAGGCCGATGAGAATCTGCAAACCGCAAAAGCCTGAATAAGAACAATCCAGCAGCCGTGCAAATCAGCACGGTTTTTTTGTGCCCAAATGAAATGGGGGTGAGGCAAGCGGCGCCGCAAAGCGGGGAGGGCAGGGCGGATATGGCTTAGCTAAGATCCGACGACTGGGCGGCTGCGGTCTAGAACGGACGCCACGCAGTGGCGCCCCTACCTGATACAGCCAGGTAGGGCTGACCGCCCTCGGTAAGCCGCGGTTGAGCGAGGGAGGTCAACCCTACCTAGGGTCAGCCCGGGACCAGTCTGAAGGGCAATGCAGCTTCTTGCCGCTAGGTAGGCGAATCGACTCTGGCAGACGACTGGCTTGGTAATGCTGCGGGCCTAAGACGATGGAGGATGGAATCACCCTCAGTAATTAATTGCTCCGGCGACCATGCGGGAAGGCAAAGCGCAAGTCTTTGCCAGGGTGCATTCTTTGGAATCCCTTCGCAAGCGGCGCGTAATCCGAGTCTCCGGATACGATGATAGCGGCGTCGAATGAATTCGCTGCAGCCAACTCGAAGAGTGTCACGGCGAGGGCGATATCTGTCCCTTTTTCACGCCAAACTTTGGCCCAAGTTTTGCCTCCGGGGATGGCGACTTCGAGTTGGCGCTGCCTGATCTCGCCGAAGTGCGTCGTGATAGATGGGTTCCGTCGCGCGGAGAGAGCTCGAAGGTAGATCTGATGCCTTGATAGCCTCCCGGGGTTAGTTTGCCGGAGGTAGAAGGGCAGGGCCGTAAAATAGTGTATGTCGACGAGCTGGGCTGGTACTGGATAGCAGTGGAGGAGTCCTTTTAGCAACTTGCCAAGGTCGAGCCACTTATGCCCTGGGTCGTCCTGTAGGCTGTGGTAGAGGTTAAATCCATCCACTAAGCCGATGACGCGTAACGGGGTCATCACGGCGTACGCTTAAATTAAAAACCCCGCGGGCCGTAACCCGCGGGGGTCTGCGGGGGCGTGGCTCTGAGTCCAGCATACCCGCAGGGATGAGAAAATAAAGTAAGGCGAAGGCGCCCTAGCCCGCAAGTGTTTTGTGATTACGCAGTGAGCCACCTGGCTTACGTAGCATTGTACAGATTCTGGGCAAAGGCCTTCCAATGGGGATTACATGCTAGTTCGGCCTAGTATGTTTTTATCCTCTAAGCAGAGGCGCGACTGCGTCGCGTCCGTTCGCCTGCAAAGGGTGAAGGTGTATATGGCCTTAGCTAAGGCCCGATGACTTTGCGGCTGCGGTCTAGAACGGACGCCACGCAGTGGCGCCCCTACCTGATACAGCCAGGTAGGGCTGACCGCCCTCGGTCAGCCGCGGTTGAGCGAGGGCGCTCAACCCTACCCAAAGCAGAGGCGTTTCAGATTCGGGCCCGGGACCTGAACCTGCCAACCGGGGCTGCCACCTGGAATGTGCCTTTCACGTTTGCACCTAGATCAGCACGCAGTGCTGACCCTACCTGATTTCGCGTAAGAACTCGCCGGGAGTTCGGATAGGTAAGCCATACACGCTTCGGCCTAAAAGGTCATGGAAATCATCCCGGTCTAATGTTACGAGATAGTCCGCCTTCTGGCTAAGGGCCGAAATCACTACCGGGCGATCTTTGGTAGCGCGATAGATGAGAGGCCGATCAAGCGTCAGTCTCGCCGTTGCTGGAATGAGTGCAGGCTGGATAATCTCGCCCCAGCTCAGCGCCGCTTTCTTTCCTAGTTTGGGTAGGTTGAATTCGACTTCACGGAGACAGTAGTCCGCGGTCAGGAGCAGCCAGCCGTGGCTGACAGCGTTATCAAATAATAGGCGCGAAGCACCCTTAGAGGAGCCAGACGCGGCCAACAAAACGCTCGAGTCCAGGAAAAGCCTCACTTCTTACGACGGAATGCCTTGAGGTCTTTGGCCTCGGCTTCGTCGTTCAGTACCCACTGGCGAATGGTCGCCTTCGGGATATCGCGGATAGGCATCGCCACTGCGGACTGCAGGAAGAGGCCGCCGTCGCGCTCCTCGACGATGACGAGTGGCGAGCTGACTTGGTCCAGCTTCAGGCGTCGACGGAGTTCCGGGGGCAAGGTGAGCGTGCCGCGCTTACTGACGGCGAGAGTGTAGGTCATGCCGTAATACTGTATTACCGTAATACGGTATCAAGCCGGAAGAGCCCCTAGGTATTAGGTAGGGACAGCGCCACGTGCTGTCCTAGTTGTCTTGAGGTAGGGTCGGCACTGCGTGCCGACCTAGAATCCATTTTCAGGTCTCGGGTCTCGGCTAACAGGAACCAGGTTCGGGTGCAGTTACGGGTTAGCACACAGCCACCCCAGCCATACAACCGGTTCCCGGTTCCCTTTGAGTTTGCTGCTTTGCCTTGAGGTAGGGGCGCGACTGCGTCGCGTCCGTTCGCCTGCAAAGGGCAGGGTGTATATGGCCTTAGCTAAGATCCGATGACTGGGCGGCGGCGGTCTAGAACGGACGCCACGCAGTGGCGCCCCTACCTAATACAGCCAGGTAGGGCTGACCATCCTCGGTCAGCCGCGGTTGAGCGAGGGCGCTCATCCCTACCCGATGCAGAGGCGTTTCAGGTTCGGGCCTGGGACCTGAACCTGCACCCGAAGACCTGAGACCTGAACCTGAGACCTGGGACCCGAAACTGTCTTCACCTTTGCACCTTTGCACAGGCCGTAGGCCGATTTGCACTTTTGCACCTAGGTCGGCTCGGAGAGCCGTCCCTACCCATTGCATCCCTTGTCAACCGGCCCACTGATCAACCAATCAACCAACGGTGTCTCAAAATTTTCCCTATACTCAATACTCGATACTCGATACTCTGCGTTCGCCGATAACTCGTCGCACTTCATGCCCCTAGCGCTCGTCTTTTTCCTCCTGCTTTCCGTCGTCGCGCGCGCGGGCGGATTATTCGATGCCGGCGCCTGGGCCCCCATCGTCTTACCGGCCGAACCCGAGCCCGACGAATGGTACGGTGCCCAATCTCTCGCCGATTGGTGCGAACGGGTGACGGGTCAGCGCCCCGAGGTCATCTTGGAGGAGGCAAATAAGCCTGCGCCCGGTTGCGCGATTTTCATCGGTCAGACGCAAGCCGCCAAGGCCGCTAAAATCTCTTTGCCAGGCATTGAAGGAGATGTCGCCCTCCGCGAAGTCCGACGCTCGGCCGTTTTTCTCCTCGGTAATAATCCGGTGTCCACACGCATCGCCATCGGCCGCTTCTGCGAACAGCACCTTGGAATTTTCTTCGTCCAACCTTCGGCCCGCGGCGCCGATTGGAAAATGCTTTCCGAAGTCCGCCTGCCCGAGCGAGATCTTTTCCGTCCGGCTTTCGCTTGGCGGAGTATCGGCGGGTTGAACGAAATGTCTTCCGATTGGGCTTACTCCATCGGCTACGGCCAGGCGTTGACGTTCTCGCACGGCTTCTACGCGGCGTTCGGCAAAAAAGAATGGAAGCAAGACCCGTCGCTGTTTGCGCAGATCAATGGCAAGCGCATCGAACCCCTGAACGGCGGCTACGATCCCAATCCGAATTTGGCGCATCCGCTCGCCCCTGAAATCGGCGCCCGTTACGCCCGCGAGTGGTTCCATAAGCACCCTGAAGCCATGGCGGTGCCATTGGGCATCAACGATTCGATCAAGTTCGACGACAGCGTGCCCTCCGAGGGTTGGTATCGAGACCGGGCCGTACGCACGGATTATGTGATGAATTACCTGAATAAAGTCGCCGGATCTTTTTGGCAGCCCGCGGGCGACCTCGAAGGCAAATCCCACGCACTTGGTACGCTGGCGTATCTGCAGACGTTACGCGCCCCGAAGATAAAGCTGAACCCAGCGATTTTCCCTTGGGTCTGCGCCGATCGTTTCGGTTACGCCGACCCGGCTTTCGCCGCGATGGAATCGGCTAATCTAGCGGCTTGGGTGAAGTCCGGCGCGAAGCGCGTTGGCGCTTATGATTATTGGTACGGCGTCGATTACTGCGTGCCACGGATTAACTTCGCGGCCGAAGCGCTCGCCATCCGGACGGAAAAAGCGGTGGGCGTGAAGGGCTGGATCGCCGAACTTTATCCGGTCTGGGCATTCGATGCCCCTAAGGCCTGGCTGGGCGCCAAGCTATTGGAAGATCCTTCGCGCGACTACCAAGTTTTGCTCAAACAATGGTTCGAGGCGGCGTATGGCCCGGCCGCGGACGCCATGCGGCAGGCCTACCAGACGATGGAAGACGCCTGGCAACGGGATGCGCAACGGGGTGGGGCCAATCAGTGGATCCGCCACTTCCGCGAAGAGCATTCGGCCGCGGTTTTAGCGGACGGCGAAATCAAAGCGATCAGCCGCCAGTTGCAGTCGGCCAAGGAAGCGCTCGCGACCCAAGATAAATTATCGCATCGGCTGAAGAACCAACGCTGGCGCTTGGAGCAATTTAACGATGCGTGGGAAATGACGCTTCGCTTCCACCGGGTCTATCAGGCGCGGATGGCTCAGCCCAAGACCTCCACTCAAGCCTTGGCGGCGCTGGTCGAGCTCAGCCAGGCCGAAGCCATTTATAAATCGAGTCAGGACCGGTTCAATCTCGTCTGGGGGGCCTCGGGCCAACCTCTCCACTGGTTTGAATTTATCGCGACTAATCCGCGGGCCTTGTGGGTGGCGAAGGCCGCGGCGAATCCGCGCCTAGACGCGGAGCTGCAAGCCTGGACGAAGACTGATACCGCCGGCACCGGTGCCTTAGATTACTTCATCTCCGCCGCGCAAGATGCTGGCTTAGACGCAGCGGCGCATCGGATCGATGCTCTGACCCTGTCGGGCTCCACCGCGCGTCCGGAATTAATAGATATCAGCCCGGGGCAGAACAACGCCGTCGTATGGCAGCCCGAGCATCTCCATGTCGTGGCGCATGGCGGGAAAATCAGCCGGGGAGATGCCGCCGCCAGCCGCCGCCTGCCGGTAATCCCGGGGCAAGTCATCCGCTTGACGGTGAATTTAGATGCGTCCGTCAAGGTCGACCCCGAAGCGCAAGTCCGCCTGACGCTCCGCTTCATCGGGGCCAAGAAAACGCCCACGGTCTCGGTGCTTTGCGCTAAGTCTGGCGGCACCGTGACGACGGTAGTGCCCGCCGATGCCACCGAAGCGGATTACGAAGTCAGCTTTGAAAGGGAAATTGCCATCCAACGTTTTGACCTCTACCAATTTTCGGCGGCCGATCTCGCCCGCCGCTAAATGATAAAACGCCTCTTCGACCTCGGATTCTCCTTTTGCTGGCTGGTGGGCTTCGCGCCCTTGCTCGCCTTGGTCGCTCTCCTGGTCCGAATCAAATTGGGTGCACCGGTCTTGTTCATCCAAGAGCGGCCAGGCTTGGGGGGTAAGCCGTTTCGCATGGTGAAATTCCGCACCATGACCGATGAACGTGATGCCCAAGGAAATCTTTTGTCGGACGAAATCCGCCTGACTCCTTTCGGGAAGTTTCTCCGGGCGTCGACTCTGGATGAGTTTCCGGAGATGTGGAATGTGCTCATCGGCGAGATGAGCGTCGTCGGCCCGCGGCCGCTCCTCATGCGTTACCTGCCGCTCTATGACGCTACGCAGGCCCGCCGGATGGAAGTGAAGCCGGGTGTCACCGGCTGGGCGCAGGTCAACGGCCGTAACTCGCTCTCGTGGGACGAGAAGTTCGCGCTCGATGTGTGGTATGTCGACCATGGCACCTTTTGGTTGGATATGAGAATCGTCGTCCGGACCTTTTTCAAAGTTTTCGCGCGGAGTGGCATCAACGCAGCGAACTCCGCGACGATGGAGGAGTTTAGGGGAAGTAAGAAAGACTAGGGCGCTCGTTGGTGGAAAGTTGGTGGAAAGTTGGTGCAAAAGTGCAACCCGCCTACGGCTTGTGCAAAGGTGCAAATGTGAGAGGCATTTTCGGGTCCCAGGTCTCGGCCCTCAGGTACAGGTACGGGTTATCAGGTGCAGGTGCAGGTGCGGGGCAAAATTCCGATCCTGAACCTGTACCCGAACCTGAACACCTGAACCTGGTTCCCGACGGCCGAGACCTGAGACCTGAAGTGTTTTCCTACCCCGACCCCTATCTCTTATTCTCGGGTTCTATGTCTCTTTTCTCGTTGGTGCAAAAGTGCAACCCGCCTACGGCTTGTGCAAAGGTGCAAAAGTGTTAGGCAACGAAAGCTCACCATCTTTTCCGACTAGGGACTTCGGGGCGGGTGGCTTCGTGATGAGACATCAAGGCTAAGTATTTCGTGAATCCACTTTTGCACTTTTGCACTAAGTGCGGGCCTCCGAGCCTCTAACGTTTAACGCCGAGCTTCTTAAGCGAGGGGTCCTTCGCCAAGGGCAACTCCACCGGCTCACCGCCATCCTGCGCAGACTGATAAAGGGCGAGGATGAGTTCGACCGCCTTACGGCCTTCGGCGCCATTGACGGCGGGTTGCTTGCCCGCGCGAATGGCCGCGATGGCTTCCTCGAGGTTGGAGCGATGCCAGGCATGCCCGATGGCCTTCGGATCGTTGGCGCCCGCGCCGCCGCCTTCGGTGGCCGGAGCGACTATCGCGGCATCGGAGGGCAGGGGCTTTTCGAATTCGAAGGCGGTCAGTTTGTCGTCGCGCAAGACGGCTGCGCCGGTCGTGCCGTGGATGCGGATCTCGGCGGGGAAACCCGTCGCGGACCAACAGGCGGTCGAGCTGGCAATCGTCGCGCGGCAGCCGTTGGCGAATTCGATCCAGCCAGCGGCGATGTCCTCGACTTCGATGCCAGAGTGGGCGACAAGGCCAGCGGTGGCGGAGACACGCTTGGGCGCACCGAGGAACCAGAGGAGGAGGTCGACGGTGTGGATGCCTTGATTCATCAAGGCGCCACCGCCATCGAGGGCGAACGTGCCGCGCCATGCGGCGGAATCATAATACGCCTGCGTGCGCCACCAAGGGATGAGCGCTCCGGCGAGGGTGAGTTTGCCGAAGCGACCGGCGTCGAGCGCGGCCTTGAGTGCGACCGCACCTGCGCCGAACCGTCGTGGTAAAATGCCGGCGACCGTCACGCCGGCTTTGGCGCAGGCGGCGGCGAGTTCGTCGCAGCGGGCGAGGGTGACTTCGAGGGGTTTCTCGACCACGACATGCTTACCCGCCTTCGCGCAGGCGAGGGCAGGGGCTAGGTGATCGCCGCTGGGTGTGCACAGGCAGACGATGTCGACGTTAGGATTGGCCAAGAGCTCTTCAGGAGTTTCCGCGAACGCGATACCATGCTTCATGGCAAACTCGCGTCCCTTGGCCGGCGAGCGGTTATAAGCCGCGACGAGTTTGGCCTCGGAGATTTCCGCCAAAGCCTTCGCGTGGAACTCGGCGATCATGCCGGTTCCCCAGATACCGAAACCGAGAGGCCGTTGGGACATGGCACATTGGTATCGTCACGCCGTCACGGTGTGAAGGCTGAACCGCAAAAGAAGTCATATGGAGCGACTTATTGACACCAAATACTTAATTTCCAATAGTGGCCTTTGACCTAATGAGCCTTAAGTCCGCTTTCCAGAAACTGATTCGCTCGATCCGCAAGCGAGTCTGGTTTCTCAGGGACAAGTCGGCCGGCTCACGTACTGTTTTGTCCCGAATTCTCGGTCGGGCGGTAGCGTCGGAAGGGTCCAAGGCGATGATCGATGTAGGTATGATGTTAAAGCGGCACGGGATCACCCCTCGCGGCGTCATCCATGTCGGCGCCCATCAGGCCGGGGAGCTTGACGACTATCTCCGCCTTGGTTTCGCCAAGATTCTCTACATTGAAGCGAACCCCGCGTTGATCCCAGCTTTGCGCGCCAAGGCGTCCGCCCATCCGGGGAAAGTTTTCGTCGTTCATGCGGCCGCTTCGGATGCGGACGGAGTAGTCCATCTGCATGTCACTTCGATGGACCAGAGTAGCTCCATTCTGCCTCTCGGTAAGCACCTCGAGATTTACCCTTCCATCCAAGAGGTAGCCAAGGTCGAAGTCCGCTCTCGTCGGCTTGATACCTTGTTAGCGGAAGAAGGCCTATCGGCGGCAGATTTCAATTTCCTTAATCTGGACATTCAGGGCGCCGAACTCATGGCCTTACGTGGAGCTCCCGCTTTGCTGGCCGGCATTTCGGCCGTCAATACCGAGATCAACCTTGCCGAGCTCTACAAGGGCGCCGCTCTACTCGGTGAGCTGGAGGGATTCATGGCCGAAGCGGGTTTCAATCGCGCCGCGATGATGACTCCTTGGCATCCGACCTGGGGTGATGCTTTCTACGTCCGCAAGCCCGTCGTCGCGATGAGCACGTTCGGCAAGAATGGACGCTTCGCGAACCAACTCTTCCAATACATGTTCCTTCGGCTGGTCGCTCGACGACAAGGGGCACTCGTCCAGACGCCCGCATGGGTCGGGCAGGAGCTTTTTGGCTGCGACGAGCCGGCTCCCGTGCTCACTTTCCCGGAATGGCGCGAGCCGGTCAAGGCGCAAGGGCGCAACCGGGTGCAGTTCTACGAGGTGCAGGCCGAAGTGAACTCAAAGGACGCCGTGGTGCCCGACTGACTGGCTGCGGGGAATGGCAACTGATCTTCAGGGCCAGCCGCAATGAACTCATAACAACGCCACGCCAACGCCACGCAGTCTCATCTTGAACTACAGTCCATAGGGCAAGCCGGTCTCGGTCAATCCCACCAGCCCCACCTGCGTCTGGTTGGCTGCTGATTCAGCCAGATGCCACAGGAAGTCGCCTTGTTTATGACTGATGTCGTATTGAGCATTGAGGGCTGCCACGCTATCGGCCAAGGTGGTGGCATCGGGTACGACACCGTTCACGTTGGTGAGCAGGTATGCAGCAATGTCTGTGTTGGTGGGAGCGGCTTTACCGGTGAGTACATCCCACAGCCCCGCAGCGGGCATCACTCAGGGCGATTGTGGTCGAAAGGTGAAGATGTAGCGTCAGTTGGAGGCGCCGGGTCACAGC
>CAILOT010000037.1:0-4060 GCA_903835965.1 uncultured Opitutia bacterium
CGGCGGTGCCGTAGCCGGGCAAGGCGGAGGCGGAGGACGCCAGCAGCGTGCCCGCCGAGATCGTCGTGCCGCCCGTGTAGGTGTTGGCGCCGGAAAGCGTGAGGGTACCCGCCCCGGACATGGTCAATGCACCCGTGCCGCCGAGTTTGGCCGTGATATCACCCGCCCCAACGTCGTAGGATGAGCCAGTGAGCGTGCCGGTCGTCCCCGTGATCGAGCCGGAGGACAGCGTGACCGCGCCGACTGTGTCGCTGTTAGCACCGATGGACAAGGTGCCCCCATCGACCCAAACCACCGTCGTGTCGGCGAGGGTGTTCGTGGCATGGCCGAGCGCCAGGGTGCCCGCGTTCACGCGCACTTGACCTGTGAAGTTGCTGGCTCCAAGCAACGTCAGCGTCCCGGCGCCGTATTTCCTCAGGCTACCGGTAGACGTATTTCCGAAAGCATTCGCGAAGGTGACGTTGTTGCCGTTGGTATCGACACCCGCGTACAAGCCGTCGACCACGACAAAACGTGCTGAGATATCCTGCGTGTTCCCGCTAGCCCACTGCAGTATGCCGCCATTGAGGGTGACGGCACCGACAGCACCTAGCGAGCCGCTGGCGAAGCTCAACGTGCCCGCTGAGACAGTGGTGCCGCCCGTGTAGGTGTTGGCGGCGGAGAGCGTCAGGGTATTGGCACCCAGTTTGACGAGCCCGCCCGTGGTGATGGCGCTGGCGTAGCTGAAGTCGCCCGAGGAGGTGTCGATGCCCAAAATCGACTGCGTGACGCTCGACCAGGTGGCGTTGGCGCGCAGCGTGTCGATGTTGGCCGAAGTCCATGTCCCGGCGGCCACGGCGAGCGTGGCGCCGGCCGAGACGACCACCTTGCCGGCGGTGCCGTAGCCGGGCAAGGCGGAGGCGGAGGACGCCAGCAGCGTGCCCGCCGAGATCGTCGTGCCGCCCGTGTAGGTGTTGGCGCCGGAAAGCGTGAGGGTACCCGCCCCGGACTTGGTCAGCACGCCCGTGCCGCCGAGCTTCGCCGAGATGGCAGTCGTGCCGGAGGCGTTGTTAATGGTGTAGGAAGATCCTGTAAGCGTACCGGTTGTACCCGTGATCGAGCCGGAGGAAAGCGTGACGGCGCCGACCGTGTCACTGTTGGCACCGACATCTAGCACTCCGCCGCCGACCGTAACCGCACCCGTGTCGGCGAGGGTGTTCGTGGCGTGCCCGAGGACCAGCTTACCGCCCGCAATCGTGGTGCCTCCAGTGTAGGTGTTCGTGCCGGAGAGCGTCAGGACGCCCGCACCGGACTTGGTCAACGCGCCTGTGCCGCCGAGCTTCGCCGAGATTGTGGTCACATCTGCGTCATTAATGACGGCGTACAAGGATCCCGTGAGCAATCCGGTCGTGCCTGTGATCGAGCCGGAGGAGAGCGTGACAGCGCCGACCGTGTCGCTGTTCGCGCCGATATCGAGAGTGCCGCCGTTGACCATCACCGCGCTGGCATCGGAAAGGGTGTCCGTGGCGTGGCCAAGCGCCAGCGTACCGCCCGAAACCGTTGCGCCGCCTGCATAATTGGTGGCGCCCGAGAGCGTCAAGGTGCCGGCGCCTGTCTTTGCAAAATACGACCATGCTGTCCCGCCGAAGCCGGAGGCCAGGGTGACATTGTTGCCATTGGTATCGAAAGTGGTCGTTGTATAGTTACCCGGACCAGCCAGACGTGCAGAAATATCCTGGGCATTGCCCTCAGCCCACTGCAGCGTGCCGCCATTAATCGTGATTAAGCCCGTTGTGCCGAGCGAGCCATTGGCGAAGCTGAGCGTGCCGCCATTGATGGTCGTGCCGCCTGTATAGGTGTTGACGCCCGAGAGGGTCAGGGTGCCAGCGCCGGACTTCGTCAACGCGCCCGTGCCGCCGAGCTTGGCCGTCACGGTCGTACCATAGGAATTGACGGTGTAGGAAGATCCTGTGAGCGTCCCCGTCGTCCCCGTAATTGAGCCCGAGTAGAGGGTGACCGCGCCGACCGTGTCGCTGTTCGCGCCGATGTCCAGGGTGCCTCCATCGACCGTCACCGCGCCCGTGTCGGCAAGGGTGTTCGTGGTGTTCCCAAGCGTCAACGTGCCCGCCGAGACCGTCGTGCCACCCATGTAGGTGCTGGTTCCGGTCAGCACGAGGGCATTGGCACCCAGCTTGACCAGACCGCCCGTGCTAATGGCGCTGGCGTAGCTGAAGTCGCCCGAGGAGGTGTCGATGCCCAGTGTCGACTGCGCGGCACTCGACCAAGTCGCATTGGCGCGCAGGGTATCGATGTTGGCCGAAGTCCACGCCCCGGCGGCCACGGCGAGCGTGGCGCCAGCCGAAACGACCACCTTGCCAGCGGTGCCGTACCCCGGTAACGCCGAGACAGATGAAGCCAACAATGTGCCGCCATAGACCATCGTGCCACCCGAGTAGGTGTTGGCGCCGGAGAGCACAAGCTTGCCAACGCCAAGCTTAGTCAACGCTCCAGTGCCGCCGAGCTTGACAGTGATGGTGGTTGCCCAGGAGGAGTCATTAACGATAGTGTACGAGGAGGCGGTGAGCACCCCCGTCGTGCCCGTGATTGAGCCCGGCGAATAGAGCGTGACGTAGCCGACCGTATCACTGTTCGCGCCGATATCCAAGCTGCCGCCATAAATTATCACGACGCCGGTGTCGGCGAGAGTGTTGTTGGCGTGGCCAAGCACCAAGGTTCCGGCCGAGACCGTCGTGCCCCCCGTGTACGTGTTTGCACCGTTCAGCGTCAGCGTGCCCGTCCCGGATTTCATCAGCGACGAACTGGTCGAACCACCGAACGCCGTCGCCAAAGTCACGTTGTTGCCATTGGTGTCGAGGGTCGCCGACCCGCCGTTGACGAGCGTCAGCCGCGAGGAGATGTCTTGGGTATTGCCTGAGCCCCACTGCAATACGCCGCCGCTGACCGTCACAGCACCGGTGGTCCCGAGCGAGCCATTGGCGAAACTGAGCGTACCGGAATTAATACGCGTGCCCCCTGTGTACGTGTTCGCACCCGACAAGATCAACGCGTAACCGTATCCGTATCCTGACAGATCAAGCGCACCGACACCGCCCAGCTTGGCCGAGATAGTTCCTCCGTAGCCGGACGACGTATAAGCAGATCCCGTGAGCGTGCCGGTCGTGCCCGTGATTGAGCCCGAGGAGAGCGTGACGGTGCCGACCGTGTCGCTATTGGCTCCGATATCGAGAGTGCCGCCGTTGACCGTAACCGCGCCCGTGTCGGCGATGGTGTTCGTGGCGTGCCCGAGCACCAGCGTGCCGCCCAAGACCGTGGTGCCGCCCGTGTAGGCTTTCGCGCCCGAGAGCGTCACCGTGCCGGCCCCGGACTTGGTCAACGCACCCGTGCCGCCGAGCTTGGCCGAGATGGTGGCGGTCTGCCATGAGTTATTATTGACGGTGTAGGACGAGCCCGTGAGCGTGCCGGTCGTCCCTGTGATTGAGCCGGACGACAGCGTGACGGTGCCGACCGTGTCGCTATTCGCGCCGATGTCCAGGGTGCCACCATTGACCGTCACAGCGCCAGTGTCAGGCAAGGTGTTGGTGGCATGACCGAGCACCAGCGTGCCATACGAGATGGTAGTCCCGCCGGTGTAGGTGTTCGCACCCGAGAGCGTCAACGTGCCCGCGCCATACTTGGTCAACGACGAGGTTGTCGATCCGCCAAACGCCGCGGCGAGTGTCACATTAGTGCCATTGGTGCCGAGGGCGGCCGAGCCACCCGCGGACAAAGTCAGCCGAGCGGAAACGTCCTCGGTGTTTCCTGATGACCACCACAGCGTGCCGCCATTGATCGTGACCGACCCGGACGTGCCCAACGAGCCGCTGGCGAAGCTGAGCGTGCCGCCATTGATGGTCGTGCCCCCGGTATAGGTGTTGGCCCCCGAGAGCTCCGTTGCGCCTGACCCGGACTTGATCAGCGCACCTATGCCGCCGAGCTTGGCCGTGACAGTGGTCGTGCCCGAAGCGTTGTTGACTGCGTAGGACGAGCCCGTGAGCGTGCCGGTCGTACCCGTGATCAAGCC
>CAILOT010000038.1:0-12942 GCA_903835965.1 uncultured Opitutia bacterium
CGGCCCGGCAGTAAGGGCGCTGAACTCTTGGCGAAAGAAGGGCCCGATGTCATGCAGGCTGGCGGCACGAACGCTTTGCGCACGCCTTTACGCAAGGGTTTCGGCAATCATAAGGAGGAGTACGACCAGATCGTTTTCTACGCCCATGCCGTCGAACTTGCATCACCGCCAGTCGCTTCCGGTTTGCAGAGGCTCAAATATAATAACCCCGGACTTGTCGTGGATCTGGGCGTCGGACTCTGGGCTTGGCCTTTGCCGATGGATTTCAATGGCGACGGAAAGCTCGACCTCGTCGTGAACTGTCCCGACAAGCCTTCGAACGGCGTGTACCTATTTTCTTCGGGCGTCGACACCGCCAAGAACGCGATGCCGGTCTTCAAATCGGCGCAGCGTATCAGCAAAGGCTTGCAGAATATCGAGCTCAGCGTCGTCGACGGCGTCACCAAGGTCATGGGGCCGGCGATGGAATACCCTGATTTTCTTAAGAGCGGATTGGAAGACGGCCGCAAGTTGCCATTATCGGTCAATATCCATCCGAATAAAGTCCGGGCGAACATGTGGAAGCAGGTCGACTTCGATGGCGACGGCTTGACGGACATCATCGTCGGCGTGGGAGATTGGACGGATTACGGCTGGGACGATGCGTACAATGAGAAAGGCGTCTGGACAAAAGGTCCATTGCGCGGATTCGTTTATCTTATCCGTAATATCGGCACGAACGAAAAACCCAAGTATGCCAAGCCGACCAAGATAAATGCTGGGACCAAGCCCTTGGAGACCTTCGGCTGGCCTTCGCCTTGCTTTGCGGATTTTGACGGCGACGGAGATCTTGACCTAATCTGCGGAGAATTTTTGGATGGTTTTACCTATTTTGAAAACATCGGAACCCGTAAGGAACCTAAATATGCCGAAGGGCGTCGTTTAACGGTGCCGCCAGGCGTCACGGAGAATACCCGATCGGTGGCATGGAAAGCATGGCTTGAAGCGTCGCAGCTTCCTGGCGCTCCACGGGCTTTGACGATGGATCTCGAGATGATTACCCCCGTGGCGATTGACTGGAATAAGGACGGCAAGACGGATCTCATCGTTGGGGATGAAGATGGTCGGGTCGCTTATATCGAAAATACCGGAAAATTTACAAGCGACCGCACGCCGCTTTTTTCACCCCCGCGGTATTTCAAGCAAGAAGCGGATGACTTGAAATTCGGAGCGCTCGCCACGCCCGTGGGTTTTGATTGGGATGGAGATGGCGACATGGATATCATCAGCGGCGATTCGGCGGGGTATGTCGCTTTCTTTGAAAACCTGAGCGGACCTGGCGTGGCCAAGCCTAAGTTCGCGGCCCCTAAATTGTTGCAAGCAGACGGTAAAACGCTGCGCATCATGGCCGGTGGTAATGGTAGCATCCAAGGTCCCGCCGAAGCCAAGTGGGGATACACGACACTGTCGGTTGCCGATTGGGATGGGGATGGTCTCCCCGATCTCATCGTCAATTCCATCTTGGGTAAGGTCGTTTGGTATAAGAATATCGGTACGCGTAAGGAGCCGAAACTTAGCGCGGCCCAGCCCATCGAAGTCGAATGGCAGGGCCCGCAGCCGGCGCTCGCCTGGGGCTGGATGAAGCCGCAGGGCAAGGCCTTGCTGACCCAGTGGCGCACCACGCCCGTCGCCGTCGATTGGAACAAGGACGGCCTTATGGACCTCGTCATGTTGGATCAGGAAGGTTACCTCGCCTATTTCGAGCGGGCTAAGGTCGACGGAAAAATCGTGCTCCTCTCGCCCCGACGGGCCTTCTGCGACGAGGACGGTAAGCCGCTGTTGCTGAGCAAGGGCACCGCGGGCAAGAGTGGCCGGCGCAAGCTCTGCGTCACCGACTGGGATGGCGACGGCAAAACCGACATCCTGCTGAATTCTTCCAATGCGAATTTCCTCCGCCAGGTCGGCGAACGCGACGGCAAGTGGCTCTTCAAGGATATGGGCCCGCTGGTGAAGGAGAATATCGAAGGCCATGACGTCAGCCCCACAGTCGTCGACTTTGACGGTGACGGCATTCCGGACTTTTTGGGCGGAGCGGAAGACGGGCATTTTTATTTCCTGCCGAACCCACGAACCTCCACCAAATAGCCTGCGCGCCCGAGCTTATTTCTTTTTCCCGCCGCTTAACCTGATGGGTTCCTCGCCCCAGTTGTTGCGGGCGGGGCCGGTCCATGGGTCGACGAAGCTCGTGGCCGCCCAGTCGTTCCATTGCTGGATGAGTAAGACAGCGACCGCCTTGTTGATGCCGATCAGGTTGTGCTGCTCGGTGCGGTCTTCCTCGATATTGTAGAGTTCCCATTCGCCTTTGAGCTTCATGACTGCTTTCCAAGGGCCGCTACGGACGGCACGGTTGCCCTCGTGTTCCCAGAAGATCGGTTTCACGCGATGCAGCGACTCCCCGAGAAAGGCCGGGCGGAGGCTGATGCCTTCCTTCGGTAGGATCGGATGTTTATCAAACGTGGCGGGATAGGTGGCGCCGGCTAGATCGACCGCCGTGGCCATCACATCGATCAGGTGGCCAGGCTGTTTCTCGAGCTTACCGTCCCGCTCTGCCGGGATGCCCTTGGGCCAGTGGGCGATGAGCGGCGAGCTGATGCCGCCTTCGTGCGTGAAGTGCTTGTAGCGTCGGAAGGGCGTGTTGTTGAGCGTCGCCCAGCTCATCCCGAGGAAGACGTGGGAGTCCGCCGAGCCGATCTCGCCGCCTTGGGTGATGCCTCGGGGGCCGCCCTCGGCATTGCCGCCGTTGTCGCTCAGGAAGAGGATGAGCGTGTCATCAAGCATGCCCCGTTCCTTGAGGCCGGCGACCATGCGGCCTACGCTTTGGTCGACGCAGTCGAGCATCGCCGCGTAGGTTGCCATCATGTGGTCGAACCGGTCCTGGTCTTCGGGTGAAAGCGAATCCCAGGCCGCGACTTCTTCGGGGCGAGGAGAGAGGGGCCACTTGGGGTCGACCAGGCCTAGTTCGATCTGCTTGGCGTGGCGGGCAAGGCGGAGCTTGTCCCAGCCGGCCTTGTATTTGCCGCGATACTTGGCGATCACCTCAGCGGGCGCCTTCAATGGGAAGTGCGGCGCGCCGTGGGCGAAGTAGAGGAAGAATGGTTTCTGCTGCTGCTTCGCGTCGTCGACGAACTTGAGCGCCCAGTCCGTGAACATGAAGGTCGAGTACCACTCGCCCGTGCCGAGCTTCGGGGATTCCGCCGGCGTCTCCTGGCCGTCGAGGTAGACGAATTCCGTGCCCGGCTTATGCTTCTCGTGAGGAAAATACAGTTCGCCGAAGCGCGTGGTAGCCGAACGTTGGAAGCCTTTGTTCCAAGGCGTTGTGCCGGCTTGTTGGCCGAGGTGCCATTTGCCGACCATCGAAGTGTGGTAGCCGGCGGACCCGAGGACCTGGGCAATCGTGACCGCGCGGTCATTGAGGCGGCCGTGGGTGCCGAGCGATTCCGGCAGGCGCATGCCGTCGAGATGGCCCATGCCGGCTTGGTGGGGGTAGAGTCCAGTCAGCAGGGAGGCGCGGGTCGTGCTGCAACGGGCCGTATTGTAGAATTGCGTGAAGCGGACGCCGTTCTTGGCGAGCGCGTCGATATTCGGCGTCGGGATCTCGCTGCCGTAGCAACCAAGGTCGGCCCATCCCATGTCATCGACCATGATGAGCAGGATGTTCGGCTGGGCGGCCGGCAGGGTTAGGCTGGCCAACAGGGTTAGGAGCAGCGCAGGGGTTCGCATGGGGGCATCATGGGCATGGTTCACACCGTTGCAACCTTCGCCTGTATCCCTGTCTTTACATGGTCATGTTCATGGACAGATTGAGCGCATGAAACCCCTGTTCGTCGCGCTGCTTTGCATCGTTTCTTTGACCGCCGCCGAGCCGGCCAAGAAACCGAATATCCTCTTCATCCCCATCGATGACCTGAATCATTGGGTTGGTTTCTTGGGCAGAAATGCGCAGACCAAGACGCCGAATATCGATCGTCTCGCCAAGCTGGGCGTTGGTTTCACTAAGGCCTATTGCACTGCGCCTTCCTGTAATCCATCGCGAGCCTCCCTTATGTCGGGATTACGGCCGAGCAGCACCGGGTGTTATGATAACGCCCAGAATTGGCGCCCCGGTATCAGTGAAGATAAATTACTTAATACCCATCTGGCGAAGAACGGTTATGCCGTCTACGGTGCGGGCAAGATCTACCATGGCGCCGGCGATCGCGGAGGCTATTTCGACGACTATTTTGCAGGAGGGAAGGGCGGCCCGCTGAAACTCCATCCCGAGGCCAAGGACGACGGGGTCGGTGGCATCAAATTTGCTCCGTTGGCCTGTAAGGATGAGGATATGCCGGATCACTCCGTCGTCAGCTGGTGCATCGAAAAAATGTCCCAGAAGCAAGAGAAGCCTTGGTTCATCGCGGCAGGCTTGGTTAAGCCGCATATGCCTTGGAACGTACCCAAGAAATGGTTCGACCTGTTTCCGTTAGATCAGATTCAATTGCCACCCCATATCGAAGGCGACTTGGCCGACGTTCCGCCGGCGGGGGTCAAGATCGCCAAACCACAAGGTGATCATGCCGCGATCCTGAAGTCCGGCCGATGGAAAGAGGCCGTGCAGGCTTATTTGGCGACGATTGCGTATTGTGATTACGAAGTCGGACGTCTGATTGACGCTTGGGAGAAATCACCGGAACGTGATAACACGATTATTTGCCTGTGGAGCGATCACGGTTGGAGCTTAGGTGAAAAGGAACATTGGCGTAAATTTGCGCTCTGGGAAGAGCCGACGCGAACTGTCTTCATCTGGAGGGCGCCAGGCGTCACCACGGCGGGTACCATTTGTCAGCGTCCAGTCGATTACGCGTGCATCTATCCTACCGTTTGCACCTTGGCTGGGATTCCGCTGCCTTCGCATCTAGAAGGCGCGGATATCACGCCATTACTACGAGATCCGGCGGCGGCTTGGAAGTTGCCCGCCTTGACCACTTGGATGAAAGGAAACCATGCCGTGCGCTCGGAGGACTGGCGTTACATCCGTTATGCGGATGGCAGCGAAGAGCTGTATCAGGATTCGTCCGACCCGTTCGAGTACGTCAACCTTGCTGGCAAGCCGGAGATGGCGGAGAAAAAAGCAGAGATGGCGAAATACCTGCCTAAGTCTGATGCCGCCGATCTTCCGCACAAGAGTGGCGGAGGAGAGGAAGGCGACGATGGTGCCGCCAAGGTAATTAAAAAAGGCAAAGGCAAGAAGAAGGCAGAATGAGGTCTCAGCGGACCGTCGCTTCGCAGACCATCTCAAGGATGCGAGGGATGCTGTAGGTCTCGTACGCGCCGTTCTTCGGAGGCTGGGCCGGTTCCGTGTGTGTGCCAAAGTTATCCGCGGGCTGCGGGATGCGCGTGAGCTCGGGGCTCCACTGGCCGTCCTTGCCACCCATCTTGTAAATCACCAGGTCGAGCGAAGGGACGATGTAGAGGCAGAAGCCGCCGGCACCCGTCTTATAGAACGCGTCGCGCGGGGCGCCGAGGATCTGGCCGGCCTGGTTGTGTTCGAACTGCAGGCTGAAGGGGAAGTGCGGATTATAAGGAAGCGTCTGCTGGCAGAGCTTGATGTAATCGGACGGGATAAGCTGCCGGTCTTTCCAGCGTCCGCCTTGGGCGAGGCAATAACCGAAGCGGGCGGCATCGGTCGCGCGAAGGGCGATCGATCCGGCGCCATTGGCGTGGGCCATCGTCACGTCGCCGCGGTAGAGGCAATAGCCCCAAGGACCCCAGCCCATCGGCTTGCCGAACTTCTCGTCGATATAGGCCGGCAGTTCCTTGCCTGTCACGCGTCGGAGGACCATCGAAGCGATATGAGGGGCGGGCGAGGAATAGGAATAACCTTCGCCTGGAGCGATCCAGAGCGGCGTGCGCAAGGAGGAGCCGTCCACGTCATGGATATCCTGGCCTTTGGCGGATTTGAGCGATTGGGCTGTACCACGGACGACCGCGGAAGGCGTGGCACCTTCTCCGTTATGACCCGAGGTCATGCAAAGAAGGTGGCCGAGGCGGATGTCGGCTTCGCGGGGGTCGCGGAGCGGGAACGCTTCGGGCAGGAATTCCTTTGTGTAGACCTTCGTGTTGAGCCCCTCGGGAATCTTCGCTTTGAACTCCTGCAACATCACGCCGCAGGCGATACTCGTGAAGGCCTTGCCCGTGGAAGCCATGTCAGGGTTGGCGTTGCGGTGGGCTTTGCCGAAATATTTCTCGAGCACGAGGTAGCCTTTGCTGATCACGACCAGACCGCCGTTCTCCGTGTTGGAGCGTTCGGTCGCATGGTAGGCCTGCTCGAGCCGATCGAGATCGATGCCGGCGAGGGCGCGGGCTTCGGCCTTGTCCTTCGGCGTGCGCCAGCCGCCTTGGGCGTCCGAGGGCGGGAAGTATTCCGCCGCACCGAGGGCGACGCTGAGAAGGCAGAAGCAGAGACAAGAACGCATGGGTGTGAGAAGGGAGAGGGGGGCTTTACTAATGGGCCTGAGGTGTTAGAGTGACAATATGAGAAAAAGTTTCCGGGTATTATCTCTGATAGGGATAGCGATGCTATTGGTCGCCTGTGCCAATAAGAATATCGGCGTCATGACTTATGATCAGGCCGTACTTACCTACGGTCCGCCCGACAAGGAGCGCTTCGTCGACGTCCAGCGGGTTGCGGTCTGGAACCGAGGAGAGACCACGCAGAAAACCAAAATCGCCGGGGAGAATCGTTACGACAAGACCTACAATCAGGTCATCCGGGTGTTTGATGAAAAGGGTATCCTGAGGTCCGAGCGATATCAGTGAAGCTTACTTCACTTCGAGGAGGAGCTTCATGCCATCCATGAGTACCTTTTCGACGGTGGGCGAAACATTGGAAGATAGTGGACCGACTTCGTAGCCGCCTTCGGTGTAGGAGCACGCCATGCCGATGTAGGCTGGACCGTAATTGCCGTAAGCCGCCATACACACGTGCAAGTCGGGCCGCATCGCCTTGGCGGCGAGCTGATATTCGACAAAAAGCTCACCCGGCATGCATAACATACGGGCCGTACCCACGCGAAGGCAGCTGAGGTCGATAGCGTCGTGACCTTCCTTGATGCGAGTGACCCAGGCGAGCTGATCGGCATGGGAGACATAGCCGCGGGCCGGGGTGGCTTTGAGTTTGGCGATCAGATCAGCTTCATTAAGGTGGCCAGCCAAAGGTAATTTGACGAACGTGTTGGACCAACCGATGTCAGACTCGGATAGGCTATTTTTGACCGTAGAATCAAGGGCAGCCTTCATCCCGTCGGCGAGGTGATTGGCCAGGATCATCCGGTTTTCGTAGGCGCCGTCATTATATTTGCCAGCGGTGACATTACCCCCGGCACCGTTAAAGTGAAGTTGGAGGGTGTAAGGCATGGATTGCGCTCGGATGAATCGAGCGATGCCCGGGAAGTCGGGATGAGGGATGCCGAGCCGATAATAACTTTGGGGGTGGCAGGCGTAATGGGTGATGATAACGATGGGGCCAGTCTTATCCCAAAAACTCAGAGCCGTGATTTTGGGGTCGATGGTGCCTTCGGGTTCGGCGCGCATGGCGGCATTTTTAGTCGAAGATGTCCTGCCAAATTTCCATTTACCATCGGGTCCGATGAGACGCCGTTGGCTGGCCACCTCTTTGACGTCGGCTTCACCCCAGCCCCAATGGGTGGCTTCCCGGGCTACGGGTAGGGCGGCTCGGATGGCTTCGGCCGTCCGGGCGATGACGAGTCGGTGGAACGTACCTTCAAAGCGGTTGTAGCCCTGGATGCTGAGAACTTTCACCAGCCGTTCGGCGGTGAAGTCGCATCCGGGTGCATCATGCTGATGCAGGACGTGGACGGCGACCCGATCCGGAGTGGTGCCGGCGGCTTGGGCGAGCGCGGTGCGAAAGGCGTCATGGCCCTCGTTGGCGATGCCGATCCAGTCGACGGCGCAAAGGACGATGGGTTGGCCGGAACCGGTGATGACGATGCCGCGGCAGCGCAAGGTGAGTTCATCAAGACGTTTGGCGATGTCATAGGCCATCGCGGAGCCCAGCGGGGGCGTTGCATCGACGTCGAACGTCGCGACCTTGACCCCGGCGTGGGCGAGTGGACTGAGGAGGACGCCGATCAAGAGGAATAAGTGACGCATATTTAAAATCAGAGTTGGCGGACGAAGATATGGCGCCAGCGAATCTCCCCGCCGTGGGTCTGTAGCATCAGTGCTCCTTTGGGCGGTAAGGGTTTCGTGTGGTCCCAGAAATTCTCCATCTTCGCGTGATCGACGACCAATTGATCGTTGAGCCAGACCGTGGTGATGTCGCCTTGCTGGATGATTCGGAAGGAATTCCAGTTGCCGAAGGAACGATCCGCGACGACGAGCGGGTCACGGCCGGAGGTCTTGGGCGTATTATTGAAAAGTCCGCCGGAGCCGAGGCGGGGTGAGCGATCAGGTTTCTTCGGATCATCGAGCTGATTAATATCCCAGATCTGAACTTGCGGGTTCCCCCGGAGGTAGATGCCGCTATCGGCTTTCGGGACGGTCTTATATTCAATCCGTAATTCGATGTCACCGAACTCTTCCTCGGTGACCGCGTACGGACCGGTGCCCAAGTTGACGAGCTCGTGCTGGTCGACGGACCAATGTGAAGGAAAGTCGGCGCGTTGTTTGCGAAGGTCGGCCGACTTTTTTTCGCCAGTGAGTTTGGCGCCCGTGTGGGGGTTGAGTCCATACCAGCCAGAGAGATCGCGGCCGTTAAGCAGGGAACGAAAGCCATCCGGCGGGCTATTGTCAGCGGCAAGAAGTTGGGAGGCACAACAGAGCAGGAGGGAGCGGATCATCATATCATTTAAGTTCTTCGATGAAAGTGAGAAGGTCGGCGAGGTCTTGCGGGGCAAGGCCGGCCTCGAGTCCATCGGGCATAAGGCTTTGTCCGTTGGAAGAACTCCCTTTGATATCGGAGCGAGCAATCGTCTGGGTCGCGCCGCCGGGGAACTTGAGAGTCAGCCCCGTGGCGTTATCTTCCACGATGATGCCGTTGAAGATTTCCCCTTGCTTGGTCGTCACCGTATAAGTCGCATATTGGGCGGCGATTTCTTTGTTAGGGTCGAGGATGGCCGTCAGCAGGGCTTCCCGGCCTTTGGTTTTGACGGTGATCAAGTCTGGTCCAACGTTTACACCCATGGAACCGGCGCGATGGCAGGGAAGGCAGCGTTGTTGGTAAACTGCCAAGCCTTTAACGCCGTCGCCCTTGAGGGTACCCGCGGATTGTAATTTCAGAATCACCTCTTGACGGGAGGGTGGAATTAATTCGCGAAGTATAACTTCCGCTAAGCGGCGGATTTTTTCTTGGGGATGTCTGAGTAGATTCTGAATTTGGGAAGGAGACAACGCATTCCCGGCGATTCGAGATTTGCTAATCGATTCCAGAAGTTGCGCCGTGCGGTCAGGTCGACCGAGGAGCAGGGAGAAGAGCGTGTCGCGGGCGGCGGGCTGTAGGGAGGGCCAACTGCTGAGCAGTATTTCCGTGACCGCTGGGGAGGCGTGGCTACCGATGATGCGCAGGCTGCCGATTTGGATTTCAGCCAATTGTCCCGGCCCTAAGCAGCGTTTAAGCGTGGGTTCGGCGACGGTGAAGGGAGCTACGGCAAGGATCTCCAAAGAATTTAGCCGCTGTGCCAACGGTTGATCTGAGTCACCGCAAATTTGGGTCGCGTGAGCGAAGACAACCGCGAAGCAATAATCGGAGTCGGATTTTATCAGACTGGAGCCGGCCCGCGTCAGGCCCACATTAAGGGCCTTAAACCAAAGCGCATTGGGGTTACCTTCCGTGAGCCAACGGATAAGCTCAGCACGTTGCGCGGCGGGTTGGACGCTGGCTGCGATTTCAATCAGATGTGTAAAGAAAGGGCCGGATGATTCAGCAACTTTCCTATCGGCCATGAATGACGGAAAGATTTCACGGTAAAGCATCTGAGGCGGTGCGCTCAGCAGGGCGGCGCTTATCCAGGCATTGGAGTGGTCGCGGAGGGCCAGGGCGCGGAGTCCAGGCGTCAGCGATGCCTTCGTGTCGGCCTTGATATGACCGGCAATCGTGAGAGCACATTCGAAGCGAACACGTGGGTCCGCATCATGGGCGAGTGCATTGACGGATTTGGCTAAATCGTCGGTGAGGGATTCGAGATGTCGTAGAAGAATTAGGCCGCGTTGACGAACATAGGCATCTTGGTCCTTCAGCGCCACGAGCAGGTTGGCGTTATTAAGCCAGTGGGTAGCTTCAAGGATGCTCAAGGCGTGTAGGCGGGCGAGAGGTGAGGGTGCGGCGAGCAGGGTGTTCTCGATGAGCGGACGGGCGTCCGTGGGGTGTTTTTCGACGAGCAAGCGCGAGGCCGTATCGCGGTGCCAGCCGTTCGGGTGAGCCAGAGTTCGGACCAGTTCGGCCGAAGTCGCCTTCGAGAGGTCGACAAGGGTGTTGCGTCCAGCTTTCAATCCGCCCTCTGGGAGGATGCGATAGATTCTTCCGCGGTCGTTGCCACGATTGAGGTCGAGGTTCTTCTTGATTTCGTCGGGGATCGACCAGGGGTGTTCGATGATTTCCCGATACATGTCGCAGACGTAAAGACAGCCATCAGGCGCGTTGGCGAAATTGACGGGACGCACCCAGGTATCACGGCTGGCGGCGAATTCGAAATTTAATTCATCTTCGGGTCGTTCGGCTTGGAGGGAGACTCCGTCCGCGGTCGGTTTGATGATCTTGCGATGGATCAATTGTCCGCCGGCGTCGCCGGTAAAGCTATTATTGAGGAAAGCAGGTCCATAGGCATCGCCCCGATAGATCGTGGTGCCCGTGGCGCCGGTGAAGTAGCCGCTTACCCGTCCGCCACCTTCGACGGCCCCAGGGACCGTGCCGGCGATGCGCCAGCGGGTACGTATGATGCGCCAGGGCTCGTCGGGACTAAGTCGAAAGACTTCGGCGGCACCGCCGTCCTTGGCGATACTGTTGCGGCCGGGTGGGAGCGGGGTGATAGGGTTGCGTCCGGAAGGAGTCTCGTTGTGCACCCAGAACTGGAGGTGATCGGAGTTCGAGCATCCAAACTTGCGACCATAATCATCATAACTCATGCCGTATTGGGCACCACCGGGTTCGAGCCCGAAATCATAGGTCAAAGGGTCGAACCAAAAATCACGTCCGCTTAATTCTTGCGGCGTCAGTTCCGCCCGTCGCGAACAAGATATTTTCCCGCGATTACCGCCGCCGGCGAGAAGGTGGATACGGTTATCGGGACCCCACTGGAGACTGTTGGCGAGACTTTGCACATTGAGAATCTTTAGTCCCGTGCCGAAGCCAGTAAAAACCTTTTCGCGGAACTCGGCGATGTCGTCGCCATTACGATCCTCGAGGCGCCAGATGTCGGGAGTGGCGGCGACGTAAAGTCCACCGTTGGCCCAAAGCAAGCCAGTCGGCCAAGGAAGGTTATCGGCGAAGATGTGGCTACTCTCGTAATACCCATCACCATCTTTATCTTCGAGCACGGAGATGCGGCCGAGGTGTGGATCGGCTTCCCTCATCTCGGAATAATCTATCATCTCACAGACGAACATTCGTCCCCGCTCGTCAAAGCAGATGGCGATGGGGTCACAAACGAGGGGTTCGTGCGCCGAGAGTTGGAGACGGAACCCTTTCTTGACGTTCCAAGTTGCGACGGCGTCCGCGGGTTCGACCGCAGGGTAGTGCGGAAGCTCTTTGGCGACGTCGACGGTGGGCGATCCTTTCGATTCGCCATAAGCCTTCTGGTACGTCGTCTTGGAGGTGAGGGCGTCCGCCGCTTGGAGTTGCAAGGCGAAGGGTAGGCTGAAGAGCCAGATAGACAGAAAAAAGTGCATGATACCAGGGCGGTAAGAAGGGGGTGTCAGTGGGATACACGGTCAGGGGCATGGCCGCAACCTTTGAGCGGGAAAGGAGAAAGAATGACTCATATTTTATGGGAACCATGAGTCGGCCGCGTCTTTACGCCGGCGGATTTACTTGCGAGGGCATTCGGCTGATTTAGATTGGCGTCATGGACAAGAATAACGCTCAGATCACCCTACGAGTTGGGGTGGTGGGATTGCTCGCCACGGTGGCGGTGGCTTTAGCCCTCTCCTTTTTTTCCGACAAGCTGTTGCCGGTGGAGTTGCACCAATGGAAAGAAGCTCAGGAGGTCGGGTTCATGGCCTTCGCTGTCTTCGGATTGGCGATACTCGGGCTGGGGTTATTGCTGATCAGCCTAATCGGGCTTTTATTCCTGCAGCGCTGGGCGGCTTGGTTGCTCTTGGTCGTTTGCCTTGTTTTTAATTTCCTCTCACTGGTGGAACCGACGGTTGAGCCGGGTATCATGGCGTTCCTCGGAAGCGGGGAGGATTTGCTGACGGGTGCGGTCTTGGCTGTCGCTTTCTTTACGTCGGCCCTGAAGAAGGACGCTTAGGCGACTCGCTCAGATATCCGTCCAGTCGTCCGGCTTAGGTACGTTGGTCGGTCGCGGAACTTTGGGTAAATCGCTGCGATTTTGGACTAGGCCACGACGTTGGGTCTCAAGTTTACGCATGGCGGCCAGAACTTTTTCGTGGGCTTTGGTTTCAAGGGCGCTGAGGTAAACCCATTGCGTGGCGCGCGTGATGGCTACGAAGAACATCCGCGAGACGGTGTTCCGATTGGCACGGACGGAAGAGGATGTCACGCCGGGCATGAGCACCGAATCGAAAGTCAGGCCTTTGGCGCTATGGTAAGTCAGGACGGCAGGTCGGCCGGAAGAGAAATCCAAGCTGGCCCGGAAACCTTTCCGGTCAGTGGTGGTCTGGCGATCGGCGAGGATACCCTGGGTGCGCAGGAAGTCGGCGAATGTCCCGACCTGCTTGACGGTCGGAAAA
>CAILOT010000039.1:0-12242 GCA_903835965.1 uncultured Opitutia bacterium
CGGTGGTATGACGCGTATGCCTAAAATCATCGAAATCGCCCGTAGCTTGGCCGGTAAAGAGCCCCACAAGGGCGTCAATCCTGATGAAGTCGTCGCCATCGGTGCCGCGATCCAGGCTGGCGTGCTCAAGGGCGACGTGAAAGACGTCCTGCTGCTCGACGTGACTCCGCTCACGCTCTCGATCGAAACCATGGGCGGCGTTTCGACCGCGATGATCGATCGTAATACGACCATCCCTACGAAGAAGTCCCAGACTTACTCCACGGCGGCCGATAATCAGTCCGCTGTCGATATCATGATCCTTCAAGGCGAACGCCCCATGGCTAAGGATAATAAGAAGCTCGGGACCTTTAAGCTCGATGGTATCATGCCTGCGGCCCGTGGTACGCCTCAAATCGAAGTCACCTTCGATATCGATGCCAATGGTATCTTGCACGTCTCTGCGACCGACAAGGGCACCGGCAAGGAGCAGAAGATTTCGATCACGGGTTCCTCCGGTCTGTCCAAGGAAGAAGTGGAGAAGCTCCGCAAGGAAGCCGAACTCTATGCGGAGGACGACAAGAAGGCCCGCGAATTAGCCGAAGCCCGCAATCAACTCGATGCTGTCATCTTCCAAGGTGAAAAGCAGTTGAAGGATAACGGTGAGAAATTCCCTGGCGATACCAAGGCTCGCACCGAAGCCGCCATCAAGGAAGGCCAAGAGCTTCTCAAGAAAGAGGGCGCCACCGCCGAAGAATTCGAAAAAGCCCGTGAAGCTATTTTCGCTCCGCTCACGGAAGCTGCTCAGGCCATCTATGCCGATGCCGCCAAGCAGGGCGAACAAGCCCAGCAAGCCCCTGGAGCTGATGCCGCTGGCCAAACGGATGGCAAAAAGAAGTCCAAAGACGGCAAGGTCGTCGATGGTGATTTCGAAGTCGTCGACGAAGAGAAGAAATAAGCGCGACTCGTCGCACGGGATAAGGGTCGGGGTCGTGAGACTCCGGCCCTTTTTTGCGCCGAGATGAAATCATGGAGGTTGTGCCTAATCTCACCTTGCCCCCTTCGTTCGACTCACTAGGTCTTGAATCGTGAACTCTTCAGAGCAGCTTTTCCAGCGCGCCCTCGCGATGATCCCGGGCGGCGTCAATTCTCCGGTCCGCGCTTTCCGTTCGGTCGGCGGTACGCCTTTCTTTACGAAGTCTGCTAATGGCGCCCGGCTGACTACGGCGGATGGCCAGGAGCTCATCGATTTCGTCCTGACCTGGGGTCCGGCCATCCACGGTCACAACGATCCGGATATCCGCGCGGCCATCCGCGAAGCCCTCGACCGTGGCACAAGCTTCGGCACGCCTAATCCACTGGAAGTCGAAATGGCCGAGCTGCTTCTAGCCAGCGTACCAGCGGTGAAGAAGGTTCGCATGACCAACAGCGGTACCGAGGCCACGATGTCTGCCGTCCGCTTGGCCCGCGGTTACACCGGACGTAATAAGATCATTAAATTTTCCGGCTGCTACCACGGCCACGTCGATTCGCTCCTCGTGAAGGCCGGCTCCGGCGCGCTGACGCAGGGCAATCCGGACTCCGCTGGCGTCACGCCTGGCACCGCCGCCGATACGCTCGTCGCGGAATACAACAACCTCCCAGCGCTCTCGGCGCTCTTCGATGCCAATCAGGGCCAAGTCGCCGGGCTGATCGTCGAGCCTTTCCCAGCTAACGTCGGATTGATCCTGCCGGACGCCGGTTTCCTTGCCGGTCTTCGTCAGCTGTGCACCAAGCATGGCGCGGTCCTGATCTTCGACGAGGTGATGACAGGTTTCCGTCTTTCGCTCGCAGGCACACAAGGGCTTCACGACATCGTCCCAGACCTTGTCTGTATGGGTAAGATCATCGGCGGCGGTCTGCCGGTCGGTGCTTTCGGTGGTAAAGCCGAAATCATGGACAAGCTCGCGCCGCTTGGTCCCGTCTATCAGGCGGGCACGCTGAGCGGTAATCCTCTTGCCATGGCGGCAGGTTTGGCGGCGGTCCGAAAGCTGCGCGATCAGAATCCCTACGCCCGGCTCGACGTTCTCGGCGGTCGCGTGCGTGACACGCTTCTTTCCGCCGCAAAGGCGAAGGGGATTCCTCTGCAAGTGCCTCAGGTTGGCTCGATGTTCTCGTTATTCTTCAATGAACAGAAAGTCCGTAATTACGACCAGGCGATTGCTTCCAACGGAGATCAGTATCGGAAAGTTTTCCGTTACGCGCTCGACCATGGCGTTTACCTTGCCCCCTCGCCCTATGAGACCGCTTTCCTTTCCACCGCTCACGAAGGTAAGGATATCGACCGTGCTTGCGAGGTGCTGGATACGGCCATACGTTCGCTCTAATCATGCCTAAGCTCGCTTTCATCGGTTCCGGACGCATGGCAGGCGCCATGGTGCAGGGCCTCCTTCGTTCGGGTGCCTGTAAGCCCGCTGATATCACCGTGATCGGAGGCAACGATTCTACGGCCGCCGATCTCGCCAAGGCCACCGGTGTCCGTACGGCTTCGACGCCCGCCGAACTCCTTGCGGGTGCCGACGCCATCGTGCTCGCTTGCAAACCCCAACAGTTCGCCGAACTCGATAAGTCTTACGCCACGCTCGCCCAAGGTAAGCTCGTGCTTTCCATTCTTGCCGGCACGCGTCTGGCCACGATCAGCCAATTCTTTTCGTCTGCCCGTAATGTCGCCCGCGCCATGCCCAATACGCCAGGCGCGATCGGGCAGGGGATCAGCGCTCGTTGTTCCGCTGCACCTCTGGTCGCTGGCGATAGCGCGATCGTCGATGCGATTCTCTCAGGTCTCGGGCAAGTCTTGGAATTTCCCGAATCGATGTTCGACGCCGTTACCGCCGTCTCCGGCAGCGGTCCGGGTTTTTTCTTCGAATATGTCGCGGCCTACGAACAGGCTACGGTCGCGCTGGGCTTCACGCCGGAGCAGGCTAAGTTGCTTGTGCGCCAGACTTTCAGCGGTTCGCTTGCCTTACTCGCCGCTACGGGGGAGACGCCGGAAAACTTGCGGATTCAAGTGACCTCTCCCGGTGGTACCACCAAGGCCGGCCTCGATGCGATGGAAGCCGGCAATTTTCGCGAGATTGTCGCCTCCGCCCTCATCGCCGCCAAGAAGCGCGGCGAAGAGCTGGGGAAGAAGTAAGCGTCCGCTAAAGCGGACGCAGGGGTAGGGTTAGGGCTGGGGGCAGGACGTCGATGGCATCATCCGTCGACGCAGGTCCCAGCAGTTAAGCACGGCCAGGAAGATCGGGATGATTGTCACGAACCCGTAGAGCGGGAACCACACGAACATGGTGAGCGAATCGTGGAAGCGAAATCCTTGGAGCGATTCGATCACGCCCCGCCAAGCGAGTCTCTGGCAGAATTCATAGCCCGCGACGACGACCAGCATGCAGGCGGCAAAGGTCAGCGTACCCAGCAGCAAGGCCAGCAGGCCGTAAGGCCACACCGCCCAGGCTTTCGTCTTGCCGAGGCGTCCGGCGAGCAGGCGAGTCATCAGGATGCCGGTCGGGATGCTGCCCAGCAGATACAAGCCGGTCATCTGCAGGAAGTCCTCCCCAGAGAAACCGATGCCTTTCAAGATCACGAGGGCGACACCGCCCCAGAGTAGTCCGTAGACGGCGCCGAGTCGGTTCAGGTTGGGCGAGCGGGTGTTTTCCATGATGACTATTGTTACTTACGCTCAGAATTCAGCCAACTTTCTATATGCCAAATATATGCAAGAGGGTCGGGTTATCTTGCTCATTAGGACCGCGGGGGAGTCGTGATTAATGCCGTTTTAAGCAATCTAATCGAGGCTGAGGACAGCACGGGGTGGTATCCCTGCCAGTTAGCCCCGATACTCGATACTCCAGACTCGATACTCTAACTCCCACTTACTTTCCTGGCAACGTGAAGGGCGGGAGTTCGAACTTCACGGGGCTCGGGCCGACGCGCGGGTCTTCGACTTCTTTGAGCGTGGTCAGGAGCTGGGCCGACATTTTTCGTAAAACTTCAGCATAAGCCGGGTCGGTGGCCACGTTCTTGATTTGGTCATGGTCTTTGGCGAGGTCGTAGAGTTCTTCAGCCGGACGTTTAGCGAAGGTGTGATCAAATACCCACTTGAATTCCGGATCATCAAAGTGATGCACGACCCAGGCCTTGGTCGGGCTGGCATCCATGTCGGCAAAGGCCGCATAGGTATTTTTTTCGATATCTAAGAAGGTCGGCAAGTCGGCTCGCGAAGTGAACTTCGGGCTGCCCATCGGCCAGCGATCCGGAGCAAAGTTACGGATATAAAGGAAGTCCTTCGTGCGGAGGGCGCGATGCGGGTAGGGGAGATTGCCTTCGCGGGCTGAGCCCACGTGGCGTTCGCGTCCGGTGATCACCCAGGTGCGCGTGGCGTCGATCTGGCCCGCTTGCGCGGAGTAGAGGAGGGGCACGATGCTTCGTCCGGTCATCACGGCCGGAGGCTTCACGCCGCCGAGTTCCAGGAAGGTCGGGGCCAAGTCCATGAGGTTGACGAAGTCATCGATGACGCGTCCGGATTTTACGCCCGGTCCGCGGACGATCAAAGCGACGTTGGTGCCGTGGTCGAAGAGGTTGGATTTGCCAGCGGGAACGCCAGGCATGCCATGGTCGCCGCTGATCACAAAAATCGTGTTGTCGAGCTCGCCCCGTTTTTCCAGTTCAGCGATGATGATCCCGACACCCGCATCCCAAGCTTGGCTTTCGCCCATGTAATCGGCCACGTCATCACGAATTTCGGGCACGTCGGGCAGGAATGAGGGGAGCTTTCCCTTTAGGTCGTCGGGGTTGATGCCCCAGAGGTTTACGCCCGAATGTTTCTCGTAAGCGCGGTGCGTGAGGGTCGGGCCGAACCAATAACAGAACGGTTTGCCGTCTTTGCGATCGGCGAGAAAGGACTGGAAGTTACCTTTGACCTCATCGAGCAGTTTCGTTTTGGCTTCGGCGAAGGTGGCACCGGCCTTGACCATCTCCGTGGCGTTTTCGGAAAAGTTGTTAAATTTCTTGCCCGATTTCTCGTAGGCATATTTCTGGCCGCCGTACGGTGCGTCCGCCGGGGTCCCCGGGCTCCAGACTTTATGGCTTTTGCCGATATGGTAACCTGCTTCGAGCAGCATCAAGGGGTAGCTTGGGATCGCCAGATCCCACTTCGCCCCGTTGAGGATCGCACCGAGGTGCGTTCGGAAAAAGTACTGTCCGGAAAGGAGCGAGCTGCGGCAGGGCGTGCAACTGGGGGCCGTGACGAAGGCGTTGCGGAAAAGGACGCCTTCTCCCGCCATGCGGTCGATGTTGGGCGTTTTGATGATTTGATTCAGGCTCGGACGGCCGTCTACCTTGGCGTAGGCGCCGGCATACCGGCCCCAGTCGTCGGCGAAGCAGAAGACGATATTCGGGCGTTCGGCGTCCGCGGCGTAGGCCGAGGCTGTTAAGAGCAGGGTAGAAAGGAATCCGAGGATGAGTCTCATGGCGTCAATTTAGGTAAAGTATGGAGGCGGGCGGTAAGCTCTTGGACTACTGGCGTATGCTGGTTGGCCACGTTGTGCAACTCTTCGGGGTCCTGGTCGTGATCATACAGTTCGGTCTGGCCGTCGCTCCACAGGGTGAAGCGCCAGCGGGCGGTCCGGACGCTTTGGCCGTGGAGCTTGGGACTGCGCGTGACGAGGGTGAAAGCAGAGTCCTTGATGGTGGTGGCGGGGTCGGTCAGGATGGGACGTAAACTCGTTCCGGCGCCTGCGTGCGGCATCTTGAGGCCGCAGAAATCGGAGATCGTGGGATAAAGGTCGATGAACTCGGCAAACGACCGCGTCGTCTGTCCGCCTTTCATGCCAGGCGCGGCGATGATGAGCGGCGCACGGCAGCTACGTTCGAAGAGGGTGTTCTTGTTCCACCACTGACGCTCGCCCGTGTGGTAGCCATGGTCGCCGACGAACACGACGATCGTCTTGTCCCAGAGTTTATTTCGGTCGAGCGCGTCGAGGACGCGGCCGAGCTGAGCGTCCATGTAGCTCGTGGCTGCGCAGTAGGCGCGAAAAAGCTCCAGCCATTCCTGAGGCGTGAATTTAACGAAGGCCGTACCGAGGTCGCCGAACCCGACGCTTTCCTTACGTGCCGGGGTGATGCCGGCCGGGTCGCGCCACGGCTGCAAGGCAACGACTGGATAGAGATCGAAGTATTTCTTGGGCGCGATGAAGGGGTCGTGCGGCTTCATGAAGCCACAGCCGATGAACCAAGGCTTGTCCCCGAGTTCTTCAATCTTCGCTACGGTGGCGGCGGCGATCTGGCCATCCGGCTGATCGTCATCCGTGCCATCGGCAGCCCCCCATACGCACCATTTCAAGGCTCCGTTGGTTACGTCCCGGCCTTCGATCATCTTACGTCCAGCTTTGGTTGCCTCAAAGGCCTGTGCCGTTTGCCAGGAACGACCTGCGTCCATCCAGCGTTGCCTGGCTTCCGTATCCTTACCGCCGCCGAGGTGGGTGATCTTCCCGAAGGCGTGCGCCTCCCAGCCGGACTCCTTGCAGAGCTGCGGCAGCGTCACGACGTCCGGCATCTTTTTTCGTAGAGGTGTGTCGTTGCCCACGATCCCCGTCTGCTCGGCTCGCAAACCGGTCAGCATGCTGCTGCGGCTCGGGTTACAGACGGGATACTGTACGTAAGCCCGTTCGAAGGTCGTTCCGCGGGAACGCAGACGATCAAGATTCGGTGTCTTTACCGCCGCCTTCGTAAACGCTCCGCCGAAGTCCCGCAGGTCGTCCGCCATGATGAGCAGGACGTTGGGCTTGGTCTGGGCGAGGGCGGCCAGCGGCGCTAGCAGCAGGGCGAGGAGGCGCATAGCTCAGCGGGTTGTCTTGATCGGATTCTTTTCAAAATCAGCTTTCTTGACCCAAGGCGCGTCGATGAGTTCGCCCTTTATAAAGCGATCGTAGAAGAAGCGCTTCCTTTCGTCGTTATGAGGAAAGGCTTCATATTCAGCGCCGCGACCGACGGCGCGAAGGTCACCGGCAGTCTTTAGTTCGCTCCACATCTGGGTCTTGAGTTTTTCGATTTCAGCGGGTCGGCTGACGGCCAGGTTCTTGGTGCAGTCGCTGTCGGTGCTCAGGTCGTAAAGTTCCTGTCCGGGGCGCATGCCGAAGCAGAGTTCCCAGAAAGGGTCGGACCCCTTTTCGCGTCGGGCGTTCAGGATGAAAGTTTTGGTGGGGCTGGCGTCGGTATCCATGTAGCCCGTCTCGGGGTTGCAGGCAGGCCAGCGGGAGGGTTCGCAGTTTTCGAGATAAGCCATGCCGTTCTTCACGATGCCGCGAATCGGATAGCCCACGTCGCCGGGTCGGCCGAGGTCATTGCGTTCACGTCCGATCAGGACGTGGTCGCGCGCCACATTGCTTTGACCGTCTTGCCCACTGCGGAAAATATCGGTCAGGCTGTGCCCAGAGCTTGGGTCGAGTTCCTGCGCAGGCCAATTAATGCCGGCGACTTCAAGAAACGTCGGCGCGAAATCGACGAAGCTCACGTAGTCGGTCACTTTGCGGCCGGGGTTCTTGATGCCTTGCGGCCAGCGAATCGCCAAGGGGAGATGATTGGCGTTCTCGTAGGTGCTACCTTTGACCCGTGGAAAGGGCATGCCGTTGTCGCTCGTGACGATAATCAAAGTCTTATCCAATTCGCCGCGCTTCTCGAGATCGGCGAGGACGAGGCCAAGATGGCGATCGAGGTGTTCGACTTCCAGGGCGTAGTCGAGCATGTCGCCGCGCACGGTTTCATTGTCGGGCCAGAAAGACGGGACACGGTCGACGTCGGTAGTTTTCTTTCCGCCGATACGGATGCCGCTGCCTTGTTCGTATTCGCGATGGGGTTCGTGAAAGCCTAGCCAGAAGAACCAAGGCTGATCCGGCTTGGTGTCGCCCAGGAATTCATGGAAGTTAGCGGCGTAATCATTTCGGTTCATGCCAGTGGCAGGTGGCTTGGCATTATGTTTCGAATATTGTTGGCCGGTCATGGGGCGCGGTGAGCCGTCCGCTTTTAGCGAGGTGCCTGGTCCCCAAACTTTCCCGGTGGTGGCATAAGTGTAGCCGTTTTTGATCAGTGTCTCGGGGAAGATACCGCGTTCGGGCGGGAAGATACACTGGTGGTTGGCGGCTGCGCCGAGCAGCCAAGGGTGACGGCCCGTCATAATGCTGGAGCGCGAAGGTGTGCACTTGGCCGTAGGCGTATAGGCATTAAGGAAAAGCAGGCCTTCCTTGGCGACGCGGTCAAAGTTAGGCGTCTTGACCCAAGGGCAGCCGTAAGCCCCCGCATGGCCGCGACCCCAGTCATCCGCGATGACGAAAAGAATATTAGGATGAGCGGGTGCCGTCTCGGCAAAAGCAGGGAGAGCGAGGCAACTGAGCAAAGCAGCAAGAAACAAACGAGGCATAGGCCATTTTGTATCTCCCTCCCAGCCAGACGAAAGTTTTATTTAAGCGGACAGCCTGAGGTCAGCTTTTCTGGGGCTTTATCGAGGCTCAATAGCTTTTCAGGTAAGTGGGTGAGCAGGGCGGCCAGATGGCCCACGTCTTTGATCACGGCGGCGCTGTAGCCAGGATTGGATTTGATGATCGTGCCGCCAGGGGCGATGACGATGGTGCTGGCGCTGCGTTCGGCGTGGTAAGCGTCAATGATGGCCAACTCAGGGTCGGCGAGTACGGGGAAGCGGGCGCCCACGGTCTTGGTCCAGGCGGCGGCCGAGGTCGCATCCGCATTGATGATACCCATGATGGTGGCTTTGTTTCCGTAAGCCGACTGGAGTTGGTCGATGAAGACGGCGGCATCGCGTGAGCAGGGGCATTCTTTTTCGATGAAGTACAGGATCATCGGTTTGTCCGCCATGAGCGCTTTGGCGGTGAAGGTCCCGCCTGCCGGGTTTTTCCATTCGAAGTTCGGCGCGAGGGTGTCGGCCTGTCGCGCGGCGCTGGCGATGAGTTTGGCCGTGAGTGGATGTTCGACCTTGGTCCGGAATTTAATCGTGCCGTCCGTCTCGCGTTTGACGGCTGACGGGTTCTTGCTGACGATGAACTGCCCCATCATCCCGCCGTCTTCATGATTGGCCATGTGGCAGTGGAACATGAACGGATCGGAGTCACTGGCGTAATCTTCGAACTTAGCGACAAAGGTCACGGATTGTCCTTTAGGCAGGTAGGCCGTATCTTTCCACCCGTTTTCGTAATCGGGTACTTCGCCGTTACTTCGGGATAGGATCTTGAATTGGACGTCGTGGATGTGGAAGGAATGTCCGAAGATATTATTATTCGTGATCGTCCAAGTTTCGGTGGCCCCCAGTTTCACCACGATGTTCGAGCTGTGCATATCGAAGGATTTTCCGTCGAACTTGAAGAAGGGTCGGCCATCGGTCACGCTCAGGCGTCGTTTTTCGGTGGCTTCCGTGGCCTGCGGGTAACGATTGGTCTTCAGGGTCGTGGGTAAGGTCGTAAGCTTCTGAGCGGTGGCGGGAGCGACGTTGATTTTTAACACGCGAAAATCTTTGTCGTTCAGCAAGCTACCGTTCGCCCCGCCGCTATCAGGCTCCCCGCCCGGGAAGCCAAAAGTTTGGCCGGAGTTATATGCCGTCAGTTCCAAGCTGCTCCCCGGTTTGTCTTGGCCGAGGTCGACGAGGATTTCCGCGCGTTCGCCCACCATGAGGCGGATGCGTTTGAGGGCGATGGGTTTGTCGATCAGTCCGCCGTCGGTGCTGATGAGATAGAAGGGGCGGTCGTCGTTGAAGCCAAGGACGTAGCCGCGTTCGATTTCCGCATTAAGGAGGCGGAGTCGCACGAGCTGGGCGGGGAGTTTCGTCTGTGCGTCCATCACGCCGTTGGCGAGCGGGTAGTCGCCATATTTATCTTCATCGCCGGCGTAGGTGAAGTTGTTGGCGGCGTTGAAACGACGGCTGGTCAGGACCAGCGGTACGTCGTCGATCCCGTAGGTGCGGGGCAAGGCGAGCTTCGCTTCTTCCGGGTCGCGGATGATAATCAGTCCCGTGGCGCCTAAGGCCATCTGCTTTTGCGTCAGTTCATGCGGGTGCGGGTGATACCAGTAAGTGCCGGCGTTATTCTTGACCACCCATGAAGGATTCCACGTTCCTCCTGCGGGGATGAGCTGATGCGGTCCACCGTCGGTCGTCGCGGGCAAGTGTAAGCCGTGCCAATGGACGGTCGTGGGTTCGGTATAATTATTTTTAAAATTAATTTGGACGGTTTCGCCTTGGTTGAAGACCAAGGTCGGCCCCATGAAGTTGGAGCCGTTATACCCGAGGGTCGGTGTCGGAGTCTCGGCAAACTTCTTCGTGCTCGCCGCCATGACGAGGTTGAGCGTCTTGCCCTCGAGGAGCGGGGGGATCCAAAGTTCCTTGAGGGAGCGGTCCGTGATGACTTTCGCGCTGCTCCCGCCACGCTTGCCTCCACCAGGTCCGCGTTTGCCATCAGGCCCGCCTTTACCTTTGCCGGGCGGTTCGCCATCAGGGCGACGGGGAGGGCGCCCCTCATCGCCATCGGGATTGGCTTGGGCGGCGATCTGAACGGAGAGAACGCCCGTGAGCAGGGTTAGAATCAGAATTAAACTCCGGACGGACAGGGTCATGGTTAACAACTATATCTTATTAGACCTTAACCTAGGGTTAAAGCCAGCCAAGCCGCCATGATTTAAGCCAAAAAAGGCCGGGCGACTTGCGTCGTCCGGCCTCAGGTCAGCCATGATGGGCTGGTTTACTTCTTAGCCGTATCAGCACCGTCGGTTTTCTTCGCGGGAGTCTTCTTGCCACCTTTGGCCGCAGGCTTCGGGGCGGGTGCCAGGTCGCGGAGCTTCACGTTCTTGAACCAGACCTCATCGCCGTGCTCTTGCAGGAGAATGTGGCCGTCGGCCCACTCGCCGAAGTTCTTACCATATTTCGGATCAGCATATTTGCTTTTTGAGACGAGGTCGCGGAATTCGGCGGTCGAACGGTCGTACGCAACGACGAGGCGTCCGTTGAGCCAGTGTTCCACTTTGGTGCCTTTGGTGATCACGTAGGCGTTATTCCATTCGCCGATACGGTTCGGACGCTTATCCTTGGAAGCCGTGATCAGGTCGTAGAGCGATGAAACGGTGCGATTGCCATTACGTCCAAGTTTGGCATCCGGGTGGACGGCGTCGTCGAGCATCTGGAATTCGAGGCCGAAGGCCGAGCCGGCACCTTGGTTGAGGTCTGGCTGGACGTAATATTTCAAGCCGCTGTTGGCACCCTTGGTGAGCTTGAAGTCGACGGAAATCTCAAACTGTTTGAAGCGCGCGATCGTGATGATGTCGCCGGCCGCCGCGGATTCTTTGCCGCCCGAAGCCGCCGTGTGGAGCATGCCTTTTTCGATGCTCCAGCCTTCTTTAGGGAACTCAGGGCCCTTGGCGGAGCGCCAGCCTTTGCTGGTTTTACCGTCAAAGAGAAGCTTCCAACCGTCTTCCTTTTCGGAAGGTGAGAGGGAGTTATCCGAGATTTTGGTCAGCGAAATATTACGCCATTGGACGGTCGTACCTTCTTTGGTCTTATCTTTGCTGATGCCGTGAACCTGGAAGGCGATGAAGCCGTTCAGGTAGCCGTCATCGCGGACGTCGACGCGTTGGACGCCGTTGAACCAAGTGCGGATGCGATTACCATTGGCTTCGACTTTCACGTGATTCCACTCGCCGACTTTCGTGAGCTGACGACCCTGCTTGGAAAATTCCAGCGCGTCGCCGCCGCCGAAGCCAGGGAAAATCCAGCCGCGACGCCCTTCTTCGTAAAGACCTGCCGACCACATGCGGGCTTCGGTGTCAGGCTTTTTGACGTTCTTGGGGTCGGTGTCGATTTCGGCTTGGTAGCCGTGGACGCGTCCGACCGGCACTTTGGCCGCTTTGCCGTCGGCGGTCTTGAAATTGACTTCTTTGGTTTCGGCGTGGCTGCGGATTTGGACGCCGGAATTCAAGCGCGGGTCGTTCTTGAATTCATATTCGAGGACGAAGTTCGCGTAGTTCTTATCGGTCGCAAGGAACGTATTTGGGGTGTCCAACGTCGAGGTGCCGACGAGGTAACCTTCGGGACTGACGGAGTAGGCGGCTTCGCCCCCTTTCTTGACGAGACCGGTAAGGTCTTTGCCGTTAAAGATGACGACTTTATTGCCGCTGACTGGTTTGGGAGTGCTGGAGCAGCCGACGATCAGGGCGGTGCCGAGAGCGAGCAGGGTGAGGAG
>CAILOT010000040.1:0-2834 GCA_903835965.1 uncultured Opitutia bacterium
AGGAACTTATCCTGAATCAGGTCGATGACGGAACGAAAAGCCGGGGTATTGCGCTCAGCGTAGTCGTCCAAACGCCGGACCAAATCCTGGCGGGCGTGCTGAACGATTTGCGATGCCAAGGGAATGGGTGAAATCAGATCGTAAGTCTCTTCCGCCAACTCCAAAGAACTCTGATATTGTAACTCCTTGATGATCCGGGCCTGCACTTCGGGCAAGGAACCCTGGGCGTTAATGAAGTGATAGTGGAAAATATCCCTTAAAGACTGCAAGGGCTCGTAGGTGCGCTCCTTGAATACCCGATAACGGTTACGAGCCGCCTCGGCGCTCAAGTCGGTCTTACGCACCTCAACTTCCACCCCGCCCTCTTTCTTGACCTTATCATTATGAGCGACGCATTCCTGACCACGCTTGAGCTGACGACGCACCGACTCATTCTCATCGACAAAGAGCACCAAGATATGGAAATGCGGTTTGGCGAAACGAACGCCCGTCGACGACAGACGGAATTCCTGGCGCAAATCGTTTAGGCGGGCGAAGAGATGTTTCAAGCACTCGACCTGCACCATCGAGCGCGGAAAACCATCGACGACCGCACCGGTCTCATATTGAGGCAGCAGCAAGCGCCGGAAAAGGATTTCCACCACCTCGCGGTCGCCCACCAGCATCCCGGCATCGATTCGCTTCTTGGCTTCAGGACTCGAAAGCAAATCACTGACCACGATCGGTTCGGCGCCGTAATCCCGGTACTGTAAGATAAACTGAGTATTGGTGCCCTTGCCGGCGCCGGGGGCACCGTTCAGCCAGAAAATCTCCCGAGGGAAAATCAGCTTTTCGCGGCCGAGTTCCCGCTCTAAGCTCGTCCAGACGGAGTCAAAAATGATCTGGCCATCTTTGACTTCTAAATCGCTGATGCCAGGGCTGGCGGGTCTGGATTGAGCTTCGCTCATGAGGGTGGACTGTTCTGGATAAAACTAACCCAGACCTTCTGCGAGGTAAAAACCTCCCTATTTACCTCCAGAACCCTTCGTTTGGACCTGATCCGAGCCGGGCTTTACAAAGGGCATGCCAGGTTCATCTGAACGATTTCGACGAAATTGATACCGATTAATATCCTGCATGGACAACTGGTCAATGGACTTAGGGGCCAAACGATCGGCAGCCGATTGGCCTTTAACTTCGTAGGAACTATTCCTTTCCGTCGTCATCCGGCCATCGATGCCCTTAATCTCCGCCTGTGTCATCGTCACGGAAGATGACACCTTCTCGATGGATTTGACTTCGATCGTGTCTTTCGGGCGAGCGGTCGCCCCTAAAGTATCTTCCAACTTTATATCGGAGCGCCGACGGCCGATGGTGTCATACTTCCCGTGCCAGGTGTCTAAGGTGAGAAGATTTTCCCGCGAATATACCATGTCTTTGCCAATCGGAGCTTGGGAGGTCTCAAAACGCTTCTCGATGAGATTACTCGTCTTACTGACCTTCTTCAGGCTGGAATCAAAATCGACGTCATTGTCGACTCGCTTAACGCCGCCACCCTCCAAAGCGAAAGGAAGTTTTCTACCGTCCTTGGTCTTCATCGCCGAATCAGGAGCGGCGGGTGAGACGTTAGCAGCTTTTTCGGTAGATTTAGGAACGACTTCCCCGGCAGGTGGTTGGATCGCTCGAGACGCCTTCGACATCGGCAAGGGTACGTTACCTTCAATCGGCTTCCCATCGGCGTCATAGCGAATGACCTGCTTACCTTCGATACCACCTTCGGCCGTCACCGTATAGCCAGAGGACAAAATTGGACGGTCATTCGATGCGGCGCAAAGGGTCTGAGCCAGAAGACTGACCAGCGAGAGTAATAGGAGAGAACGAAGGTCCAAGCCCCTACATGTTGAAGGGCCTTGGCCTAAATCTCAACCCTGAGTTAACGCGGAATCGGATGGGATTTGGTCTTCCAGATAAGTCGGGCGTAGTCCCCAATCGAGCGATCCGAAGAGAATTTAGCACATCGGGCGACGTTGCGAATCGCCATGGCAGCCCACCGACGACGGTCTAAAAAGGCTTTTTCAGCCCGAGACTGGGCTTCGACATAACTCCGGAAATCCGCTAAGACCAAATAAGGATCCCCGCCCTCGATCAAGGAATCGACCACCGGCGAGAGCACACCGGCCTGCTCAGGGGTAAAGGTATCCGAGCGAAGCCAGTCCAAGAGCGCAGCGAGTTCAGGATCGGCCTCCAAGACCGCCCGGGGATTATAGCCGTGCGACCAAAGTTCTTCCACCGCTTCGACTTCGAGTCCGAAGATGAAGATGTTCTCGTCGCCAACCTCTTCGGCGATTTCGACATTCGCACCGTCCAACGTGCCGATGGTGACGGCACCGTTGAGGGCCAACTTCATGTTACCCGTGCCAGAGGCTTCCTTGCCGGCAGTCGAAATCTGTTCCGACAAGTCGGCCGCCGGGATGATCAGCTCCGCCAAGGAAACGCGGTAATCCGGCAAGAAGACGACCTTGAGCATGCCATTAATGCGGGCATCGGAATTGATCACCGCACCGACACGGTTAATCGCATGGATGATATGCTTAGCCAAGGCATAGCCCGGGGCAGCCTTCGCGCCGAAGATGCAAACCCGAGGCGTAAATTTCGTGTGAGGTTCGTTCAACATCCGGCGGTAAAGATGCAAGATGTGGAGCAAATTCAGGTGCTGGCGCTTATACTCATGCAAACGTTTGATCTGCACGTCGAACAAGGCGTCAGGCGAAACCTCCACGCCGACGAGCTCACGGATACGCGCCGCGAGACGAATCTTATTCTCACGTTTGATGGTCAAAAATCTATCTTGGAAG
>CAILOT010000041.1:0-5312 GCA_903835965.1 uncultured Opitutia bacterium
GCGTGGCTCGGCGTGCATCTTGGGATGACGGGTCGACTTGAAGCCGGCGACGCGGCTCGCGAGCCGACGCCTTACGATCATTTCAAGCTGACGATGTCCGGCGGCAAGGAACTGATTTTCGTGGACCCTCGTCAATTCGGGCGGGTCTTATTTTGGCAAGGAGTCGGCGTGCCTCCCTGGTGGAGCAAAATCCCGCCCGCGATTTTATCACCGGAATTCACCATCGGGACCGTCGAAGTTTTCCTGCGTCGTCGCGCCCGCGCCCCGATCAAGTCCGTGCTTTTGATGCAAGAGCGCTTCCCGGGCATCGGCAACTGGATGGCCGATGAAGTCTTATGGCGCGCGGGATTTCATCCCAAGGCGAAGGCGGGCGATTTCGGACCGAAATCCCTCCGTAAACTTCATGCTACGTTGCGCGCGGTTTGCGCCGATGCCCTGAAGGTCATCGGCAAGGATTGGTCTGATCCGCCAGAAAGTTGGCTCTTTAACCATCGCTGGAAAGACGGCGGAAACTGTCCGCGCTCGAAGCAGCCGCTCATCCGCGAAGTCGTCGGCGGTCGTACCACCTGCTGGTCGCCCCTCCGGCAAGTCCTCGGCGCGGAACGCCGTTGACCTTCCACTTGCATCCGAGAACTTAAGGCCATGCGCGTCACTGGCGGCCTTGCTCGCGGAATCCAACTTCGCGTTCCCACCAAAGGCGGGGTTCGGCCCGCAACAGATTATATCCGCGAAGCGGTCTTCAGTTCTTTGGCGGCGTTCGTCCCCGGAACGGCGGTGCTCGATCTTTTCGCTGGTACGGGCGCTTATGCCTTGGAGTCGCTTAGTCGCGGTGCACTCAGCGCGACCTGCGTCGATCTGCATGCGGGGGCGGAATTAAAATCTAACGCGTCCGCAGTCGCGAAATCGATGAACCTCGCCATCTTGCCGCTCACGTTGGTGACGGGCGATGCCACCAAGCCCGCACGGGTGGCTGGAAAATTCGACCTCATCTTTGCGGATCCTCCCTGGGAGTTATGGGAAACCGAAGGCGCTGAAATCTCCCAGGCAGCCGTCGGTTACGCGGTCGACGAAGCCCATGCCCGCGTGATTCTTGAAGCGCCCGGCGGCTTCGCCGTCCCGGTGCCAGCCGGATGGAAATTAAAGAAAGTAATCGGTAAGGGCAAAGGTCAGCCCGCCGCTTCGATCTTGGTCCGTCAAGTTGGCGACTGATTACGTGCCCAAGCTCTGGTGCCGTTCCCAGACATGGAGTCGCGCAAGCATGAGCGCGCCGCCGACCAAGCAAGCAGCCTCGACCCGTAAGATTCGATCTCCCAGGTGGTGCAACACGAAGCCGCGGGCGACCAGTAATTTTCTTTCGGCATCGGACCAGCCGCGCTCCGGGCCGATGGCCAAGCATCCTGCGATGCTGCCGGCAGGCGCTTCGCCCAGCGCGCCGGATGCTTCGTAAGGATCCAGCGCGACCCGCCAGTTATTTTCAGCGACGAGCGCGAGCGCCGCCTCGAGTGAACGGGTGCGCAAAACTTCAGGCACCAAGGTCGAGCACGCCTGTTCGGTTCCTTTTCGGAGATGCGATTGCCATTCGTCCTCTTGCCAGAGCGAACTAGTTAGATAGCCAGGGTCGCCTTTTTCGGCTTCAAAGAAAATCATCCGCGCCACCCCCAGGCTGGCCAAGTCGTGCAAAACTTTTTTCGCAGTTTGCGGCCGCGGCAAACCCACGATGACGGTGAGCGGCAGCTTCGTCTGCACGGTTTGCTCCCACGTTATATTAAAAGTAAGAAACGGAGTGATCGCGGTGATTTCGGCGAGGCCGCGTAAGGCGCCGGCGAGGCCGACGTGAAAACTTTGGCCAGCGCGGAGACCGACGGTCTGGACGAGGTGCTTCACCCGGGGGTCATCGGCGGCGATGCCTTCAGCGGCTTCACGCTTTGTAATGAGAACCAGATTCACGGCTTCTAAGGTGGATTTACCCTCAGCGCTGGCGAGAGGGAAGGGCGGCATACGCTTGCACGCCCAATGTGCCTCCCTAGGCTTAGGCCATGGATCTTACGGAATTGCGCAAAGAATATGCGGATCACGGTGTCGATCGGGATGAATTACACTCCGACCCACTCGTCCAGTTTAAGGCTTGGTTCGCTCAGGCGAAGAACGCCGGGCTCATCGAGCCCAATGCCATGGTGCTCTCGACGTCGGATGAAACGGGTGCGCCAGCTTCCCGCACGGTTCTATTGAAAGCGGCGGATGAGCAGGGCTTCTGCTTTTTTACTAACTATAATAGTCGCAAGGGGGCTCATCTTCTTAAGGACGCCCGGGCTTCACTGCTTTTTCCCTGGTTTGCCTTAGAGCGTCAGATACATATAAGTGGCAGAGTGACAAGGACTTCCGAAGAAGAATCCCTGGCTTATTTTGCCCGGCGCCCCTACGGCAGCCAACTGGGTGCCCTGGTCTCAAATCAAAGTGCGGTTATTCCAGATCGAGCCCATTTAGAGACAAGATTAGCATCCCTGAAGGCTCAACACCCCGAGGGCGCCGTCCCTAAGCCCGCTTCTTGGGGCGGTTATCGCATCATCCCGGAGTCTTTTGAGTTCTGGCAGGGCCGAACCAACCGTCTGCACGATCGTTTTCTTTATTCCCGAGGGGCCAATGGCTGGACGATTTCGCGGTTAGCCCCCTAGGGGTTGGTAAATTAGAATTGCTAATGACCAAGGGCGTCCCCCCTTACTCTAAGGAGGGCGGATTCCCTTGGGTTGACCCATCAGCCCTAAACCATTCAACCATCTGTTCCCGCGTCCGAATGCGTCCACTTTTCACCATTGCTGCCTTAATTCCAACCCTCGCCCTGGCGAACGCGGAGGGCGTGAATCCGAAGGCCACTGACCTTACCAGCTTCACGGTCACCATTCCGGTCTCTAACTCGATCCTGACCACCTGGATCCTCGCGGCCGTAATCATCGTTGCTATCCGTGTCCTCGTCGGTACCCCGAAGATCATCCCGAGCAAGGGCCAAGCGCTGGTGGAAAACATGGCATCCGGCCTGCGTGATGCCCTCGAGCCGATCGTCGGCAAGAGCATGATCGGCAAGGTATTCCCGACCCTTTGCGGCTTCTTTATCTTCATCCTGCTGATGAATTGGAGCGGCCTTCTTCCCGGAGTCGGCACCATCAAGTATCAAGGTGAGCATGGCTGGCTCGAAGCAATTCGCCCGGCGACTTCCGATCTCAATACGACCCTTGCGCTGTCGATCATCTCTTTCGCGGCTTGGACGTATTTCGTCCTGCGCTACGCCGGTTTCAAAGTTCTGATTTTCGATCTCTTCGGCAACAAGGCGGATAAGAAAGAAATCGGCTTCCCGATGTGGATCATGCTGAGTTTCATCTTCCTGGGCGTCGGTGGCATCGAAGTCGTCTCCATCGCTTTCCGTCTGATTTCACTTTCCTTCCGTCTCTACGGCAACGTCTTCGGTGGCGAAAACCTCATCCACTCACTCGGCGGCATCGCCCCCTACGTGGTTCCGGCCGTCGCGGGTCTGCTCGAAGTCTTGGTCGGTCTGATTCAAGCCTTCGTCTTCACGCTGCTCTCCGCCGTGTACATCGGCCTCATCTGTAATCACGAAGGCGGCCACGCCGAAGACGAGCACGCTCACTGATCCCTTTCGCTTTCAAGGCGTGCGACATGCCGGGAATCCCCCGGCGGTGCGTTAAGAAAAAACCAAAACATAAAATAACATGATCATCGCTGAAATCACTGGTTCCCTCCCTGCCGCTGCCGGCTGTCTCGCTGCCGCTATCGGCGTGGGTCTCGTTGGCGCCAAGGCCGTCGAATCCGTTGGTCGCAATCCGGATGCTTCCGGTAAGATCCTCGTCCAGTCCATTCTGGGCATGGCTCTCGCCGAAGCCGTCGCGTTCTACGCGATCTTCCTCGCGAAGTAACCGGTCACGTGGCGTGGCCTCGCAAGGGGCCCGCCACTTCTCTTTCCCAGCGCTGAAAATAAAAACACTCTAAGTCCAACCCATGACCCTCCTCTCCGCTTTCCTCGCCGCCGAACCTGCGCCCGAAGCCGCGCATGCCGCCGTCCACGGCGCTCCCGCCGCCACCGAGTCGCACGGCCCGCTCGGCGATATCATCAAGCTTTTCGGTAACTTCGGTGTCGATGGCCCGCACCTGGCTGTCCAGGTGGTCAATTTCTCCATCCTCGCCTTCGTCCTCTACCGCTTCGCCATCAAGCCGGCGCTAGGTCAGCTCGAAGAACGGATCCGCCAGGCCGAACAACTCCAGAGCGACCGCGCTGCCGCCGAAGCCCAACTCGCCGCCGCCCAGAAGACCGCCGAAGCGAAGCTCATCGCCGCTTCGGATGAAGCCGTCAAGATTCTCGCCGACGCTCGCAACTCCGCCAAGCAAGCCATCGAAGCCGCTAAGGCCGAAGCTCAGGCCGCCCAGACCGAGGTCATCGCCAAGGCCAAGGCCGCCATCGAAGCTGATCGCGTGAAGATGATGAACGAAGTCCGCGGCGAAGTTTCCCGCCTCGTGGTCGAGACCGCCGCCAAGGTGCTCGAACAAAACCTCGACGATGCTCAGCGCGGCCGCCTCAACGAGGCCGCCGTCAAGCAGCTCGCCCGCTAATCTTTTCCGATGTCCGCCGCCTCCGTCCGAGCCGAAGCCAAGCGCCTCCTCGCCCTCTCCCTTGAGGGCGGAGCGGTCTCCGCCGATTTGGTCGGCGCTGTGTTGGCCGCACTCACGAAGTCTCGCCCGGCCCATCAGCTCCGCCCGCTTTTGCGCGCGTACCTCGCGAACATCCGTCGCGAACTTGCCCGCGGCGAAGCCCGTATCGAACATGCCGGTCCGCTTGCGTCCGCCGACGCCGAAGCGATCGCAGCACATTTCTCTAAGGTGCTCGGCCGCACCGTTCGCCCCGTCGCCCGTCGCAACGATGCGTTACTCGGCGGTTTCCGCGTCCGCGTCGGTGACGATGTCACCGATCTCACGGCTTCGCTCCGTCTGGCCAATCTCGCCAAGTCCCTTTCCTGAACACCTCCTCCAACCTTAACCCGATTTACTAAATACCATGAGCAACGCGATCGACCAGATCCAGAAAGCCATCGCCGGCCTTGATACCCGAGCCGGCAAATCCAACGTCGGCACCATCGTTTCCCTCGCGGACGGTGTCGCCTCCATCGACGGCCTTTCCGGCGTCATGATGAATGAGATGATCGAGCTTCCCGGAGGCCTGCAAGGCGTCGCGCTCAATCTTGCCGAAGACACCGTCGGCTGCGTGATCATGGGTGACATCTCCAAGCTGAAGGAAGGCATGGAAGCCA
>CAILOT010000042.1:0-17104 GCA_903835965.1 uncultured Opitutia bacterium
CCCTACCTAAATACAGCGGGTAGGGCTGACCGGCCCGGTCAGCCGCGGGCGAGCAGGGCCGCTCGCCCCTACCTCCGAAACTCTGGCAATAATTCTGGGGTCGCACCGGCTTTCGTGCAGACGTAGGCGGCGACGTCGACGGCGCGCTGATGCATGCGCGAAAGGTCTTCGCCGCGGAGCAGGCCGATGACGAGGGCGGCGGTAAACGAATCGCCCGCGCCCACGGTATCGACGACGGCGACCTTCGGTGCGGTCTTCTCATCGTATTGTCCCTTATGCCAGACCAGCGATCCGGCTGCTCCGCGGGTCAAGGCGACGGTGTGCAGGTCGAAGCGTTGGGCGACGGCGAGTACGAAGGCTTTCTCGTCCTTGGGGAGTCCGAGCAGGTCGGCGACGACGGGGACTTCGTCGTTGTTCAGTTTGAAGACGTTGGCGAGTTGTAGCGAGGTCTCGATGACCTCACGGCTGTAGAACTTTTGGCGCAGGTTGACGTCAAAGATGCGCAGGCAATCCGCCGAGGTATTCTCGAGGAACTCGCGGACGGTGCGTCGGCTGACCGGGGCGCGTTGGGCGAGCGAGCCGAAACAGACCGCCTGGCATTTGCGTGCGAGAGTCGCGACGGTCTCGCTCCAAGCGATATGATCCCAAGCCGGATCGGCCGCGAAAACGTAGCTCGCTTGTTTGGCGGCATCGAGGGTTACCGTGACCGTGCCGGTCGGGTGTTCGTTGCGCTGGAGGAGGAGGGTGTGGACGTTTTTGGTCGAAAGGGAGGCCAGGGCGTCGTCCCCTAGTTTATCCTGGCCTACTGCGCTTACGACCCAGGCGTCACCATCGAGGCCGGCGGCATGGCAGGCGAAGTTGGCTGGTGCGCCGCCGAAGTGGGCCGCGTCCGGAAAGACATCCCACAGCACTTCGCCGAGGCCGACGATGTTGGGGCGGACGATTTCCGGATTCATGTCAGGGAGTCAGTCCGGTGTTACCCGAGATGTCCATGCCGGAGCATCCTTGCGCGGCAGGGATATCCCGGACCGGTCCTTCGAAGCGGTTGCCTTGGATGATAATCTGCGAGCCGCCGGGCATGAAGGTCATGGCATGCTTCGCGTTCGGGCCACTGATAAAGCGGTTATTTCGCAGGATGACGTTCCCGTAGGTGCCGCCCGCTTCGTAGGTCGTGAAATACATCTCGGCGTATTCCTCGTACTCACCGGTCACGAAGCTGCGTCGTCCGCGCTGGGGGTCGGATTCGCACTTGGTCGTATTATGCTCGAAGACGTTATCTTCCATCGTGAGATTGTGCGGCTGATTGATCCAGGAGCCGCGTCCGCCATTACGGAAGGTGTTACCGCGGACCACGACGTCCGTGCAGGATTTCTCGATGCTGACCACGCGGGAGCCGTTCGTGCCGTCGACGATATTGTTCGTGATGAGCGCCTGCTGGCAGAATTCGGCGAGGAAGAAGGCGCCCATGCGTGAACCCGTGATGCGGTTACGGTCGAAGACGATGCGCCGGCTCTTCTGGATGTGCATCGTGTCGCCCCGGGCGCTGAGGGTATTGCCACGGACGTCCACGTCCTCGCAGCCGACTAGGTCGAGGGCGCCCTTGCCCGGGCCGGCGCCGTTCGGTGAGTAGAGGGCCAGGTGGGCGAAAAAGAGCTGGGTAATCAGCTTAGTCTTCGGCCCGGCGGAGGTCTGGAAGCGGATCGGGGCGCCTAAGGGCTTATCGGCGATGCGGACGTAGGTCGGGGTGCTTTCGACGACGAAATACTGGCGTCCACGGACGAGGTTGGAAGGAAGGGTGTCCCCGAAGAAGCAGAGGGAATCATAACCCCTGGCGACTTCGGGTCCCTGGCGCACTTTTGAGACCGGTAGCAGCTTCGTGTTGGCGAAGAATACGCGGTCGTCGCCGGCTTCCATTCGCACGCCGTCTTTCACCAGGTCGTTACGGAAGTATTTCCGCGCATGGGCGTGTTCAGTCGGGCCGTATTCCTCCGGCCAGACGGTAATCTGCCAGAGATAGCCGTAATCCCACATATACTTTCCGGTGCGTTCTAAGCGGCAGTCCGTGATATGGACGCCTTTCGCATAGGTGAGTATTTCCTTCTCCGTACCTTTCTTTTCTGCGCCCAGGATCGTGATGGCCGCGCCCGCTAGGCCGTCGGACTGGACACCTTCGAAGCGCAGGTTCTCGGTGTGGCCCCCGACGGACGTCGTGATGAGGATGCCGCGGGTGTTCACGTTGGGCTCCCAGGTATTATCGGAGCGTGACTGATCGAAGACGTGGCCCACGAAGCGGCCTCCCCGCCAGGTCAGGTTACGCACATTCTCTCCCTGAAAGACCACCGCCCGGGCCTTGTCGCCCATCCTATACGGTAGTCTGAACGTCACGCCCTCGGCGATGACCGTCAGGTCCGACTTGAGTAGAATCGGCACCGCGCCGTCCAAGGCGTAGTCACCCGGCGGGATCACGAGCGTATCGCCCGGCTTGGCCGTCTCGAAGGCTCGGCGCAGGGAAGCGACGTCACCGACTTGGCTAACACATCCGCTCAGCAAGGGTAAGAGCAGTGTGATGCAGGCTAAGCGGGCCAGTTTCATGTTTAAAGCCCTGCCGGGCGCTTGGCCGTGGCTTCGTAGAGGATGACTCCGCCGCGCTTCAGGATCTCTCGCTGGAGGGCAGGTACATCGATCGCGCGGAGTTCAGTCTTGGTGGACACGGCTTGGGCGGCGGCGATGCCGGAAGCTTCGCCGAGGGCCATGAAGACGGGCTCCATGCGGATGGTCTGGTAGCCGACGTGCGAGGCCGAGCAGGCCACAGGTACCAGTAAGCCGTCCACGGTCTTGGGCAGCAGGCTTCGGTAAGGAATCTGGAAGGGCTCGTGCTCGACGTAGAAGTAGCCCGGACGGAGCAGGGGATAGGCTGGGTCGAAGCGGGTCACAGCGTGGCTATCGAACGGGTATTCGGCGATGGCGATGCCGTCCGGCTTAAGCGCGGGCAGGCCGGTGGTCTCGAGGAACTTGGCGTCGTTCTCCGTGATGGTGTGTTCGCCCCAGATACGTCGGCCTTGGCGGACGTAGATATGGTGAGGTCGTCCGCGATTGTCGGTAAACTCATCCTTGGGGAAGCCCCATTGCTGGGCGTCCTTGCGGATGGACTCGGGGATTTCGGGGTCATTCTGCAGCAGCCAGATCAGGCCTTCCTGGTAGTTCCAATAGCGGCGGAAAATGCGACCGCGTTCGGCGACACCGGCTTCCGGCCAGCCGTAGTTCTCTTCCGCGAGGTCAAGGGACTCGCTGGGTACGCCGGTCTCGTTGTTCGGGTGGTTGCTATTGATCTCGAAGTTGCCGCCCGGCATCGCGAAGAACTGCACCACTTGGTTGAGTCGCGTCAGCTTGCCTCCACGGAAGTCAGCCAGCAGGAACTTATAATCGTCGCGGTTGAAGTCTGCGGGCTTCTCGACCGGCAGCTGGTTCGCAGGGTTCTTGGTCAGGTGGAAGCGGAAACAGAAGGCTTGGATGCCGGCATCGGCTTCGCCGGTTGAGCCGGGCAGGGGATTGCTGTCGCCGAAACGGATGTAGATTTTGCCTGCGTGCTTTTCCTTGAAGTCCGCGGTGCTCTCGCGACCGACGCGGTAGTCGGCGCCGGCAAGGGCGGCGAGATCGCCTTCGTAGGTCGCGTCGATGAAGGCCGAGGCTTCGATCGTATTGCGGCCCGAAGACGTTTCGAACGTCACCGACGTCAGCTTCTGCTTTGGACCGAAGGCCTTGGGCATGGCGCCATCGAGGCGGCGACCAGGGGTGGCCGGGCCACTCGGAGTACGAGCTTCAACGACCCGGGCGCCTTCGATGAGCCGCACGTTCTTTTCCGCCGTGAGCAATTGGCGGAAGACCAGTTCAGCGACCTTGGGCTGGAACATGTTGCCATCTTTGCAGAGTTTCAGTTCCGGCGAATTAGCTCCGTAGGTCTTGGTGTAATGTTCGACCACCAGGCGTTTGAATTCGACGTAGAGTCCGCCGACGGCACCGGTCTTGCGGATATCGGTGTTCGTCAGTCCTCCCGTCAGGATACCGCCTACGTGGCGGGATTCTTCGATCAGGACGACTTTGGCGCCCGAACGGGCGGCGGCGACCGCGGCAGCGACCCCGGCCGGGGTGGCGCCGACGACTACTACGTCCGTCTGCTCGGCGGTAGCGGTGAGCGCGATGAAGGTTAGGATGCACGTGACGAGGGTTCGCATAAATCTTAGCCCCAGTATTGGGTGGTCTTGCGCTTGAGGAAGTCGGCGCTGCGGCGGAGTTGGTCGATGCCGTCGACGCCGTCCTCGATGCTGATCCAGCCGTCGAAGCCGACGCGCTTGAGCTCGGTGAAGATGGCGTCGTAGTCGTTGAGGCCCTTGCCGATCTCGCCGTGGCGGAGGCGCTTGGCGTAGCCGGCGGCGCCGCCTTCTTCCTTCCGGAGGTCCTCAAGGGTGCCTTCGATGAGATAACGGTCCGAGGCGTGCATGGTCACGACGCGGTGCGAGACGCGCTTGAGCAGTGCGATGGGGTCGTCGCCGGCGATGTAGGCGTTGCTGGGGTCGTAGTTCACGCCGAAGCCGTCGGAGGGCAGGGCGTTCACGAGGGCGCAGAAGACATCCATCTTCTGGGCGAACTCGGGGTACATCCAGAAATCGTCCTTGTAGTGGTTCTCGAGGATGAGCGTCACGCCGCGTTCCTTGGCGTAAGGGATGCAGGCGATGATGCTGTCGGCGGCGAGGCGCACGCCTTCGGCGTCGGTGAGTTCGGGGCGACGCTGGCCGCTGAGCACGCGACAATACGAACCGCCGAGCGCGTGGGTCATGTCGATCCAGCGCTTCTGCTTGGCGATCTCGGCGTCGCGGAAGGCCTTGTCCGGATGCGTGAAGTCGGGCGAGCAGCACATCATCGGGATGGACATCCCGAGGTCGGCGACCTGGCGGCGGAAGGTCGGCCAGTTGGACTCGTCGGCCATCTCGAGAAACCCCGCGTAGAACTCCAGGCCCTTGACGTCGAGCGTGGCGGCGAGCGCAAACCACTCGGAGAGCTTCATCGTGCCGTCCTTGCAGAGGGCATGCATGTAGGCCTTCGGGAAGGCGGCGATTTTCGGCATGGTCAGGCTTTCTGTCCCGGCAGGGATTCCGGATCTTTTGGCGGATTGCGGCCGATGAACGGGTGCTGTTCCAGTTCGACGACCGAGCCGCTGATCGGGCCGGCTTCGTCGGCGAGCCAATAGATGGCGGCAGCGGCGATTTCGTCGGGCGTGATCAGTCGACCTGAAGGCGCGTACACGCGGGGCAGATCGGCATACCAGTCTTCCTTGAGGCCATGCGACTTCTTACGTTTGGATTCGTTCTCCGTGAGCACCCAGCCCGGGTTGATCTGGTTGACGCGGACGCCGTTGAGGCGATGAAGCGTGTCGCCGAGATTGCGGGTCAGGGTCATCAGGGCTCCCTTCGAGACGCTGTAAGGAAGGAGGTTCGGTTCGCCCGAGTAGGCGTTGACGCTGCCAATGTTGAGCACCGCGCCGTGGGCTTTGGACAGGTGCGGTAGGGCGGCCTGGATGAGCAGGAACGGGACGACCGTGTTCACCGCGAGCATCTTGTGGAAGAAGGCGGCATCGGTCGTCTGGATGTTACCTTGCGCCATAAACGCCGCGTTGTTCACCACGCCGTCGAGCTTGCCGAAGGTCTTCACCGCGAGGTCGACTAAGCGCTGCGGGCAGCCCGGCGAGGTCAGGTCCTCGATATGGATGACTCCGTTGGCCGCGCCGATCTCGGCGAGCGTCGCCTCGGCGAGATTCTTCTCCAGGCCATGGATGACGACCTTGGCGCCTTCGCACACGCATCGCTTGGCGATGGCCTTGCCGATGCCGGTCGTGCTGCCGGTGATGAGGATGACTTTGTCTTTTAGGCGCATGATCAGACAGGCTTGAGGACGGACTTCACGACTTCGCCCTTATGCATCTTCTCGAAGGCCGTGTGCCAGTCGGTGATGGGCCAGACGCCGCCGATGATCGGACGCACGTCGAACTGGCCGCTGGCCATGAGGGCGATGACGCGCTCCCAGATGGGCCAGTTGTGGCTGAAGCTGCCTTGGAGCGTGATGTTCTTCTGCACCAGCGGATCGAGGTTAAAGCCGAGTGGCTGAGGCCCCCACCCGACTTTGCTGACCCATCCGGCGGGGCGGACGATATCGAGGGCGATCTTCAAGGTCGCGGAGGCGCCGGCAGCGTCAATCACGCCGTCGCAGCCGAGGCCGTCGCGCTGCTGGGCCCACGGCTTGGCGTCCCCGATGATGACTTCGCAGCCATACTGCTTCGCGATGGCGAGGCGATGGGCGTCCTGGGGGAGGCCGACGATGGCGACTTCGGCGCCGCACTGCTTGGCCATGGCGGCGCAGAGGATGCCGATCGTGCCGGGTCCGAGGACGACCACGCGGTCGCCGGGTTCGATGCGGGCGTTCTTCACGACGGCGTTATAGGCGACGCAGCAAGGCTCGGTGAGGCAGGCCTGTTCGAAGGGAAGGGCGTCGGGCACCGCGTGGAGGATGCGCTGCGGGACGCGGACATACTTGGTCATCGCGCCGTTGACACCGTAGCCGAAGCCCTTGCGGGTCGGGTCGAGGTTGTAGAGCCCGCGGCGGGTCATCGGGTTGTTCGCCGAGATGATGGCGGCGGTTTCGCTGACCACGCGGTCGCCTTCCTTCCAGCCTTCGACCTTCTTGCCCAGCTCGACGATGCGGCCGGCGAATTCGTGGCCGAGGACGACCGGGTAATTAACCGGCCAGGAGTGGTCGGCCGTCCACTGGTGGAGGTCGCTGCCGCAGACGCCGACGTTGGCGACTTCGAGCAGGACGTCTTCTTCACCGATGGTGGGGCGGGCGATCTCGCGGATCTCGACGGAGCCCTTTTCGGGGGCGAAATTAACGACGGCGGGGGAGTTCATTTGAGAGTATGGAGTATAGAGTATGGAGTATAGGGGGAGGGCTTAGCGGCCGACTTTGACGTCACCGTAGGCGTGGACCTTCTGGCAGATCAGGCGGAGGGAGGATTCGAGGTCGCCCGAAGCGGTCTTGAAAGCGTCGGCATCGATCGTCAGCGGGGCGCCGAGGACGACGAGCGGGGCGCCGTATTCCGGACAACGCACGGCCTGTTCGAGGGTAAGGCCACCGACGGCCTGGACGGGCACGTTGACCGCCTGGACGACTTCGCGGAGCTGGTCCATCGGGCTGGGCATACGGAGGCCGCGGGCGGCGATACCGCGACGTTCGTCGTAGCCGATGTGGTGGATGACGAAATCACAGCCCAGGTCTTCGCAGAGCTTGGCGCCGGCGACCATGTCGGGGCAGCCGAGGTTATCGCCCATGACCTGGACGCCATGGTCATGGCCGGCCTTCACGATGACCTTCAAGGTTTCTTCGTGGGCGCGGGCCATCACCACCACGTGGGTGGCGCCGGCCTTGGCCATCATCTCTGCCTCAAGGTAGCCACCATCCATCGTCTTCAAGTCGGCGACGATCGGAGTGTTCGGGAAGGCTTTGCGCAACGCACGAACGCCATGGAGACCTTCGGCTAAGATGAGTGGCGTGCCCGCTTCGAGCCAATCTACGCCCGCCCGCATCGCCATCGCGGCTGTCTCGAGGGCCTCGTCGATGTTCGTCAGGTCTAGGGAGATTTGGACAACGGGCTTCATGCGAATGCGGAAGGTTTACGGATTTAAACCTTCGGGGCAAATGGGTTTTAGATAATAATAACAGGTGTTTACCTTATTGGGTTTCGCTTGCGCCTTTATTTTATGACCCCATACCAATTTTATGCCAAAAGCGTCACTTAGCCAAGCCGAGCTCCTGCAGAAGCAGAAGGAGTATCTGCGCGAGGTGGTCATCGACGTGGAGACTATGGCGATCTTCGATTCGCTCCCGGGCTTTCTGTGTTTCCTCAAGAATCGCGCCGGCGAGCATCTCTACGCCAGCGGACTCTGGACCACGCGCCACGGTTTTCGCGAAGCGTGGGAGATGCTCTTTAAGACGGACCAAGACCTGACGCCAGGTGCGATGGCGGAATCGTATTTAGCGGACGATGCGATCGTCTATCGCACGGGTAAGCCCATCGTGGACAAAGTCGAAATCTGCTTGGATCCGGTCGGCCTGCCAGACTGGCACGTCACGAACAAATATCCGGTCCGCAACCGCAAGGGCGAAATTATCGGTATCCTGGGTATCTCCCGCGTGTGCATGGGTCAGTCGCCCATCGCTTCACTCAATATCAAGATCGGTCCGGCGACCAAGATGCTGCAGGAGAACCTGCTCGCGTATCCTTCGGCACAGGTCTTGGCCGATGCGTGCGGTCTTTCCGTCCGTCAGCTCCAGCGCCGCTTCACGGATGCCCTTGGCCTATCGCCCCGTGACTATTGGATGAAGTGTCGGATTCGCTCAGCCTGTGAGAGTATTGTCAAAGGCGAGGAGAAGCTCGGGTCGCTGTCGATCCGCCTCGGCTTCTGCGACCAGAGTAATTTCACCGCACAGTTTCGACGCCATACCGGCGTGACCCCGAGCGCCTTCGCCCGGGGAAGGAAACCCCTCTCCTGACCTCAGAGCGGGCGGAGGATGCAGCGGCAGGGAGCGCCGTCGCCCTTGGCGATGCGGATCGGTAGGCAGATCATCTCGTAGCGGCCGGGCTTGGCCTTGGCGAGGTTGAGCCCTTCGATGATCCATACCTTCTTGCCGAGCAGGATGTGGTGGGTCGGCACGGAGTCTTTATAGAATCCGCCGACGCTGAAGTAGTCGATGCCCACCGTGCGGATACCTTTGTCGACGAGATACTGCGCTGCTTCCTTGGAAACGTAGACGAAATCCTTGTCGAAGGACTTCTTCTTCCAGCTCACCTGCGAGTTGCGGGTGCGAAAGAGGATACGCTCGCCCTTCTTGAGCTTCAGCTTCGCGAGCTCGGCGGGCTTGATCGATTCCTGGTCCTTGATTTCGACCACGCGACAGGGGCCGATCACGGCGTCGAAAGGCATGTCGTCCATCGTGCCGAGGCCCTTCAGGAAGTGCCAAGGCGAGTCCATGTGCGTGCCTGCGTGGGTGTTCAGGTTGAAGACCGAGACATTGCAGACGTCTCCCTTGGCATGGGATGCGTGCGGCTTGATGACCGTCGGCGGATTACCCGGCCAGCCATGCATGCCGTTGGCGAACGGGATGGTGACGTCGATCCAAGCGGATTTGCGGGAGGGCATGGGTGTGACGGAGAAGATGGACGATGAAGGAGGGATGATAAAGGAGGAAGCGTCATCAGGGGGCACGTGGGCATGGTGACACGGGGACACGGCGAGAGACAGGGCTCAAAGGGGGCAGCATAGGGAAACCGGAATTAATGCTGCGGTGCATGAGGTAGGGCGGTCATTGCCATGACCGCCGTTCGCATCCGTGCGCGCGTCGAGCCGGGCAAGGTCACCGACCTTTCCGATATCCGTCCGCCCACGGACGTGATGGCAATCACGTCCCTACCTTAGGCCCCCAGCCAATCATCCGGTCTCCGGTTTCCCCTTGAGCGTGTATTACCCGCCACCTTCCACCCGGGGTCGCCACCCGCCACCTGAAACCAATGTCTCTCCCATCCGCTAACCGCTTCTATATCCCTACCTCTTGTTAGGTGCCGCCGCTTCCGTCACGAGGACGGAGGTATTCGGCGCGTGGCCGGAATACAGGGCGAGGTAATGGGTGTCGCCGATGAAGGTGGCGTTGATATTGCCGGCTTCGGTCGGATCTTCGCTGCCGACGGCGATCGCTTCGGAGACGGGCCACTGCAGCGGGCGATCGAAGATGAACTGCGGGTCGACGACGCGACGACGGAGGACGCCGCCCTTGCCGCGCTGATAGTAGTAATTACTTACCAAGCCGGTCTTGGCGTCGAGGACGAGGGTAGGGGTCGAGCCCATGACTTCGCCGATGTTCGTCTGCACGCGTTTCCAGGTCGCACCGAAATCCGTGGAGGTCAGCTGGTGTTGGGCGCGGGCCGTGGTGCCGCCGCCCCAGACTTCGCAACGTCCGATGGCGAGGATCTTGCCATCGCCGAGGTAGACCGCCGAGGGCTCGGTGGGCCACTGGGCTTTGTTTAGGCCGGACTCGACCGTGGTCTGCTTCCAGGTCGCACCGTCGTCAGCACTCGTGAGCGTACCCCAGGAGTGGTCGGCGACCTCTGCGTTGCCATAGCTGCCTCCGAACCAGAGGCACATCAGGCCGACCTTGGGCACGGTGAAGATGTCGGTGATCTGGACCGGAGTCGGTGAAAGCTTGGGTGTGGTAACTAGTTTAAAACTCACGCCATCGGTCGTACGATAGAGGTCCTGCTGCCATTCTTTGCCGACGCGGCGGATCCAGAAGAGCGCGGCTCCCTTGGAGTCGAGTCCCTTGCCGACCGGAACCTCGCCGAAGCCGGGCGTGTTAGCCACCACGGTCTCGGGCGTCCAGGTGCGGCCACGGTCGGAGGAAGTGCGCGCATGGGCCACGCGGGCGTCTTCGTGGATGGTGTGGCCAGAGCCGCGGCTATAGACGCAGACAAGCTTATCGCCGATGGCCTGCATCATCGGCCAGGAGTTGTAGCCCTTGGTCTCCTCGACGACGTAGGGCTTGGGGGTCGCGGGGAGCGGCGTGACCTTCACCAGCGCCAGGCCGGTGGGACGCGTGAAGGTGTTCGCCGGGTCTTTCGGTTCGCGCTGGATACGGACGCTGAGAGGAGCTCCTGGGACGATACTCCGATAGGACTCGAGGACGATGGTGCGGGTGACGAGAGGCTTGGTCGGCACAGCCGTGCGGACAGGATTGCCGAGGTAGCGTTCGGTGAGTGGCGCGTTCTCGACCATCTGCGAAAGATGGACGCGATAGACGTCCTCGAGGCCGGGTTCGGTGGCCGCTTCTTCGGAGGTCACGACGATCTCGACCTTCACGCCGGCGCAGTCGGTCGGAAGGGCCACGAGGCCGGTCACGGACTGGCCTTCGGTGCCGCCGGACAGCGACCAGACGGGGAGGTAGGTCGTGCCGTTGCTCATGTTCACCAGCGAAGGCTTCCCCGTGGCGATCGAGAGCTGATGGGCCGTCAGGACGATTGGGTCATGACCTGCGGCGAGGCCTTGGGCGATCGAGGCCAGGAGGACGAGCAACGTGAGAATGACTTTCATGGGGCGAGCGGAGTGTCGGGTTGAGAACTGAGATGGCAAGTCAACGGACCTATTTTCCCATCTAATCATCCGGCCTCCGGTTTCCCCTTGAGCGCGTATTGCCAGTCACCCGCCACCCGGGGCTGGCGGCAGATGCAGCTAGGTCGTGACGCGGTCTCGACCCTACCTCGCGAGGGAATGGAACTTGGCGAGCTCTTCTGCGGTCAGGGCGCGGTCGAAGACGGCGACGCCGCCGATCCAGCCGGTGAAGCCGACGCTGCGGGAGCTGTGGATGACACGTCCGATGGTGAAGGGGCCGCCGGTGCCGTCGTTCTTGGGTTCGTAGATGCCGTGCGGATACCACCAAGGATTGAGACGCAGGGACACGAGTTCGCGTTCGGTTTCCTGTCCGGCAAGGAGGGTGACCTTGACCTTGGTGTAGGCGTATTCGCGGAGTTCGACGCGCTTGGCTTCCTTTTCGCTGACGACGGTCACCTTGACCGGCTTGTCTTCCGGCGGGTTGTAATATTGGTCGGCCGGGAACTTCGGGTCTTCGCCTTCCTGCAGGCCGGGAATCTTGGCGAGGCGGCCCTGGAGCCAGGCGTTGGCGGCGTAGGAGAGGAGTCGGTCTTTCTGGGGATTATCCAGCCAGCGGTCGCCGCTCTGGCCGTTGAGCCATCCGGTGATCTGCTGCGTCTTGCTGTCGAAGGTCATCGCGAACGTCTGCCAGGATTTGGCGAGGACTTCGGCGGAGGAGTCGGCCGGCACCTTGGGCGACTGCTCGGCCGAATTGCACTTATGTAGCGCGTACTTGTTCGTGAAGGAACTCGCGCCGTTCTCGGAGACGTGGCCGCAGGCGGCGCCTTCCTTGTTCAGGCCGGCGAAGAGGGCGTATTGGCGCTGCCCGCGTTCGACCTTGGCGATCGACTCGGTGGTCTTCTCCTTGAGGTCGGTGCCTTCGTGCCAGATGCCGGCGAGGGCGTGGTTGCCGCTTTCGCGGATGGCCCAGACTACGACCGTGACAGCCTTGCCGGCGCCCTTGATGTCGAGGGGCGAGTCCTGCAGGCGGGTGCGCGGCACGAACAGCACCGGACGGAAATCCGGGTTGGTCTCGGCCTTGATGCGAATTGCCTGGCCGAAGGGGCCTGCGCCCAGCATCGGGAAGTCGGCATAGGTGGCATCAGGGCCCGCGTTCCAGAGGTCCTTGATGTAGTTACCCGCATCCAAGGCGTAGTCGTTCTTCGCGCCGGCGGGCACATGGGCCGTGAAGCGCTTGCCCGGGGCCTCGCGCTTCGTGAAGTCCCAGAAGGCCACCAGGCCGGGGGTGTTCGTCACCGTCGCGATGCGGTCTTGGACGGATTCAGCGGCGGAGAGGGAGAGGGAAGATAGAAGGGTGAGGGACAGGAACCGAAGCATGGGGTTAATGAAGTGCAAAGGTGCAAAAGTGCAAAGGTGAACGCGTGCGGTGCATGCGAGGGGACACGTGGGCAAGGTGACACGGGGACACGGGGAGAGACAGGGCTCAAGGGGGCCGGAAACCGGAAGGGTAGGGTTGGGACCGCGTCACGGCATAGCTGTATCGAGGTAGGGACGTGATTACTATCGCGTCCTCCCTTGGGTCTGCGCTGCTAGGACGCCACGTGTTGCTGTCCCTCTCTTGCCAACGCACTAAACATTGGCTGAGCTCGTCGGTCAGCGCGCGTTATCCTGGCTCTTGGGGTACATCACGAAGGCGAAGCGCTTACTGTCGGGAGACCAGCTGTTGACGTTGATGGTGCCTTGGCCTCCGTTGAAGGATAAGATGTCCGACTGTTCGCTGCCGTCGGGCCTCATGCGTCGGAGGATTACAGCCTTATCGGCGGGGTGCTTCACGGTGCCGGGCGGGAAACTTAGGTAGACGATCCACTTGCCGTCGGGTGAAGCATGCGGGAACCAGTTCACCCGTTCGTCGTGGGTGAGTTGCTCGATGCCGGTGCCGTCAGGCTTCATGCGATAGCACTGCATGTGGCCAAGGATCTTCGCGTTAATTTCTGAATTGAAGTAGATCCATTTTCCGTCCGGGGAGTACTCAGGGCCGTCATCCGGAGCCGCGGTGTCGGTGAGCTGGGTGTCTTTGCCTCCGGTGGCCGGAATCGTGTAGAGGTCTGACCGGCCCCATTCGTTATCACCTACTTTGCTTACGCCGACATAGGCCAGGGTCGTGCCGTCGGGACTCACGCCGTGGAGGAAGTGTTTGAAAGCCATGCCAGGGGGATGGTCGTTCGTGACGCGCTTCGGGGGCCCGCCTTCGATCGGCAGCGCGTAAAGATGGCTCTTGGCGGTGATATAGATGGTCTTTCCGTCGGGCGAGAGGATGTGGTCGTTGCTGGAAACCTTGATATCGCCCGTGGGGATCTTTGTCGCCGGGGTGCTGCCATCCGTGGCGACGCGGATCAGGACTTTGGCTCCTTCCAAGGTCCCGTTGCAGATCAGCCATTTGCCGTCGGGAGTCCAATTGGGGGCCTGGATATCAGCGGTTTCCAGGAGCACGCGCGGATCGGATCCATCGATGCCGATGGTCATGAGGCGGGCGACCGGCTGAATTTTTTCATCAGCGTTTAATCGGCCGCTCCCGGATAAAACTGAGCCGGCGATAAGTCCGGCGAGGAGATGGGTGCGCATCGATGGCGTTATTTCGATGTTCGTGTCAGTGTGACGTGATCAAAGACCGAAGTAGTCAGAGCGTCGGTCGCGTGGGAAGAGGATGACAGGCCGATCAGGGCGTCTGCTTTGAGGTCGAGCTTGATCGTGCCGGTGGGCCACCATGTCTGTCCGTCGAGCGATTCATATCCGGTGAATACGTTGCCTTGGCGCACGAGTTTGAGCCAGCAAGGGAACTTTTCCTTCGGTACGCTGGGCTTGGCCGCATCGGCTGCCGGTTTGTCTCGGATCGTCTTGCCGTCTTTTTCGCGGTATAAGAATTGGGTTCCGTCCACGGCCGTGATGCACTGGGCGACGCGCGGTGATCCGCCGTCGATTGATTCACGGATGCAAAGCCCGGCTTTTGCATGCGCCACCTTGCCCGGGTTGTCCATGCTGGTTACGCGCGCGATGAAGACGAAGTCGCCCTGGATGGGTTGCCAGACGAAGTGTCCTCCGTCCATCGGCCCCCAGATATCCATCGTACCTTGCAGTGAGAAGACCCCGTCGGCTTGCTTCGCCGAGCCGGCGAGTGTTCCGCTTTTGCCGAAGAGCCCGTTTTTCCCAAACTTATCAGCGGGAACCGGCGGCACCGGCATTCCGACGCGTGCGCTGCCGATATCTTCGTGCTTCCATGGTTCAGGCAAAGAGGCTGAGTCGGCTGCCGCAAGCCAGGGGAATGAGGCGAGAATCAGAAGTGATGCGGCAAAGGTTCGATGTTTCATGGTGGTTATTTCAGGGAAAAATTCGTCTTAAGAAGGCTTACTCTAGGAGGGAGTGATATGAGTGTCGTAGCGAAGGATGCCTGGCTGGTGTGGCGCCAAGCCCTCCCTATTTATACACGCTCACTACCGCCGGATGCGCCAGCGAATTCCAACAGGCGTCGAAGAGTTTGGCGTCGGGTTCGCCGTCGGTGACCACGAAGCGGTAGCGGGTGACGTAAGGCTTGCCGGGCTCGATGGAGAAAGCGCCGAGCTTCTGTGGGACAATCGAGAAGTAGGGCATGTCCGGATGCAGACGCAGGGGCATCGGGAAGCGGAAGTTGTCGGGGAAGCCTAGCACGGCGGTGCCGGAGAGGCCGGCGCTGGTCTTGCCGCCGAGATAGCACCAGCGGGCGCGGGTGCTATCGCCCTTCTTGCGGTCGGCGATGCCTTCGGAGGTCAGGAAGCGGGCGCCGTCCTTGCCATCCCAAGCCTCAGGTCCGCGGAGGCCGAAACTGCCGTAGTGATACTGAGGAAGTTCGAGCGGAGCGTTGGTCGCGCAGGTCTGGGTGGTCGTGAGATCGAAGACATGCATCGGCTTGGGGGCGTGCGGAACGGCGTAGGCCGTGACGGACCAGCGGTCGAGCAGGGCGGTGATAGGCTTCGGCCCGCTCAGGTCGTTCATGTGCATCTCGGCTTCGAAGCCGCCGTAGACTTCGCCGGACCAAAGTCGTCCGCCGCCGTGCCACTGTTCTTCGCCTTTCTTTGACTGCATGTTCCAGAAGTCCGTGGCTCGTCCCTGGAAGACCGCCTTGGTGAAGGGTGTCCAGATTCCGTGGTGGTGCGGATGGTTGGCCGGGTAGTCTCCGGTGACGATGGCACCGGAGGGGGAGCGTACCGGGTGGAGGTAGCCCGCACGCAGGATCTCGTCCTTGATGTCGGCCCGAGGTTTCTTGGTCTTGTCGGTACGGAAATTGAGGGCTGCTTGGCCATCGATTGAGATCGTCAGGCCGTCTTCGCCTGGGCCGACCTTGATCGCGTGAGGCTGCGTGCTGGCGACGGTGGCCACCTTGAGGGTCACCGCTTGGTTGGCAGGAACGAACCCGAGGACCAAGGTGCTGCTTTCGTCGTCATCGGCCTGCAGGTCGTATTCGTGGCCGGTCGCATCCTTGGCCGAGAGTACGTCACCCGTGCAGCGTGCGACCTTGACCTGCACGACCAAGGCCGCGCGATCGACGGGCGCCGGGGCGATGGTGATCGTCTGGGCGGAGAGCCCCGTAGTGAAAAGGATCAGGACGAAGAAGTGGCGCATGGGGCGGGATTCAAGATGGAGGATGGAAGGTGGGGGATAAAGGAGGAAGCGTCATCAGGGGACACGTGGGCATGGTGACACGGGGACACGGGGGGAGGCAGGGTTCAAAGTGGGCAGCATAGGGAAACCGGAATTAATGCTGCGGTGCATGAGGTAGGGTCGGGACCGCGTCACGACATAGCCGCATCGAGGCAGGGGAAGGCCATCCTTGGCCGGACGCAGTCGAGTTAGGATGCTCGACCCTACCTAGCTTCCTGCGCTTCATAATTCGTAACGAAGAACAACGAACCAAGAACAACGAACTGTATTACGCTAAGATCTCCTTGATCACGTGGCCGTGCACGTCCGTGAGGCGGCGGTTGGCGCCGTTGTGACGGAAGGTGAGTTTTTCGTGATCGAGGCCGAGGAGGTGGAGCACCGTCGCGTGGATGTCGTAGCCTTGGGTGAAGTGCGAACGGTCGGCGGGCTTGAAGCCCCATTCGTCGCTCGGTCCGTAGGAGACGCCACCTTTGATACCGCCGCCGGCCAGCCAGTTGGTGAAGACGAAGGGGTTATGGTCGCGCCCCTTTCCGCCCTGGGCGCAGGGCATGCGGCCGAACTCGGTGGTCCAGAGGATCAGGGTGTCCTCGAACATGCCGCGGTCTTTGAGGTCTTGGATGAGCGCTGCGGTGCCTTTGGCCATGCCGAGCGAGAGCGGGGCGTGGTCGCGGGCGATGTCCTCGTGGGAGTCCCAGTTGCGGCGCGGGAAGCCGTTGTCGTTGCCGGACCAGATCTGCACGAAGCGTACGCCGCGTTCGAGGAGGCGGCGGGCGGTCAGGCACTTTCGGCCGAAGGCGTCCTGCTCTTCCGCGACGTTGATCTCCTTCGGCCAGACCTTGGTGGAGTTGTCGATGCCATAGCGTGCCTGCGTCTTTTCGGACTCCTGCGAGAGGTCGAGGGCATCCGGCGCGGCGAGCTGCATCTTGGCGGCCAGTTCGTAGCTACGGATACGGGCCTCGAGGCGCGGGTCACCCGGATGCGAGTCGGCATGGGCCCGGTTGAGTTTGCCGAGGAGCTCGAGTCCGGAGGTCTCTCCGGAGGGCGTGATGTAGTCGGCCGGAGGCGGCGAAAGGTCGGCGATGGGCTTCGGGGCGTTGACGCGCACCTGCGTGGCCTGGTTCTGGCCGGGCAGGAAGGCGGAGTCCCAGTTCTTCTGGCCATTGGACGGCAGTCCGCGGATATCGGGCAGCACGACGAACGTCGGGAGG
>CAILOT010000043.1:0-2472 GCA_903835965.1 uncultured Opitutia bacterium
ATCATTGGGCGGGTGCGGATGCGCTCAGTCGTCATCAGATGGGTGTGCGTATCGCTGAACATTTCGGGCTTGATACTGATAAGCTCATCGTGGCTTCGCTCCGCTCGACGGCACCTAATCTAGGTACAAGGCCTCGCGACTTAAGCCTGCAACTTCATCCCTTGGCTGGAAAATTAAAGACGCCCGTCCAAGCTTTCGATGCACAACTTGGCGAATTACGCGTCCCGCGTGGCTGCGAAGATTGGTATGAAAAGGAAACCGGCCGAAAGGTCGTGCGTTTAATCGAAAAAGGGATAGATTACTGATTATGGACGTCCTTCCGCGCCAGTCCGCCGATGCGGTCGCAAACATGTCAGCTGATTTGCTCCTCTTAGAGAAATATCCTCAACAGGATCGTATCCGTTTTCGCCCCTTTGCTTGGTCCGAACCGGCATTTACTTTCGGCGTCTCCCAGTCTTGGTCTAAATATCGCGCGCAGGTGCCGGCGGCGTACCCGCTTGTGCGGCGTTGCACGGGGGGTGGTCTGGTCTCTCACCTGAACGATTGGACCTTCGCGCTGGTCATCCCGGCGAGTCATCCGTTGAGCCAAGCCGATGCCATGGCGAGTTACGCCCTCGTTCACCAGGCCTTAGCTGATGCCTTGAAGGCACAAGGGCTCCCAGTGGCTTTGGTGGCTGCGCCAAGCGGCAGCCGCGAATTCCTTGCCCCTGATGATTGCTCCCAGCGTGCGGAACCTAACGACCTCATCCGGACCGACACCGGCAAGAAAATCGCTGGGGCGGCTCAAAAGCGCAACCGTCACGGACTCCTGATCGAAGGTTATGTCTGGGAGCCTTTTTTGCCTGAATGCAATTGGTTGCGATTCGAAAAAGATTTTACCGAAGCGCTGGGGCGTTCGCTTGGTAGTTCCCCCGTGGCAGTTCCCGAGCCGATCTATAATCAGTTCGATCACGAAGGAAGCTGGGCAAAATTCGCATCCCAGGAATGGAATCAAAGAATCTAAGCGAATAAATCTAACTGCGGACCCTCGGTTTTGGGTGGCAGGTTCGGCGTGCTATTTTCTTTGGCTGCCTTGACGGACCCAGGCTTAGGTTTTTCTTTCGTAGTGTCTGGAAGGCCCTCCCCTATTTCTAGTCCGGCAAGGATTTCGCGTGCCCGAGTGACGACCGAGGGTGGCATCCCGGCAAGTCTGGCCACTTGGATGCCGTAAGAACGGTCGGCGGCTCCCGGGACGACCCGACGAACGAAGACAATTTCATCTTTCCACTCTTTGACCGCAACGGACCAATTACGCAGGCGTACGAGGGAGCCGGAGAGCTTCGTCAGCTCGTGATAGTGGGTGGCGAAAAGCGTACGCGGCCCCTCCGTTCCGGTTCCGTGCAGATGCTCCGCAACAGCCCATGCGATGCTGATCCCATCGTAGGTGCTCGTACCGCGGCCGATCTCATCTAAAACGACGAGGGATCGTGCCGTGGCATTATTAAGGATGTTCGAGGTCTCGTTCATCTCGACCATGAAAGTCGAATTACCCCGCGAGAGTTCGTCCGAGGCTCCGACCCGACAAAAGATACGGTCTATCAGGCCGATGCGGGCGGATTTCGCCGGTACCCATGAACCGAGATGTGCGAGTAAAGAAATAAGCGCAACTTGCCGGATGTAAGTAGATTTACCGGCCATATTCGGTCCCGTCAGCAAGGCGATCTGTTCGCCCGAGCTGCTTAACTGAGTGTCATTAGGGACGAAGGATCCTGCACCGGGGCGGGCATTCAGCATTTGTTCCACGACCGGGTGTCGTCCTTGTTCGATGGCTAACGCGTCGGAGCCGTCTACGGTCGGTCGTGTCCAGTTTGCTTCCCGAGCGAGCTCGGCCCAGCCCCGAAGCACGTCTATTTCAGCTAAGGTCCCGGAGGTAAGCAGGAGCTCTTCCGTGTGTTCGATGACATTGGCAAGCAGGGCTTGGAAGAGTTCGGTCTCGCGTGCCAGCGATTGCTCATCGGCGCGCAGGACTTCGCGTTCTTTGGTGCGGAGTTCTTCGGTCGTAAAGCGCTCCGCATTGACCATCGTTTGCTTGCGGATGTAGTCCGCGGGAATGGATGGTAGGTTGGCCTTGGTAATCTCGATCGCATAGCCGAAATTACCGTTATATCTAACTTTTAAGGATTTGATGCCGGTGCGGGCCTGTTCGTTGCGTTCGAATTCGGCAATCCAACTCTTACTGTCCGAGGCTAGGGCGCGAAGCCGGTCAAGCTCGCGGTCATAGCCTGCCCTTAAGGCTCCGCCTTCGGTTAAATCGACGGGGAGTTCTTCGGCAAGGGCTTGTTCGAGTTTATGGAGAAGCTCCGATTCTAGGTTGATCCTGACGTGGTAGCTCTCAAGGGCTTTGCCAGGTAAAGCGATGAGCTCCTCCTTGATGGCCGGCATGGATTTTAGCGTATCGCGGATACCGCCCAGCTCGCGGGGATTTCTTAGCCG
>CAILOT010000044.1:0-5875 GCA_903835965.1 uncultured Opitutia bacterium
CCAATATTCTTCGAGGGCGGGTGCTTGGACGGGAGGTTCGGCAAAATTTCCGCCGCAGCTCACCAGCAGGAAGTTGGAAGATTTCCAGTCGGCGTAAGGGGCTTTTAGTTTTCCCGTAGCCGGGTCGGTGATCGAATTGCCACCGTTAAGGATCCGGTAGCGATAGTCATACGGATTATCCCAGGGATCGCGGAATTCGAGTCTCGCAGCCAAGTCGCTGAACTTGGTGTCATCGTTTGAGGGCACGTCGCCCGAGGTCAGGAAGGGCTTCTGCTTTCGATTGCCGCTCCCCGGTAATGTATTATCGTTATAAGGCAACAGCTTGAGGGAGGAACCGCCGGTAGTGATGGGCGAACTTTTCAGGACTTTTCGTCCCATAATCTGATCGTAGAAATCGATTCGATAGTCGTCCGGCGTACTACTTTGCGCACAAGGATAATCGCCGTAGTTCTTTTTAAAATTCTCGGCAGCCATGATCATGGCCTGCATCTCGCCTTTCGCCTTCGCCTTGGTGCGGGCAGTGCTGGCGGCCTTGAACAGTCCGAAGGTCGCTCCCGCGAGGAGGCCGATGATTGCGATCACCATTAGGAGTTCGATGAGCGTAAAGCCCCGCCGAAATTTAAAGCGCGTTTTTTTCATGGTGCTCAAATGTGACGTGAATCGTTCTCGTCCTTCTTTACGTAGCCGGAGTCTTGGCGCTGGTGATTCACGGCGTTCTTTTTGAGATAGGCTTGGTAGACATCTTCGGCCGACATCCCCAAGACCTGGGCGATGGAAATCAGGAAGTGGAAGAGGTCGATGACTTCGACGCGCGCATTCTGTTCGTCGAACTTCTGGTATTTGGCCCACCACTTCCAGGGTACGGAATCGGTCAGCTCTGCCATTTCCTGCTGCATCGCGCGGAGGTAGTTGAGTACCCATTTGATTTTTTCTTCCTCAGTCATGCCGGCGGTTTCGACGCCGATGCGCTGGTTGAGCGCTTTCTGCATTTGGAAGATTTCATCGAGTTTGTCGGCCATGCCCTCATCAAACTATCTGGGAAGGGGGGAGCAACAAAGGAAGCGAAGGTAGCCCTATCTAAGTCGGATTGCTTGATTTGTCCGAATTGTTCTTTGCAGGGCGGGTAGGTCTGTGCCTTGCTATGGGCGTGTCTCCTCCTGGCCTAACCCATCCTAAGCTCAAACCCGAGGTCCTCGCCCCGGCTGGCGAGTGGAATTGTGCCCGGGCTGCCGTCGAGAACGGCGCGGACGCCATTTTCTTTGGGGTTGGTCGCTTTAATGCACGCGTTCGGGCGAAGAACTTCGAGGAAGCTGATTTGCCCGAGCTCATGGCCTACCTGCATTCGCGGGGGGTGAAGGGGTATGTGACTTTTAATACGCTTATTTTTCCCGACGAATTGGCGGAGGCCGCCCGAACGCTCCGCTCGATTGTCGCCGCCGGGGTCGACGCCGCCATCGTGCAGGACCCGGGGATCTGTCGTCTAATCCGCCGGATTTCGCCTGACTTCCCTATCCACGCTTCGACGCAGATGACGGTGACAAGTGCGGCGGGCGTCGATTATGCCCGTGACTTGGGTGCCTCGCTTGCCGTGCTCGGTCGCGAAGTTTCCATTCCCGAGATGCAGAAGCTGCAGACGGAGCAAGCCCGGGGCGGCTCACCGTTGGATCTCGAAGTTTTTGTCCATGGGGCTCTTTGCGTGGCCTATTCCGGACAATGCCTGACCAGTGAATCTCTCGGCGGTCGCTCTGCGAATCGCGGTGAATGCGCCCAAGCCTGTCGGCTACCTTATGAATTAATCGTGGACGGGGTTCTGCAACCGTTGGGTGATAAGGCCTACCTGCTTTCACCGCAAGATCTGGCCGGTATCGAAGTCGTTCCTGATCTGATCCGCGTCGGTATCCGTTCGCTGAAGATCGAAGGACGTCTCAAATCGCCGGAGTATGTGGCTGCGATTACCAAGGCCTATCGACGGGCCGTCGATGCCGCTTGGGATGCTTTTGAGCGGGGCGCCGATGCCGATCAGGCGGCGCAAAAGGTACGACAGGAAGAGGATTACGCCATGCAGATGACTTTCTCACGCGGTCTCCATACGGGATGGCTTCGCGGCATCGATAACCAACAGCTGGTGCACGCTCGTTTCGGCAAGAAACGCGGTGCTTTCCTCGGTACGGTGATCGATGTGGCTCCTCCGGGCGTGACGCTTAAATTAGAAGGCGCCTTGAAGCCTGGGGACGGCGTCGTGTTTGACCAAGGTAAGCCGGCCGAGCGTGAAGAGGGCGGATTCGTGCACGGAATCGAACCTGCCCGCGGCGGTCTCACCTACGTCCGCTTTGATCGGGCGGGTGCGATGGATTGGGCCCGCGTGCTTCCGGGGGCGATGCTTTGGAAGACTAAGGATCAAGACCTGGACAAGCAGCTGCATGCTTCATGGGACCGAGAGAAGGCAAATTATCGGCGGACGATAGACATCCGCGTCATCGGGCGCGCCGCGCAGCCTTTGCGCGTCGAATTCAGCGACACCGAAGGCCATGTGGTGACAGCTGAATCGTCAATGCCCTGTGCAATCGCCGAAAAGCGTCCGATGGACGTCGAGTCTTTGCGCGAGCAATTGGGGCGCTTGGGCGATACTTCCTTTGAGCTTGGGGCGCTCGAGGCCGATCTGGAGGGCGCCTTGATTGTCCCAATGAGTGAGCTTAATCGCCTTCGCCGCGATCTTTCCGATCGCATCATGGCCTTGCGTCGGCAGCCCCGCCGCTGGGTTCTTCTGCCTTACGAAGAATCTTCAACCAAGGTGGTGGCGACGGCTGAAGCCACGACCAATAAAGCGCCGGAGATCGTGGTCGTGATCCGTGAGCCAGAACAATTGGAGCCCGCCTTGGCTTGGGGTGCCCGGGTGATTTATGCCGAATTTGAAGATCCTAAGAAATTTCGTACCGCCGTTGCTCGCGTGCGGGCCTTCGAACAAGAAACAGGGCAGAAGGTAGAATTCTGGGTGATGGGTCCGCGCGTACACAAGCAAGGTGAAGATCGTCTGAGCGAAATCATGCTCTCTTCGCAGGCGGATGGTTACCTCGTGCGTAATCACGATAATTTACGCGCCTTCGCGGGTCAGCGTCGTCGTGGAGATTTTTCACTTAATGTCGCCAATGGACTTACGGCGGAATGGCTGATGCAGAATTATGGTTTAGAGGGATTGACGGCCTCTTACGATCTCGACGCCAATCAGGTAGCGGCCTTGATGCAGTCAGCCCCGCCGGCTTGGTTTGAAGTCACCATTCACCAGCATATGCCCATGTTCCATATGGAGCATTGTGTTTTCTGCGCGTTCCTTTCCAAGGGGAAGGATTACCGCGATTGCGGAAGGCCTTGCGAGAAACACCGTGTCAAATTGCGCGACCGCGTCGGTGCCGAACATATCCTTAAGGCCGACGCCGGCTGCCGGAATACGCTTTTTAATTCCCGCGCCCAGACCGGGGCGGAATACGTCAATCAGCTCCTGGCCCTCGGCGTCCGCCGTTTCCGCGTCGAATTCGTCGACGAAGATGCCGTTACGGTCACACGCACTTTAGAAAAGTATCAGGCGCTGTTGAAAGGTGAGCTCGACGGCACCGCGCTTTGGAACGACCTCAAGGTCCTTAACCAGCTCGGCGTCACGCGCGGTACGATGCGCGTCCGGATTTAAAGGTTATCTTTTAAACGCGGAAGCAAGCCCGTGATGCGACGGGAGTCAGAGGCGTTACGCACCGCCATCGCGTACGCCGTGGGGTCGCCTACGAGGATGACTTGTTTGCGCCCCCGGGTCACCGCGGTATAAATCAGATTACGGGCCAGCATGATACTATGTTGGCGGAGTAGCGGCACGACCACGGCGGGAAATTCCGAACCTTGGGATTTATGGATGCTCACCGCGTAGGCCAGTTGGAGGTCGGATTGTTCGCCGCGTTCCAGTTCAACGCGGGTGCCGTCGAAATCGACCAGCAGGGTGCCTTCTTCATTTTGGCCGAGGACGACGCCGAAATCGCCGTTATAGACTAACTTATCATAATTATTGCGGGTCTGGATTACCTTGTCGCCCGGCGAGATGCGTCCGGGTTTGGCGTCCGGACCCCGGAGGCGCACTTGCAAGGCTTGGTTATAGGCCTGGATGCCACCGGTACCCTTATGCATCGGGGCTAAGACTTGGATGTCGCGTAACGGGTCAAGGCGAAGCGCCTTGGGTAGGATATCGCAGCAAATCCGGGTGACCATCGCCACGCAGGCTTCGGGGTCTTCCGCTTTGACGAAATGAATATCTTCCGAGAAATCTAATTTCGTCGGATCTTCCACCGGCGTGGGAGGAGTCGTGTCCGCGTGCAAGATGCCGTGGGCTACAGTCACGATGCCGCTTCGTGCGCCTTGGCGGAAGACGGTATCGAGTCGGGTGACGGCGGCGGTGCCGGATTCGATGAGGTCGCCTAAGACATTGCCGGCTCCGACCGAAGGGAGCTGATTGACGTCGCCGACGAGTAGGAGATGGGCGGTGGATGGCACGGCCCGCAAGAGGGCGGCGGCAAGTTTGGTATCAAGCATGCTAGATTCGTCGACGATGACGAAATCTGCGGCCAGAGGGTTATCCGCATTGGAGGTGAAGCCGCCGGCGGCATGATCGAATTTAAGAAGCCGATGAATGGTGGCGGCCGGCACGCCTGTCGCTTCGGACATGCGTTTGGCGGCGCGTCCCGTAGGAGCACCGAGCATCATACGGGTGCGCTTAGCGGAAAGAATGTCGCACAGTGCTTTCAGGATCGTAGTTTTACCCGTTCCAGGGCCGCCCGTGAGCACGGAGACTTTGTTTTTAAGCGCCATCAAGACGCCTGAAGCTTGGGCTTCCGAGAAGGCAAATCCGGCCCGAGCTTGCGCCCATTCAATGGCTTTTTCGGCTTGGATCGCAGGTAAACCGCTGTCGCCGCCGATGATCCGGCGAATCGACACCGCGATGGATTTCTCGGCGTTTTCTTGCGGACGCAATTGCACGAGCCGGACGCCGCGATGGTCGAGGATGCCGACGGAGTTATCATCGATCAGCCGACGCATGCGGTCTTGGACGACGGCCCGATCCACTTCGAGTAAGGCGGTTGATTTTTCGAGCAAACCTTCGTCCGGGAAGGCACTGTGACCTTCGCCTTCAAGTTCTTCGAGCGTGTGTAAGATACCCGCATCGACGCGTTGCGGCCCGGCGGTGGGCAACCCTAGGTTGCGGGCGATTTTATCCGCGGTCTTGAAGCCGACGCCTTCGACTTCGCGGCAGACGCGATAGGGCTCGGAGGTCACGACTTTTTTTGCTTCTTCACCGTAAGCCTTGACGATGCGCAGGCAGATGGAATTGGTGACGCCGTAGGTTTGCAGGAAGACCATGACTTCGCGCAGGGCTTTCTGCTCTTCCCAGGCGGCTTTGATGGATTTAGCACGTCCGGGGCCGATACCTTCGACTTCGCGCAGGCGTCCGGACTGGTTGGAAATGATATCAAAAGTGCGTACACCGAATTTCGCGACGATCTTATCCGCGTATGTCTTACCGATGCCTTTGATCAGGCCGCTCCCGAGGTATTTACGGATGCCATGCACGGAGGAGGGCAAGCGGGAGTTGAACGATTTGACTCGGATTTGGGGGCCATGCGACGGGTGTCGCTCCCAGAAGCCCACCAGATCGACCGTCTCGCCGCACTGCAGCCCCGTCATGTTACCGAGGATGATCGTCTTCTCGTTATTTTCCGCCACCAGTTCGGCGATGGTGAAATGCGTCTCCTCGTCCAGCCATAGGATGCGCTCGACCACGCCGGAGAGCGCGATTTCTGGACCACGATGAGATTCCCGCGGGGGCGGCATGGTTTAGCCA
>CAILOT010000045.1:0-18693 GCA_903835965.1 uncultured Opitutia bacterium
CGCGACGCAGTCGCGCCCCTACCTAGATGCCCCAGCCATTCATCCGGTCTCCGGTTTCCCTTTGAGTGTTGTTATCTCTTCCCGCCACCTGCCACCCGGGGCCGCCACCCGCCACCTGAGAATGAATACAGCTAGGGCAGCACGCGGTGCTGCCCCTACCTAACCGCCAACCGCTAACCGCTTTCACCCGATACTTTCTCCCTTTACCCTCCCTTCCCCTCCCCTTACCAAACACCCCCATGGATTTCAAAAACGTCACCGCCGTCGCCAAAGCCAACGTCTACTTCGATGGCAAGGTCGTCTCCCACTCAATCCTCTTCGCCTCCGGCGAGAAGAAGACCCTGGGTCTGATTTATGCCGGCTCCTACCACTTCGGCACCGAAAAGGCCGAGATCATGGAAATCACCGATGGCTCCTGCGTCGTCGTGATCGACGGTTCCAAAGAAGAGAAGTCCTACGGCGCTGGCACCAAGTTCGATGTCCCGGCCAAGTCCGGCTTCACGATTTCGGTAAAGGCCGGAATCTGCCAGTATATCTGCAGTTTCATCGGTTAAATCCCTACTGGTGGCCGTTGGACGCTTGCCAAGCCCTCTGGGTCAATGCACCTGTGAGGCATGTCCGAACCGTCCAGCATTCTCCCCAATATTCCCGCGCCCATCGCGCGTGAGAAACCATGGGTGCAGCTGAAGACTTTTTCGTCCAAACCTAATATTTTCCGCTCCATGGTCGGGGAGGTTTCACCAGATGCCCGTCAAGGTGATGTCGTAGCGGCCTATGATAAGCAGGGGTCTTTCATCGGTTATGGTTTCTGGAATGCCGGCGCACCAATCGCCCTGCGCGTCCTCAAGGCCTCCGCAGGCAAACCCGATGATGCATGGTTCGAAGCTGCCCTCCGCCGAGCCGCCGCTCTCCGCAAGGACGTCCTCAAGCTCGACGCCGACACGGACGCCTATCGCGTGGTCAACGCCGACGCGGATTTTCTTTCCGGCCTGATTGTTGATCGCCTGGGCGATGTCCTTTCCATCGAAGTCTCCTCTTACGCGGTGATGCGCCGCCTTCCACGCTGGATACCCATCTTGCATGACGCGATTGGGACAAAGCGTGAAATCGTCCAAGTCGATCCGCACGTCGCCCGCATCGAAGGCATCATGCCGACTGATATTCCGAAATCGCCCGTTAGGTTCGTTAAAATTAAGGAGTTCGGCATGGTGCAAGAGGTCGACTTCGCCGAAGGCCACAAGACCGGCTTCTTCTGCGACCAACGGGACAACCGACGTCGCTTCGGCGCCCTCGCCAAAGGCCTGCGCATCCTCGATCTTTGCTGCTATACGGGGGGGTTCTCGATTGCCGCCAAACTCGCCGGCGCCGCCGAAGTCACTGGCGTCGACTTGGATGAAAAAGCCATCGAGATGGCCAAGCGAAATATGAATTTAAATCAAGTCCGCATCGATTTCGTCCATTCCGACGCCTTCACCTGGATTCGCCAGATGCAGAAGAACGGCAAGACCTGGGATTTAATCCTTTGTGATCCTCCTAAATTTGTTGATAGCCGGGACGAAGAATTCGAGGCCGAAGGCCTGAAGAAGTATAACGACCTCAACGTCCTCGCGATGCAGCTCGTCGCCCCCGGCGGCCTTTTCGTGACCTGTTCCTGCTCCGGCCTCGTCTCCCCTGAAGCCTTTGAAGACCTTGTCGTCAAGGCTGCGCACCGCTACCAAAAGCGCCTCCAGATTTTCGACCGCACCGGACCAGGGGGCGATCACCCCAACGCCTCCAACCACCCCGAGGGACGCTACCTCAAGGTGCTTTGGAGTAGGATTGCGTAAAGGAATAGAGGACTGAATCGAGGACAGCGTCGATGACTGCATCGAGGGCTGCATCGATTTGCCGAGGCAATGGGTAGGGTCGGGACCGCGTCACGACCTAGCTGCCTCTGCCCCGCTTCCGCTGCCATCTCCCCGTGCCCCCATGTCACCATGCCAGCATGTCCCCTCGCGGCTCCGCCGCGCTGGGTAGGGTCGGGACCGCGTCACGACATAGCTGCATCGAGGTAGGGGCGCGACTGCGTCGCGTCCGTTCGCAGAGAAACGTGCCCTGTGCCGGGCGGAGACAGCCGGATTTCCACAATCTATCCGCCCACGGACGCCACGCAGTGGCGCCCCTACCCTCGGCCGCTCACTTGCGCCCCAGCAGGTTCATGAGTCCGGGGCAAAGGTAGATCGTGGCGCGACGACGCACGCCGGCACGCTCGACCTTGATCACCTTTGCTGCGACCAACTTCTCGATCCACTTGTGAACCGTGACCCGATTCTCTCCGCCCATGATAGAGGGCACGGTGAAGGCGGGGGTTACCAGGAACCTCGGCAGGAGGTGGCCGGCGGCGCGTTGGCCCGCCGCTTCGAGCGTGGCTTCAGAAATATCGTCGAACCTCTTCCGGATGAGCTGAAAGAAGGTGGCATGCGCCAAGGCCTGTTCCCTCATGGCCCCAAGCATGAACTCGACCCAGGCGACCCAATCCTCAGTCGTCCCCCGCTTGTGGAGATTGGCAAGAAGTTGGCGATAGTCCTCGCGATGCACATAGAGCTGCCCCGAGAGCACCAGATTAGACTCGGTCGTGGCACCCGCGCGCATGAGATGCAGGGGCATAAGCAACCGGCCCATCCGTCCGTTACCATCGTGGAAGGGGTGGATGAGTTCAAAGAGCGCATGAGCGATGGCGACCCTGACCAACGGACCTTCGGGACCTGGGTCCTCGGCCATGAAACCAAGAAGGTCGTCCATACATTTAGGGACAAGCTTCGAGTCGACCGCGGGCCGTCCAGCCGCATAGCCGACATAAGGGGGCTGGCGAAACTTCCCAGGATGGGCGTCGGCGACCCCTTGCATCAGGAGCGCATGAATCGCGAACAGGAACGAGGGCGTGATGGGCCGACGGGCGGGCAGATCGGCGGCAGCATGTATCGCCGCGAGCGACCTGGCGGCCTCGCGCACCTGCTCATCACGGGACACGGACTCCTCGGTGCCGGCCAAGACCTCGTCCATGATTAATTGCCTGGCGGAAGCCTCCACCCCTTCGATCGCCGAACTCGAAGACGCCTCCATGCGGAAAAGCAGGTCACGGTAGGTGACGCCCTTGAGGGCGGCGGGAAGACTGGCGGCCACCGAGTCGAAACGCGCCACCGCCGCGGTGGCCGAGGACAGCCCCGCCCAGCCGCGGGTCAGGTCGACCGGCGGACGGCGGTATACATAGCAAGCCTCCTTGGCGTTCATTTGTAAACTTTACGTCATATTAATTTACAAACAAGCCGATTCGGCCGAGTTTTGTAAACCGCGAAGGGAAGCCGGTTTCCTGCGTAGGGATGCGATGACATAACATCCGCCAGCCTTTAGGTTGGGGCAGCACCGCGTGCTGCCCTAGTTCATGCTGGCTCGTTTCCGATACCATCTCCCCGTGCCAAGTTGTCACCGCGCCCACGTGCCCCCTCGCGGCTCCGCCGCGCTGGTAGGGCCGTGATTGCCATCACGGCCGTGGGCGGACGGACATCGGGATGGTCGGTGTTTCTGCCCGGCTCATCGCACGCGTCTCTGCGAACGGCGGTCATAGCAATGACCGCCCTACCCATGACCCAGGTAGGGTCGAGCATCCCTGCTCGGCCGCGGCCGGCCAAGGATGGCCAGCCCTACCCGATGCAAGCGGACGCCACGCAGTGGCGCCCCTACCCTCGACGGCTCCGCCGCGCTGATCACTTCGCCTCCGCTTCTTCCAAGCTAGCTTCATCGCCACGGAGGGCGCCGACGTAGTAAGCCTGACCGAGGTTGACCTTGGGGTAGATCATGCGGAACGCGCTGCCGCTGACGCCACGCTCTCCGCCCGTGAAGTAGCCCTGCGAAGTCGCGTCAGGCGCCGGCGCATCCGGTCGACGAACGACATATCCTTTGGGCACGACGCCTTCATAGCCATCGGCACCCGCACCACGGACGGAAACCAGCTGACCCGATGCCAGACCGGCATCGATGCGGCTATTATTCGTCGACGAAAGGCTCGAAGGATTGAAGCGGGAGGCAGCGAGGACGAAGTCGCCGACGCTGCCACCAGCACCGGAACCCCGAGGCTTATCCGCAAAGCCTAGGCTGCTGCCATTCTGCTGCAGGATGGAGAGCGGGCTGACGAGCGTGGCCGTACCACCCACGGTGGCGGTGGCGCCGGTGATGATCGATGCCGACCCCTGGACATTCATGTTCAGGTTACCGGTGAGCGTGAGGTTACCCACGGCGGCATTGCCCAAGGTGGTGACATTGAGGTCAACGCCGGAACCGGCGACGGTCAGGTTGCCGGTGTTATTCAGCGTGGTCACGCCAGTGGAGGTGAAGCCGACATTGAGGTTACCCGTAGCGGTCAGCGAGATATCGCCGCCCGTGGCCGTCACCTGACCGCCGAAGCGGTTAGCCGGATTAGTCAGGACGATGTCGCCGATCGTCGAAACCAACGAGCTCGTTCCGGTGACGATCAGCGGGCCGGTCTGGGTGATGTCGCCGCCGGACAGGACGCCGAGGTTACCATTCACGGTCGTAGCCGCGAAGCTGGTGGCGCCTCCGGCGTTGGTGCTGAGGTTGCCGTTCACGGTGCCACCAAAGGTGATATCACCGACGTTAGCGGTCAGGCTGGTCGCCCCGCTGAAGCGGTTACCTGGGTTGGTCAGGGTGATGTCCCCGGTCGTCGAAGTGATCGAGGAAGCAGCACCCGTGATGATCGCACCCGTCTGGGTGATATCGCCGACCGCAGTCGTGGTCAGACCGCCCGTCAGCGTGGTCGCGCCGAAGGACGTCGCGCCACCGGAGCTGGTGGTGAGGTTCACCGCGGTGCCGGCGACGGCGAGGTTGCCGGAGGCCGTCACGTTGGCGTCACCGATGGCCGTCAGCTGGGTGCTGAGATTACCGCTGGCGGTGAGGCCGATTTCGTTCGCCGCTGCGGTGACCAAGCCGCCGAACGTGTTATTCGGATCGGTGAGCACGATGTCGCCAAGCGACGAGCTGAGATTGCTCGTGCCACCAACGGTCAAGGTGCCGGTCTGGGTGATGTCACCCACGGAGGCGGCGCTGAGATTACCCGTGAGCGTGGTCACACCGAAGCTGGTCGCCCCGCCGGAGTTCGTCGTGAGATTCGTGGCCAGACCGGAAACCGTCAGATTACCCGTGGCCGAGAAAGCCGCATTACCCGTGGCCGCGACGGTCGCGGTGAGAGCGCCGGAAGCTGCGACGGAGACGTCCTGGCCCGAGAACGAAGTGGCCCCAAAGAAGGAGTTGCCTGCATTGTTCAGGGTGATGTCCCCGGTCGTCGAGGTGATCGAGGACGGGGCGCCGGTGATGATCGCACCCGTCTGGGTGATGTCGCCGCCCGAGGTTGCGGTGAGCGCGCCCGTGAGGGTCGTCGTACCGAAGGACGTCGTGCCACCGGAATTGGTCGTCAGGTTAACGGCCGTGCCACCGACCGTGAGATTACCTGCGGCCGAGACCGAGGCGTCGCCCGTGGCGGCGATGAGGGCGTTCAGATTACCCGCCGCGGCGACGGTGACGTCGGCGCCCGAGAACGAGGTCGCTCCGAAGAAGGAGTTACCCTGGTTGGTCAGGGTGATGTCACCGGTCGTCGAGGTGATCGAGGACGGAGCCCCGGTGGTGATCGCACCCGTCTGGGTGATATCGCCGATGGAGGTTGTCGTCAGGCCGCCCGTGAGGGTCGTGACGCCGAAGGAGGTCGCACCACCCGAGGTGGTATTCAGGCCACCAGCAACAGAGCCTGCGAAGCTGAGGTCACCCAGCGTAGCCACCAGGCTTGTCACTCCGAAGAAGGAGTTACCTGGGTTCGTCAGGGTGATGTCACCCGTCGTCGAGGTGATCGTGGACGGCGCACCGGTGGTGATCGCGCCTGTCTGGGTGATGTCGCCGACCGAGGTCGTGGTCAGACCGCCCGTAAGGGTCGTCGCACCGAAGGACGTCGCGCCACCAGAACTGGTGGTCAGATTGACGGCCGTGCCTCCGACGATGAGGTTGCCCGCGGCCGAGACCGAGGCATTACCCGTGGCGGCGATCAAGGCCTCAAGGTTACCCGCGGCAGCGAGGCTGACGTTGGCGCCCGCAAGAGAGGTCGCCCCGAAGAACGAGTTACCGGGGTTCGTCAGGGTTATGTCCCCGGTCGTTGAGGTGATCGTGGACGGCGCTCCGGTGGTGATCGCACCCGTCTGGGTGATGTCGCCGACCGCAGTCGTCGTGAGAGCGCCCGTAAGGGTCGTCGCGCCGAAGGACGTCGCAAGGCGCCGAACATCGAGGCGATCTTCACCTGATGACGGGAGACGCCGGCGAAGAGCGATGCGTCCGGCGTCATGAGGATGCAATGCGTCGGCCGCGACTTGACCATTTCGGCGTGTGCCGCCTTACGACGCTCCACACCCTCGACGCGACTCAAGTCGACGAACCGGAATCCATCTCCCTTGGCCTTAAGAGCCTCCCCCAACTGCTGGACACCCATCGCAATCGAGGAGTCGTAAGCAATCAGCGGCAGGGTCGAAAGCACGAGGACCTCTTGATGGCCGCCGGCCCGATGAGAGCCAGAAACACCTGGCGCCACTTCGAGGCGTCGCTTGCCACCCCGACTGACCAAGACCTTGCGCTCGATCAGGAGGGCGATGGCCTTCTGGACAGTGGGTAGGCTGACCTTATGCTGGTTGGCCAGGTCTCTTCCCGAGGGAAGCAGCCCCTTCCACCCTTCCTGGCGGATCTGGGCCTCGATACCATCGGCAAGAAGCTCAAATATTGATTTTTTCTCGAATTTAGCGTTCGGCATGTCGCTTTATAAGCAAAAATATTCACATAAAATCTGTGAAGGCCATCGGCTTTGTGAACATTAAGATTGGTCAGAATTGGTGCTAATCGCACCAGGTGATAGCGGTTAGCGGTTGGCGGTTGGGAACACATTAAAATGCTGAATCGATGGGTAGGGTCGGGACCGCGTCACGACATAGCTGCCTCTGCCCCGCATCCGTGCCCCCTTGTCACCGTGTCCCCTCGCGGCTCCGCCGCGCCCCTACCCCTAATAGGAGGCCCTTTTCCCGCCTTTCCCCTTGCGGCAAGTGGGGGGTCTTCTACTTTTCGACCATCTTTCCCGACCCATGGTCACGGACAACAAACCTTCTCTAGTCACCATCAATGTCGATGGCGTTGAACACCAAGTCGCCGCCGGAGCCAACCTCGTCGATGCCCTAGCCAAAATCGGCAAGGAGGTCCCCCATTATTGCTATCACCCCAAACTCCCGGTCGCCGGCAATTGCCGCATGTGCCTCGTCGAGCTCGGTTCCCCGATGCGCGACCGCGCCACGAATGAGTTGGTGATGGAAAACGGCAAGGCGAAGATCGGCTGGCAACCCAAACCCGCCATCGCCTGCGCGACCAACGTCTCTCCCGGCCTCCACGTCCGCCTCGAATCTCCCACCGTTAAAGCCTGCCGCGAAGGCGTGACGGAAATGCTCCTGCTCAACCATCCGCTCGATTGCCCAATCTGTGACCAAGCCGGCGAATGTAAGCTGCAGGAATTCTCCGCCGAATACGGTCGCGGCTATTCCCGCTACGTCGACGAAAAGAACGCGAAGCCGAAGAAGACCCGCCTCGGGCCACGCGTTACGCTCGACGACGAACGCTGCATTCTCTGCTCCCGCTGCGTCCGCTTCTCCAGCGAAATCGCCAAGGACCCCGTCCTCGGCTTCGTCAACCGCGGCTCGTTCAATACGCTGACGTGCTTCCCCGGCCGCGAACTGGATAATAATTATTCGCTCAACACAGTCGATATCTGTCCCGTCGGCGCCCTAACGAGCACCGACTTCCGCTTCAAGATGCGCGTGTGGTTCCTCAAGCAGACGCCGAGCATCGACACGGAATCTTCCGCCGGCACCAACACGACCGTCTGGTCGCGCGAAGGCAAAATCTATCGCATCACGCCGCGCCAGAACGACGCCGTGAATGACACCTGGATGGCCGACTCCGGCCGCGAACTTTATAAGTCTGTCGAGGCCGCCAATCGCGTTACGTTCGCAACCGTCAAGCAAGCCCGCGTCCCGCTCGACGAAGCCCTTCAAGCCGCCTCTGCGGCCCTGAAATCAGGGCCTTTGGCCATCGTCGGCTCCGCCCATCTTTCCGTTGAAGAACAATTCCTGCTCGCGCGGCTCGCGCAGGCCAACGACGCCACAGTCTACGTCCCCGCCCACCCGGGCAAGGGCGACGGGCTCCTCGTCTCCGAAGATCGTACGCCTAACTACCGCGGCGCGCTGGTGACCGGACTGACGCCACGCGCCGCCGACGCCAACCTTAGCTCGCTCGCGGCCGACATCGATGCCGGCAAGGTGAAGTCCGTGCTGATTTGCCGTGAAGAAGTTTCCACCCTGGGCCTTCCACCCTCGACGCTCGCGAAAGTCCGTGTGGTCGTCATGGCCACCCATCACGGCGTGACGACGGCCGCCGCCGAAATCGTCCTCCCGAGCCTCACGGTGTTTGAGCGCAGCGGTTCGTTCATCAATTGCCAATTCCGTCTGCAAGCTTTCGCGCAAGCGATCCCCGGCCCCGTCGGCGTGCTCCCTGACGCCGCCGTCTTGGCACGTCTCGCCGGAATTAATATTTCCAATATCTGGTCCGAGCTGGCGGCTGCGGTTCCGGCCCTCACCGGTCTGAACGGTGCGTTACTGCCCACCGAAGGCGTCCAGCTCGACCCTCAAGCTTGGGCCGCGCATCGCTTCCCTGAAACCAAGCTGCTGAAATTCGCCCCGGCGGTGAACGCCTAAGCCGACCTGATCATGGAAAAAATCCTGACCGATCTCGTGCTTTCGCCTCTCTGGTATTTCGCGGTCGCCCGCGGCCTGCTGGTGATTGTCGTGCTGATGTCCATCTCGGCCTACACGGTACTCCTGGAGCGCAAAGCGTCCGCATGGATTCAAGGCCGTATCGGCCCCAACCGCACCAACCACCCGTTGATTGCTTGGATTCCCTTCGTTGGCACTTTCCTCGCCAAGGGAGGTTTCATCCAGCCCGCCGCCGATGGTTTAAAATTTCTCTTCAAGGAAGATGCGCTTCCGGGTCACGTTCGTAAAGTTTACTACGTGCTCGCCCCCATCATCGCCTTGGCCCCGGCCATCGTGACCTTGGTGATGCTGCCGTTCGGCCAACTTCCCAGCGGCCAAATCATCACGCTTTGCCCCGGCGCCGACGTCGGCGTGCTGTTCATGTTCGCGATCAGTTCGCTCGGTGTCTACGGCATTGCGCTCGCCGGCTGGTCGGCCAATTCGAAGTTCCCCTTCCTGGGTGCCGTCCGCGGAGCCGCCCAGTTGATTTCCTACGAACTCGCGATGGGGCTGTCCGTGCTGACGGTCTTCCTCGCCACCGCTTCGCCGGATGAAAACAACGCCCTGAGCCTCGTCTCGATGGTGCACGCGCAAACCGGCGCTTGGAACATCTTCTTCCATCCGGTCGCGGCCTTGGTGTTTCTGATTTGTATCTTCGCGGAGACCAATCGTCATCCATTCGACATGCCGGAATCGGAAACCGACCTCGTCGGCGGCTTCCATACCGAGTATGGGGCCTTTAAATTCGGCATCTTCTTCGTCGCCGAATACAGCCACATGATCATCGGCTCGTCGCTGTTCATCCTGATGTTCCTCGGCGGTTGGCATATCTTGCCTTGGATGCCCACCGTCGGCTCTGGCATCTTCGCCACCCTGCTGGGCTTGGGCGCTTTCTTCTTCAAGCTCTGCTTCTTCCTGTTCTTCTTCGTCTGGGTGCGCTGGACCATCCCGCGCTTCCGGTATGACCAGGTGATGCGCATCGGCTGGCGCGTGCTCCTGCCCGTCGCCGTCCTCAACCTTCTCGCGTACTTCATCTGGTACGCCATCCGCGGATAACCCAAAACCATGGCCATTAAAATCGTCGTCCGCCGCCCGCTCACTTTTGCCGAGCGGACCTACCTCCCCCAGATCATCGCAGGATTAAAAGTCACTTGGGACAACATGATGCGCCCACCGGTGACGCTGCAATACCCCGACGAACGCCCGGCCATCCCGAAAAATTATCGCGGCGTCCCCACGCTGGTCGCAGATACGAACGGCCGGGAGAAATGCGTCTCCTGTCAGCTCTGCGAATTCGTCTGCCCGCCCAAGGCCATCCGCATCACGCCTGGAGAGATTTCCGAAAACTCCGATAACGCGCACGTCGAGAAAGCGCCGAAAGAATTCGAGATCAACATGCTGCGCTGCATCTATTGCGGCCTCTGCCAAGAAGTCTGCCCCGAAGAAGCCATCTGGCTCCAAAGCCAATATTCACTGACCGGACTGACGCGCGAATCGATGGTCAATAATAAGGCTAAACTTTACGAACTCGGCGGCACCCTCCCCGACAACCATCACAAATGGGATAAGAAGAAGGAAGAGGCGGAGAAGCAGGCCGGCGGACATCACTGAGGGTAGGCAATATGTCAAAGGCAGGGACAGCACCACGTGCTGTCCTTTTTTGTGGGTAGGGCTAACCGGCCCGGTCAGCCGCGGTTGAGCGAGGCCGCTCAACCCTACCCAAGGCAGAGGATATAAACTCAAAGGGAAACCGGAGACCGGGATATTGGCTGGGGAATTAAAATACTTTCAGGTCTCAGGTCTCGGCCTGTCTCTTGCATCGAGGTAGGGCTGACCACCCTTGGTCAGCCACGGTTGAGAGAGGGCGCTCAACCCTACCCGAGGCAGAACCCCAGCATCCTATCCGGTTTCCGGTCTCCCTTTGAGTGGCGGGCCGTCCCTGAAAACAACTAGGGCAGCACGCGGTGCTGCCCCTACCTTAATTGCCCACCCCTTACTTCGCCGCGGGATAATCCGTATACCCCTTCGCACCGGACGCATAGAAGGTACTTTCGTCCGGGGTATTCAACGCGAGGTTTTCCTGCAGACGACGGGGAAGGTCTGGATTCGAGAGAAACGGCACGCCGTAGGCGATCGCATCCGCCCAGCCTTCAGCGATGGCCTGCTCGCCCTGCGCGCGGTCGAAGCCGCCGGCGGTGATGAGCACACCTTTGAAATCTTTGCGCAACTCCTTGGGGCCGACGCCACTCACCGCACCATGCGCGATGTCCTGGGCGGTGACGCGCGTGACGTGGGCGTAGGCGATCTCGAGCTTAGAGAGTTCGCGTAAAAGATAACCAAAAGTCTCAGTCGGGTTGGCGTCCGTCATATCATTGAACACGCCCCCAGGCGAAAGGCGGATGCCCACGCGGTCGGAACCCCAGATGGAGATGCAGGCATTGGTGACCTCAAGGGTCAGACGAGCACGAGCCGCCACCGAGCCACCATAACCATCGGTGCGGGTGTTGGTGCCGCTGCGGAGGAACTGATCGAGGAGATAGCCGTTCGCATTATGAATCTCGACGCCGTCAAAGCCGGCTTCCTTGGCAAGGCGCGCACCTTTGACGTATTCGGCGACGATACCTGGAATCTCTTCAAGCGCGAGGGCACGAGGGGTCACATAGTCGGCCATCTCCTTGCCAGTCCAGACCTGGCCCTTTGGCTGAATGGCGGACGGGGCGACGGGCAGTTCGCCATTGGGCTGGAAGGCTGGGTGCGAGACGCGGCCGACATGCCAGAGCTGTAGGAAAATGCGTCCACCTTTGGCGTGCACGGCGGTGGTGACCTTCTTCCAGCCCGCGACGTGTTCGGCAGTGTAAATCCCAGGAGTATTCGGGTAACCATGACCACGGGGCGAAACCGTGGTAGCCTCGGCGATGATCAGGCCGGCGCTCGCACGTTGGCCATAATACTCGGCCATCAAGTCCGTCGGGACGTTGGCACCTTCGGCGCGACAACGGGTCAACGGAGCCATCAGGATACGGTTCGGTAACGATAAGGCACCGACTTGGAGGGAAGAAAAGAGGGAGGACATGTGTAAGAGGAAGGGATAGGGGTCGGGGCAGGAAAGGCAAGTGGGAGGACGCAAGAACAACGGGCCCAGTTGACCAGAGGCTCGGAAACAAAAAGGGCGCGTGCGCCATGCATTCGGGTGACGGGGGACGGCCCCCGGGGACTGCCTCGTCGTAGGGGCGCGACTGCGTCGGCTGCCTTGGGTAGGGTTGAGCGCCCTCGCTAACCCGCCGCATTGGGTAGGGCGGGCTCTCCGAGCCCGCCACCTCATCGAATAAATCGGCCTACTCGGAGAGCCGTTCCAACCGCGGCTGACCAAGGGTGGTCAGCCCTACCTCACAAAGCATCAATTAGGTTCGGGTAATTTAACGCCCTCTCCAACACGCCAACCGCTTACCGCTATCACCCACTCAGTTCTCACTCATTACCCCATTATTCTTCCCTCCCCACCCCGCTGCCTCTATTCGTGCATGACACCTTTTTCGTCAGCCGTCCATGTCCGCCACTCCTTCCTCGCCTTCGCTTCGTTCTGAACAGCCCGTTTATATCATCGGCCACAAGAATCCTGATGCCGATGCGATTTGCTCCGCCCTCGCCTACGCCGCCTTCAAACAAGCCTCCGGTCAAAAAGGCTTTGTCCCGGCACGTTGCGGTAACTCCAACGCACGGATTGATTCCATCCTGAATCGTTTCGGCGCGACTCTCCCCGAATTCGTCGGCGACGTCACCCCGCGCGTCAAAGACATCATGCACGCCGATCCGTTTAAGGTCGGCGTCGACGACACCTGTGCCCGCGCCCTCGAACTTCTCGACCTCCACGACGTCCGCGCCTTGCCCGTCGTCGGTCGCGATGGTCTCCTCGAGGGTTACGTCTCCATCTTCGGCCTCGGCGATTATTTCATCCCCAAACCTAAGCGCGCCACTTCGATGCGCAAGGTCACCAGTTCGATCAACGCCATCATCCGCTCCATCGGTGGCACCGAAGTCATCGCCCATGACCCCGAGACGGTCGATGAACTCTACGTCCGCGTCGCGGCCATGGAACTCGAGTCCTTCGGCAAATCCGCCACGGTCGAAGGCATCCCCACCAATAAGAGCATCATCGTCGTGGGCGATCGCAATGACGTCCACATCCGCGCCATCGAAATGGGCGTGCGTCTGATCATCGTCACCGGCGGCCACCGGATGAAAAGCGAAGTCCTCGAACTGGCCAAACGCCAGAAGGTTTCCGTGGCTTACGCTGATACCGATAGCGCGACGACAGCCTGGGCCGTCCGGGCCTCCACGCTCGTAGGCGGACTCATCCAACACGACGCCCCTCGCTTCAGCCCGCAAGACAAGATCGCCGTAGTACGCCGTCGCATCGTGCAATCCAGCGCTCTCATCTGCCTCGTCGTCGATGAAGATGGCCATCTGCTCGGCGTCTTCTCGAAGTCAGACATCCTCAAGCCCGTACAGACCCGCTTGGTGCTCGTCGACCACAACGAGCTTTCGCAAGCCGTCGACGGCGCAGCCGAAGTTGAGATCGCAGAAGTCGTCGACCACCACCGCCTCGGCAACCCGCACACGGCCCAACCGATCTTATTCCTCAATCGCCCGCTGGGCTCGACGTGCTCAATCGTGGCCGACATGTTCCGCACCGCCAGCCTTCAGCCTTCGCCGCAGATCGCCGGCCTGATGATGTGCGGTATCATTTCCGACACGCTTCTGCTCCAAAGCCCCACGACGACGCCCCTCGATGCCGATTTGCTCCAATGGCTTTCCCGTCTGGCGGATGCCGATCCGCGCGCGCTCGCCGACATGATCTTCAACGCGGGTTCGGTCTTGGCAACCGTCACGCCGGCCGTCGCCGTCCGCGCGGATTGTAAGATTTATAAGGAAGGCGATCGCCGCTTCTCCGTCTCCCAAGTCGAGGAATTGGGCTTCAATAACTTCTGGAAATGCAACGATGCACTCCTCGAGGCCTTAGAGAAATACCGCCTCGAGAACGGCCTCCATTTCTCGTGCTTGCTCGTGACCGATATCGACACGCAAAGCTCCCTGCTCCTCGTGCGCGGCGAAGCCGATGTGATCCAATCCATCACCTACCCGCAGAAACGTCCGCCGGATATCTTCGACCTCCCCGGCATCGTGAGCCGCAAGAAACAATTGCTCCCTTATATCACCAGTCTGCTTGGATCGTCCGCCGATAACGCATGAACGCCGAAGAGACTCTGCTGAACTTCATGCGACGCCCCGGCTACAAGCCGATGCGTCTGGAAGCAATCGTGAAAACCCTCGGCGGCGACCGGCACGACCTCGATGAGCTCCGCAAAGCCATTCCGCGCCTACTAAAAGCTGGCGCCATCGTCACCCATAAGGGCCTGCTGCTCGGGCTCCCCAAAGGGACCGCCGGCTCGCGCGACGACTCCCTCCTCGAGGGCACCATTCTCTTTCGCGCCAGCGGCTCCGCTCGCGTGGTCTTTGATGTCACCCCAGGCGACAAACCCCGCGAGGCCTTACACATCGACGCGAACGACACGCACGTAGCCCTCCACGGCGACCGCGTGCTCGTAAAACTCAATCAAGTCCGCCGCGATCGTAACGGCGACGATTGGGGCTCCGGCACGGTGGTACGCGTGATCAAACGCGCCCTCACCCAACTCACCGGCACCCTGCGCCGCAACCGTCTGCAATGGTTCGTCGTGCCTGACGACCCGCGCATCTCGCGCGAAATCATCGTGCGCGACCCCACGCGCTCCGACCTCAAACCCGCGCCAAAACCCGAAGACAAGGTCGTCCTCAAGCTCGACGCCTGGGAACGGCGCAATCTGAGCCCGACCGGTACGCTGACCGAAGTGCTCGGCGTGACGCACACGCCGATGGCGGAATACCTGGCCATCCTCCGCCGCTATAACCTCAATCCAGAATTTCCCGCGAGTGTCGTCTCCGAAGCCAACTCCTTCCCTTCCACCGTCCAACGCGACGATTGCATCGGCCGCGAAGATTTCCGCCAGATCCCCACTATCACCATCGACCCCGATGATGCGAAGGATTTCGACGATGCCCTCTCCGTTCAACGCCTTCCAAACGGCAACCTGCGCATCGCGATCCATATCGCCGACGTTTCCTACTACGTCAAAACCGGCTCCCGCCTCGACACCGAAGCCCGCGAGCGTGGCAATTCCACCTACCTCGTCGGCACGGTCATTCCGATGCTACCACACGCGCTCTCCAGCGGCCTCTGCTCGCTCGTCGAAGCCCAAGACCGCTTGGTTAAGACGGTCATCTGCGAATTTTCGCCCGACGCCCAACTGCTCAAGACGGAGTTCGCTAATTCCGTCATCTGCAGTCTCAAACGTCTCACTTACAAGCAGGCTTACGCTTTCCTCAAAGGCGACGATAACGCCCAATTGCGCGCGATGCCGGCGCCCCCGCCGCACCAAACCGGCTCACCGGGCCGCCCGCTTTCCGAATTAAAAGACGACGAGCTCCAGCTCATCCGCCAGATGATCGGCGATTTCTGGAAAATCGGGAAGATCCTGCGCGCCGAACGCTTCCGTGCCGGCTCGCTCGACTTAGACATGAAGGAGATCAAGATTTACTGCGACAAGGATGGCTGGGCGGACCGCACCGAGATCGTCACGCATGACGAATCCCACCAGCTCATCGAGGAGTTCATGCTCCTCGCCAACGAATGCGTGGCGAAGAGCCTCGACAAAGCCTCTATCCCGCATGTCTGCCGCGTCCACGACGACCCAGATCCCGAAAAACTGGCCGCCCTCCGCGAAGAACTCGCCGGCGACGGCTTTAAGGTCGGCGACCTGACGCACCGTTCTGAAATGGTGAAATTACTGAGTGACCTCAAGACCCGCGAAGACGGTTATACGATCCGCATCCAGTTACTCCGCTCGCTCAAACAAGCCTGCTATCGCCCCTCGCCCGACGGCCACTTCGGCCTCGCGAAACGCCACTACTCTCACTTCACGTCACCGATCCGACGTTACGCCGACTTATTGGAGCATCGCATCTTCGACGCCTATATCGCCAAGCATGGCGTAGCCTCTGCCCCCAAGGATCCGCCCCGCTCCCCCGGCCTCGGCGAACTCGTCCGTTCCTGCGAACATATCTCGATCACCGAACGCAATAGCGCCGAAGCCGAGCGCGATTCCGTCAAAATCAAGATTCTGGAATTATTCGAACGCGAAGTGGAACGGAAAGATAAACGTCCCTTCGAGGCGATCATCACCGACATCAAACCTCACGGTCTCATGGTCGAGCTCTCGGCTTCCAATGCCTTCGGGCTCGTGCACATGTCGACCCTGACCGATGACTACTACCGGATGAACGACCGCGGCAACATGCTCGTCGGTAGCCGCACCGGCCGCAAATTCATGGCTGGCGGCACGATCATGGTGACTGTCGATCGCGTTGATCGCTTCAAACGCCAAGTGGACTTCCGGCTTGCCGACGACGGCCAACGTAAGGCTCGCGGACCGGAGCAACGCAAGGGACAGAAGTAAAGAGAAGGCCGGAGGTAGGGCTGACCACCCTTGGTCAGCCGCGGTTGTGCGAGGGCGCTCAGTAAAAAGGGTCGGGCGCGACTGCGTCGCGTCCGTCGACCGGAGTTTGGAATATCGAAACAGTCTGCCCGGTGATTCGCACGACCCGCTGCGAACGGACGCCACGCAGTGGCGCCCCTACCCAGGAGACTCCGCTCAAAGGGGGACCGGGGACCGGATGATTGGCTGGGGCTGCCTTTAGGTAGGGCGGGCTCTCCGAGCCCGTCGCTTGTTTGATCGGTGGACGGACGGTTCGGAGAACCGTCCCTACCCAAGCCCGAGATAATTTCGGGTCTCAGGTCTCGGCCATCGGGTGCCAGGTTCGGGTATCCAGGTTCGGGTATCCAGGTTCGGGTGCAAGTTCGGGTCCCAACTTTTAAACGGCTGCATCAGCTGCGTCCATCGATTCAGTCCTCGGCTCAGCCCTCAGTTCCTCCAGAACAGCCTCCACCACGCTCGGGCATAATCTCGGGCCGCTTTGCCCAGGCGGATTCGGCCGGCATCATCGTCGGTCCAGCGCACGGGTATCTCAGCCAAGCGGGCGCCGTTCCGCGTCATCCGCACCAAGACTTCGGCACCGAAAGAAAACCCTTTCACGCTGGACGGGATCGTAATCGCTTCCAAGGCGGTGCGGCGGACCAATTTCAATCCGCACCCCGGATCGCTCACGCGGGTCGCCGGCAACAATCGCCAAATCGCCGAGAGCAAAGCCGAAATCACGGTACGCTTCCACGAACGGCCTACGACTTTGGATTCACGGTGCCACCGTGAACCGGCGACGACATCGGCTTTCCCTTCCTGAATGAGTCGGTAGCCCCGCACGAGCGCCTCAGGGTCGGTCGCCATATCGGCATCGCAATACGCCAACACGTCGTAACCGACCGGCGCCGCCTGCCAAGCGGACAGGATTGCGATGCCTTTATCCGCCTGATCCGTGGCCCGATGATAAACCACACGATAAGAAGTCTTGCCGGCCGCCTCCACCGCGACGGCTTTCGTCCAATCCGTCGAACCATTGTCCGAGACCATGATCAGGGCGTCGGAGCATTGATTCGCATGCAGGCTCTCGGCTAACTTCGCCAAACCAGGCCCAAGGCGTCGCTCCTCATTGCGGACGGGTATGACGATCAAGAGGGGCATCGGCGAGACAGGTTAATCATCGATTTACTGAGGGATTACAACCTAAGTCTCATTGAGTTGAGACTCATTCTCAATTAGTGTTTGACGGCTGTCAGCCTGGGATTTGGGTAGCCCTACCCTCCGATGAAGTTTCTCACCCTGCTTTCCCTCGTTTCCGCCGCGACTGCCCTTAGTTGCGAAAATCCCTTCGGCTACTCCTACATCGCCGAGACGATCAAGCCCGGAAAATACGAGATCGAACAATATATCACCGGCCGCTTCGGTCGCGATATCGGCACCGGCTATGACGCCCGCTACCGCGGCTTCGATTTCAAGACCGAGTTAGAAATAGGCATCAGCAAAGACGAACAGGTCAACATTGAGCCCACTGCCCTCTATCTGGACTCTGCTTCGTTCGAAGGCCTGCGTTTCAACGGCATCAACCTCTCTTACAAGAAAATGTTGGCCGACCCCGATCGCGCGTCCTGGGGCCGCGCGATCTACCTCGAGCCCGGCTTCTCGCAAGTCAGCTCCAAGAATGGCGCGTTGCGCGACCGCTGGTCATTCGAAGGAAAATACATTCTCCAGCACAACTTTGGCGACAATAGCCCTTGGATGTATGTCGCCAATCTCGTCGGTGAAGTAACCCACATCTCCTCCGACGGTGAAGATGCCGTGGAATTCAAGATCACCCAAGGCCTGGCCTATCAGCTCACCAAGGATTGGACAATCGGCCTCGAGAGCATCGCCATGGTCGAGTGGGTCGAGTTCAATAACTTCGAAGAAGCCGGCTTTTTCGTAGGTCCCTGCCTTAATTACCGCCGGGATGATTTCTCTGCGACCTTGACCATGCTCGCGCAAGTCGCCGGAGCACCTGTCAGTAAAGGCAATCTCAATGTCGTCGAGAACAGTCCCTACGAAGCCCGACTCACAGTTGCCTGGGAATTCTGAGGCGGTCAAACGTCAGGCCTTCACTGGCTAGGGACAGCACCACGTGCTGTCCTTTTTCTTGGGTAGGGCTGACCACCCGTGGTCAGCCGCGGTTGAGCGAGGGCGCTCGTGGTAAAGGTAGGGGCGCGACTGCGTCGCGTCCGTGGGCAGAC
>CAILOT010000046.1:0-6727 GCA_903835965.1 uncultured Opitutia bacterium
CGTGCATAGTCTGCTTGACCACCTGCACCCTTAGCATCCATCATGCTTTCGTCCAATGATAGCCTCGTTTGCCTGTCGGCATACGCACGCCCTCTGGCTCGGACAGAAGCCCACTGCCCTTCCTTCGACCATCCACCAGACCTCCCTCCGCAAACTCACCCAAATACAAGCCGCCACCTCACTCGTCGACCTTCGCATCCCACCGGGCAACCGGCTCGAAGCCCTCAAGGGGAAACTCCAAGGACTGCACAGCATCCGGGTCAACGACCAGTATAGAGTCTGCTTCCGCTGGGATGGTCAGAATGCCCACGAGGTTGAAATCACCGACTACCACTGAACTTATGAAAAAGAAACACTTGAACGTTCACCCCGGAGAACTCCTCCGGGAAGATTTCCTCGGCCCGCTTGGCATCACGGCCTACCGCTTGGCCAAGGGGGCGCAGCTGCCCCACCAGCGCATCAACGAGATCCTTAATGAACGGCGCGGTATCACCGCTGAAACCGACCTACATCTCTGCACCTACCTCGGCCTGACTCCCGGCTACTGGCTAAGAGCACAACTCGCCTATGACCTCCGCGAAGCGCTGCACGTCCTCGGGCCGAAGATCAAAGCCGCCATTAAACCGCTGAAGACCTATCGCGTGTCGGCCTGATTCCATAACTCATTCTACCCTCCCGGTCTATTTCTTATGGCGCAGCAAAAAGTCGATAATCAGGGCATCGGTCTTCTCGGCTAGGTCGCGTGGGATCGCATGGGTGATGCCCGGTAAGGTGCAAAAGGTGACTTCGATGCCGTCTCGCGCCAGATAGGTTTCGATTTTCATGTCCGGCTTTACGATGACTTTGGGTTCGCCGAGGCATTGGTCGAACTTGCGCCAGATTTCGAGACGTTCCCGCACAGGGATATTCTCGAACTCCGCGGAGCCGCCGCCATTATAGCTTTTATCCTGATCGCCCATGACCCAGAAGATCGAGGTCCGGTTATTGCCATCGCCTGGCTCATGCTTACCTCGGACCATCCCGCATTTGGTCAGCGCGATGGCGGCAAAGACATCGTTATTTTTAAACAACATGTTGCACATGTGGCCGCCGGCCGAAGCCCCAGTGGCGTAGATGCGATGCGGATCGGAGAGTCGCTTCGCCTCGAGTAATGCTAAGAGCTGGCGAACCAAGCCCAGATCGTCGGCCTGCTTACGGTTCCAATCCTTGCCCGGAATGAAATTATAGAACGAGCTGCTTTGTCCGTTCCCGCCGACCATGCTCTCGCCTTGCGGGCTCACCGAGATGATCCGGCGGCTTTTAACGTACGGGGCGCGCGACGGGGTCAGGCCGTACCCATAATTTCCCTGAACCAAAAACCGTAACTTTTAGGTCAGTTTTGGTTCAGCGCTCCAAAGGTACGGCCTGACCCCGTGTTCGGCCCCCGTGCCAACATGTCCCCTCGCGGCTTCGCCGCGCTCAGCCAAGTTTTGGTTCAGCGAACCAATGGTACGGCCTGACCCCGTATTCGGTCTATCTTTTGATTACTTTTTCTTAGTCGCTGCGATAATTGCTTCCAACTCACCAATGCGGAGCTTGCCCTTGGCGATTTCAACCTGGGTCATCTCCTTCTCCAAGTCGGCCAGGTTTTTACGGGCGAAATCGGCAGCGATGCTGTCGCTACCGACGATGGCGAGGTTATGTAGCGCAAAAGCCTCGGATAAATCCTTCGGCGTCCCGTTTCCTGTAGAATATTGGTTAGCCAGGACGAACTGGGCGAAAGCGTGCCCGCCATAGGCGGCTTTCTTGTACCAAGTCACGGCAAGCACGGGATCCTTTTCGACACCGGAACCAAGGGTATACCCCAAACCAACGGTGAAAGCTGCGTCGACGTTACCCTGCTCGCCTGACTTGCGGAACCACATCTGAGCAGCGGCCATGTCCACCTTGGTGCCCTTCGCTTTCTCGAAACAGGTGCCGACATCGTACTGGGCGACAGGATCGCCTTTCTCCGCGAGAGCCATGCGTGCCTTGAAAAAAGCATCCTCTTCGGGATAGGAAAAAGCCGACTTGCACTGGACGGGCACTTCGCCCGTCACCTGCTCGCCAAGCCGTAGGTAACTAATCCCAATCTTAGTGGAATCCTCCGTGCCCTTGATACATATGGTGTAATCAGAGCGCAACATGGCGCCGAAAGAGTTCTGAGATTCGACCCATCCGGAAACCACATAGTATTGAACGACTCCGTCGTCGTAGGTCTTGCGACGACTCGTGTCCTTATAAGGCGAAAACTTAGCAGAAGAAGGGCTCTTAAGCTTACCGCGAATCAATTGCTCGGCCGCGCTGATGGCCCAGGTGTAAGGCTGAGGTCTCTCCTGGTCTGAATCAACGTCATAGGGGCGTGCTTTAAGTAAAGCTCGATACTCGGCATCGGACTGGCTGTATCGTTCGCTGCTTCGACCTGAAGGGAAAATTACCATTAGGAACATGAAGGCGGTCCAGCAGGCGTAGAATACCTTAGTGATACTGGAAAAGCCGTAGGCCTTGTCGAAGATGATTCTCCAGGCGAAAAAGTAAGGCATGAATAACCCGCCGACAAGCCAAGCGATGCGACCGAGTACACCCTTCTTCGGGACTACCGGAGTCACGGCGTGAGTTACAGGACGGGGCATGGGCGGAGGCGCGCCCTGTGGCATCGGAAACTGGCTGAGCAAAAGCCAGCCGGACATCCCCGGCTTCCAATAGTGATCGGACAGAAGTAAGGTGCCGGAAGACAGCAGGACTGGTATCGCCTCCGGCATGTATTCGCCCATCTCTACGCCGTTACGGGCGACTTTAATGCCGTTAGTAGTGCTCATGAATGTTTTAGAATAAAAATATAAGCACGAGGCAACCAAATCCGCCTGCGCCCTCGGTCACGATACCGTCGCTTCCCTTCCGGACCTAATACGGGGTCAGGGCGGATCCATCCCCAGCCTGAAACGAAAATCGCGTCATTCAGGCAAGTTTTGGTTCAGTAATCCAACGGTACAGCCTGACCCCTTGTTCGGGAGACCCATTATCACTTAGCCTTGGTTAGCCTTGGGATGCATGACCCTGAAACGGTAGCCACACTTCATGCAGCACCAGCTACTCTTCCAGCGGTAAATTTCCTTGGTGTACTCGAGATCGACACTCCTTGAACTCATAACGCCAAGGTAGATGCCTCCCGCCAAGATTGCCACACCGAGGAAAGCGCCGAGGACGCCCCCGACAGTGGAAAAATTCAAGGCAAGATATACGAAGACGCCGAAACCCATGCATATCGCAAGCACGACAAGAATAGCTGCGCTATCGCTACCGCGCCCAGGAGGCTGGGTGGCGGCCGCCAGATTAGTCTGACCGCTAGTCACCATTCCGCCAACCTGACCGGAGAGAGTAATGCCGATGGAAGTCGAGGCGTGAGTTCCTTGCTGATAAAGAATCGCAAATGACCTGATGTCGGAGGAGTCACACTTTGAACATGTTGCCGGTATCGGCCCGTCGGGCATGGTGCGCCAATCGTTAGTGGTCAGTTTAGCCGGAAGAGCTGGCGGAGCGCCCAAGATCTGGGGCTGAACGAAAGAAGCCGGCTTCGGGCGAGGCAGTTCAGGCGGCGAAGCCACGGGAAAATCGTAGCCAAGTTCACGCAAGTGCTTCCACCCGTCCATACCCGTTGCCCAACCATGATCGGTCATCATGAGATTCCCGGAGTTGATCAGCAGCTGGATTGAACTGGCGTCATATTCGCCGATTATTTTGCCCTGCCTGGCGATTTGGTACTTAAGCATCCCAATGGTTACGCACAAAAAAAGACTGTATAAAAGCAAAATAACCTGGATGGCCAGAATTACGGGGTCAGTGCGCACCCATCCGCAGCCTGAAACGAAAATCGCGTCATTCAGGCAGGTTTTGGTTCAGAAATCCAAAGGTACGGCCTGACCTCGTGTTCGGTACAGATATCGAAGTGGACGATAATGGGGTCAGACCCTATTAATGGGGTCTGACCCCATTATGAGTGGTAGCCTGAGCCTTTTGGGATTTGGTGCGGCGGCGATGGGAGATCAGCCTAAGACGCAAGCTGAGGGATGGATACGGAGCCAGCTCCGCCTGGCTCGCCGTCAGAATGCGATTCAGTTCCGCCTCCTTCATCCGCAAACTCCTTTCCGAGAATTAAGGGGTCAGGCCGCACCCTCATTTAAGTGCACCTAAATTCGGCTCTTTCACCCGTTATTAGGTGCGCTCGGCAAAAGGTGCGGCCTGACCCCGTGTTCGGCCCAGAAACGAAAATCGGGTCATTCAGGCAAGTTTTGGTTCAGCGATCCAATGGTACGGCCTGACCCCGTGTTCGGCTTACCGTCCTACGCGCCGCAACCTGCGCCTAAAAGGGTCAGGCTACTAGGTGGTAGCCTGACCCCATCTGCAACTCTATGGCTGAAGGGGTCAGACCACTATGTAGTAGCCTGACCCTTTTTGGGTTTGGTGGGGTGGGCGATGGGGCAAGTTGTGGTCATGGGCGCGGAGTGCGCATTTGGGGTGCGGCAGGCTGAGGAGTCAGCCAGGGGCGCTAGCAGCCTGAAACAAAAATCGCATCATTCCGGCAAGTTTTGGGTCAGCGATCCAATGGTACAGCCTGACCCCTGCCCCACCCCGGCACCCCCGGGTACACCCCGAAATGCCCACTGCTTTTCCCTCTCCGGCCGTGCGATAAAATTTCGGTCTTACAAAAGTTTACCCTACTCGATGTAGCCTGAGATAGGCCGTTAGCCTTGTCAGATTGACGGATCGTGTCGATTTATCGTACTAGAGCTAAGTGACTTCCTTTAATAAATATCTATGCCAGTCCGCAGAGGACGGCAAAGCTGATGCACAGTTTCAGCTTGGACTTTGCTACTTCCAAGGCCTGGGCATCGCGACGAACTTCACCGAAGCGGTAGTGTGGTTTGAGAAGGCAGCTGAACAAGGGCATACATCTGCACAGATAAACTTAGCTTCCTTGTATACTAGCGGTAAAGGCGTGGAACAGAATTTAGAATTAGCATTCCGCTGGTATCGAGAGGCCGCAAAGCAAGGTGGAGACATCGAGCAAGAGATGCTCGGCGGCCTATACTCAAGAGGACAAGGCGTCCGGCAGGATAAGATGGAAGCCGCAAAATGGTACCGCATGTCTGCTGATCAGGGCTTTTGTATCGCTCAGCGAAAACTTGCCGAATGCTACATGAACGGCGAAGGAGTACCGAAGGACGAGATTGAGGCTTACGCATATTTCAACCTCGCCGCGATACAGTGCGAGGTCTCGCGCACTAAGCTCGCGCAGCTGGAGGAGTACTTGCCAATGAGCGCAAGACTGGCAGGACAACAGCGATCGCGCCAAATGCGAAAGGACATTGATGCGCACTGGGCAAAAAAGAAAAAAGAACCTAAGTGATTTTGCTGTCGAACTAGGCACGTCTCAGGGCCAGTTGAACCAAAGCCTAGTCGTTTTATTATAAGGCGACCTCCGGAGGGGGCTCATTGTGAATACCCCCTAGGATTGTAACCCCACAGGGGCAACGAGGGGAGAATTAAGGGGTCAGGCCGCACCTTCATTTTACTGAACCTAAATTCGAGCCTTTCACCCGTTATTAGGTGCGCTCGCCAAAAGGTGCGGCCTGACTCCGTGTTCGGCTCCAACTATCCGGTTTCCCTATGCTGCCCCCCCTTTGAGTGCTGACTCTCCCCGTGCCCACATGTCCCCTCGCGACCTATGGTCGCGCTCAGGCAAGTTTTGGTTCAGCGATCCAATGGTACGGCCTGACCCCGTGTTCGGTCCGTGTTAGTCAGATTAGACGATGCTGCCGTTAGTCCTATACGAAGGCGACTTGCCCATGCTTTGAGAAGTAATAAAAAACGGACTTTTCAGCTATAGACATAGAACGTTGGGTCATCTCGTAGGCGGTCCACTCTTTCTCCCTAAAATAAAAAGTGCCTCGGTTGAATACACCATGCGGCCCAATATTGTGAAGGTATTCTACATTTAACTTACCAAACATGGCTATGGTTACGACTCGATCAAGGATACTCGACTCTGGATTAAAGTCACACCCGTCGCCAAAACACACGAAAGGGAAAATTGCCTCAGTCAAAAGTGCAGTCCTAAGCCCTATCACATTTTTCCCGAGACGCTCAATCGCATTTCCCTTAGCTTGCTTTCCCTTTCCCTCCTGGGCCCGCAGGTCGTTAGTTCCTTGATTTTTCTTTTCAGCAATAAGAATTGGGTAATTAACACCCTTCTTATCAACTACATAAAGCACCCCGCCATCAGGCCTCATCGATGAGGTCCCAAAGCATTCGTGGAAGTCTATCACTGGAAAACTCTTCTTTAGTGACGCGATAATTGAGACAAGTTTCAGACTAGAATCATGGTGCAAACGGATACCGGGGAATTTCTTTGAGAGCTGCTGTTGCACGGAGCTAATAGCCACGGACAAGGCTACCTCCTGCTTTTTGCTAGTCTCGTTAATTACAGTTCCGGCGCGATTTCGGCGTAAGCGATGTTTTTCAGCCATTGTTAGTTTTTCTCTAAGAGAAAAAGGTATTCCTTTAGATGAATTGGTCTATCCCTAAGATTTCTTGATCCGCGAAAGGTGTTATATTTAGTCTCCAGAACGCTTAATTTACCCAATTTCTCGAGGGTTGATGTAAACGAATCATATGAGACGAAACCCTCCGAGTTATATGAAATCAGGAC
>CAILOT010000047.1:0-8463 GCA_903835965.1 uncultured Opitutia bacterium
GTCTTGTCCGCAGTGCCGTGACACGAGATCAGGAACACGCCGGCTTTGATCGCAGGGAGCAGGCCTTCGGCGGCCTGCAGTGACTTCGCCTTGGCTTCGTCGTCATTTGCATAACCGAACTCGGTCTTATAAAGTTTCCAATCGTTGGCGCTACCCTTACTCTGGTGCGTGAGAGCGACGCCGCCCGGCCAGGAACGGATATCGCACACGCCATTGTCGAGATAGAGCACGCTGACGCGATCCGGGTGCAGACGCGTCCAGGCGTTGACGTAAAGTCCGCCGCGCGAGATCCCGAGCAGCGCCGGCTTGGCGGACAGGCCGCGCTGGGCGCGCAGCTCCGCGTAAACCTTCTCCCAAGTGGCCATCGAGCGAGCGGAGCCGAATTGATTGCTCACGCCGACATAGACGACGTGCCAGCCTTTCTCGACGAGGCCGTCCTCGAGCGACTTCAGGTGGCCACCGAACTCGCCGACCCAAAGCCAAGGCTTACCGGGAGCGGCCTGATCCGGAACCTTCAAGGTGACAGCCTTGCCGTCGATGGTGAGTTTCTCGACCGTGGCGGCCGAAGCGACGGCACAAAACGCCATTCCGAGCAGAGCGAGGAGGATGTGGGGCATGGCTCGATTTATGTGCAAAGGTGCAAAAGTGCAAAGGTGCAAATGGTAGGGTTGACCACCCTTGGTCAACCGCGGCAAGGTAGGGACGGCTCTCCGAGCCGTCCGTTCGCCGTAGATGATTCGAACCTCATCCAGTTCAACGGCGGGCTCGGAGAGCCCGCCCTACCCAACACTGCCGCGGTTGAGCGAGGGCGCTCAACCCTACCCAAGCCACCCGCCACCTGAAGCTAGGTCTTTCACTTTTGCACCTTTGCACAGGCCGCAGGCCGATTTGCACTTTTGCACCCAGGGCCGCATGCGGTGCTACCCCACCCCAACCCCTTGCTTTATTTGCCACTCGTGCTCACATTGCCCGCATGGATATCTTTCTGGCGACCGGCAATAACCACAAAGTGGAGGAGTTTAACCGTCTCTTCGCGAAAGCGGGCTTAAAAGTAAAAGTACGTTCGGCGAAAGATCTCGGCGGCATGCCGTACGTTGACGAGAATACCGGAACGTTCACTGGTAATTGTCGTCTGAAAGTCGAAGCGCTGCGTCGGATCGTCCCGCCCAAAACCTGGGTACTCGCGGATGACAGCGGCCTATGTTGCGATGCGCTGCAAGGCGGACCGGGCGTCGATTCCGCCGTCTATGCGGGCAACGGCGCGACGGACGCCCAGAATCGGGCTAAGCTGCTCGAAGCGATGAAAAAAGCTCCGGCGCATAAACGCGGTGCCCGCTTCGAATGTCACCTCATCCTCCTCGGGCCTAACCATGAGGATGAAAAATTCGTCGGTCAGTGTTGGGGAAAAATCTTGGAAACCGAAGTCGGCACGGAAGGTTTCGGCTACGACTCGCTCTTTGTCCCGGCCAATGAGGAAAAAACTTTCGGCGAATTAAGTCCGAAGCAAAAGGATGGCATCAGCCACCGGGCCAAGGCTTTCGCCTTGATGGTCGCCTGGTTCAAGGAAAACGGCTTCGGCCGAAGCTGATTCGCTTAACTGACGGAATCGAGGTAGGGACAGCACCACGTGCTGTCCCTACCTCATGAAACCGCTCAGAAGAACACCGCTTCGGACAACGCTTCGGCGGGGGCCATGAAGGCGACGCGCTGCGTGACGGGAGCAGGTTGACGGCTGCGCGTGAAAGTGATGATCGCACGCGTGCCTTTGTCGGCATGCTCCCAGGAAAAACGGGCGCCGTCGGCGAAAACCCATTCAGCGTCGAGATTGTCGCCGGACGGCGGCTGCGGGGTGGACACGAACTGCACGTCGAGATGCGAACGCGAAAGGCCGGCGCAATGCGTCAGGCAGCCGCGCATCCATTCCAACAGGCCGGCGCCTTCACCGCGAAGTCCCTCGCCATAATTGACCGTGACGGTACGAAGCCCGCGAACGAGTTCGGCGGGAGCATGCGCGGCGAGATACTGTCCGAGCGCCTGACGCACGGGCAAGCAACGGGCGACGGCGAGGTCGCGGACGGATTTAGGATTCGGGAAAGCGAGCTTGAAAAAATCATCACCCACAAGCGAACGGTCGGCGACGACGCGGCGACAGCGCGCGGTCCACGCGAGCCACGGCGTCATTTCGGCGACGGTCACGCCGTGCGCCCAGACATTCGTGGGGAGGTCACCTTCGAGCCAAGTCGAGACGAGCGACTCGAGCTCATTCGTTGGCTCACCATGCGCAAGCATCAGGGCCTCACAGCAACGCTTACCGCGACGCGAAGGATCAAAGAAGCACAGCACGTTCACCTTCGCCTCAAGCGCGGCGGCGGCTTCGGCGAGCGGGCGGGCGGCGAGGACGACCAGCCGGCAGGGATAACGTTGCGCGAAGAGAATCGCTTCATCGAAACGGGCCTGCGCATCGGCCGGCGAGACACCTGCGCCGAACATCAGCACGAGGTTCATCTGCGAAGCGCGCGCAGCTTCTTCGCCTTCCTCGGACCAAGCCTTATCCAACGAAGCGAGGGCGGCGGAGATTTTAACCGGGAAGCCCGGCAAAGCGTCGATCAACGGATGGGCCATGCTCAGCGGCCGGCGTTGCGCCAGGCGTGACCATGGGCGGCCAGCAGCGCGTCAGCGGCGGCAGGCCCCCAGGAACCGGAAGAATAGGTTTCAACGCCGTTACGGCCCTGCTGCTGCCAGCTCTGCAAGAGCGGCGTGAAGAGGCGCCAGGAGGCCTCGGTTTCGTCGCCGCGAATGAAAAGCGTGCGGTCGCCCACCACGGCGTCGAGAATCAGACGCTCGTAGGCCTCGGGCGTATTGGAGCCGTAGGTCGTGGCGTAGCGGAAACTCAGGCGGACGGGCTGCGTACGTGGCTCGAGACCGGGCACTTTGGAATTCAGGACGAGCGTCGTGCCTTCGTCGGGCTGAATCTGGATGACGAGGCGATTCGGCGCGAGGTCATAACGGGCGTCGCCCGCGAACAGGCCTGACTCGGGCTGCTTGAACTGGATTGCAATTTCGGAGACACGACGAGCAAGACGCTTGCCGGAACGCATGTAGAACGGCACGCCGGACCAGCGGCTGTTCTCGATCGAAAGACGCAGCGCGCAGAAAGTCTCGGTCGAGGAATCCTTAGGGATATCCTTCTCAGTGAGATAAGCCGGTACCTTTTCGCCGGCGGAAAGACCTTCGACGTATTGGGCGCGGACGGCGTCGCCGTTGGGACCGACCCGCAGGGGCTGAATCGATTCGAGGAGTTTCACCTTCTCGTCGCGGATATGTTCGGCCGAGAGCGAACGGGGCTGATCCATCGCCACAAGGGCCAGAAGCTGCATCGTGTGGTTCTGGAGCATGTCGCGCGTGGCGCCGCTGCCATCGTAATAACCGCCGCGGGTGCCGACGCCGAGCTCCTCGGCAACGGTGATCTGGACGTGGTCGACGTGGCGGCGATTCCAGAGCGGTTCGAGAATCGGATTGGCGAAGCGCAGTACGAGCAAGTCCTGCACGGTCTCCTTACCGAGGTAGTGATCGATGCGGAAAATCTGCGACTCGCGGAAATTGCGGGCAGCGACAGCGTTGAGGTGTACCGCGGAGGCGAGATCCTTTCCAAATGGCTTCTCGATGATGACCTTGCTTTCTAAGTCCGTGCCCAAGCCGCGGCCAGCAAGGCCGGATTGGCCGAGGTTTTCAAGGATGGGCTCGAAGACGGTCGGAGGCGTCGAGACATAGAAGACGAGCTGCAGCGGGCGGCCGGCACGCTTCTCGGCGGCGGCGATCTGTTCCTTCAGAGCGGCATAGGCGGCCGGCTCATCGTATCCCCCGGCCTGATAGGTGGTATTCTCTTCGATGCGTTTCCAGATGTCGGGACGGAACTCGCGGCGGGAGAACTTCTTGAGATCGGCAGCGGCTTGGGTGCGGAAATCCGCATCGGCGATGGGCTTACGTCCAAAGCCGATCAGGTGGAAGTCGGCAGGCAACAGACTGTCGACGGCCAGGTTATAAAGCGCCGGAAGAAGTTTGCGGGCGGCTAGGTCGCCCGAGGCACCGAAGATAATGACACAGGTCGGCTGGGCACCACGGTGCTTGCTGAGACCGGTAAGGAAAGGATGGCGTTCTGTTTCAGACATCGGATTCAAGGGCGACGACGCCCAAAGAGGACTTCGCCACGGTGTTGAAGGATGCGGACGGTGCCCTTGTTGCAAACCAGAACTTCGACCACATCAAAGCGTGTGTGCGGCGCACCGCCGATTTCGTGTAGCCAGCCCTTCGCCGCCCGTCGTAAAGCGGTCTTTTTTCGCTTATCCACCGCCCAAAAGCCGGCCCCTCCGACTTCCGCCGTCCGGGTCTTCACTTCCACAAAAACCAGCACATCGCCATCGAGGACGACAAGATCGAGTTCGTCGCGACCGTATCGCCAGTTACGCGCGAGGCTATAACAGCCTTTCTTTTGGTAAAATCGCTCGGCCACGCGCTCCCCGCGGGCGCCCAAATCAGGCCGATTCCACCACCCGCGGAGCCGACTCCAAAGCGCTGCGAATTCCATGGGCCTAAAACAATGTCGGCCCAGCGGCCAAGCCAGCGGATTGGTGAGGGGTTCTTGACCTGAGGAACACTACGGGTCTTTCTGTGTCATAACACCCCACACCCATGCGTCTCCTCACCCTCCTCGCCCTCGCCGCCGCTGCCTGCGTCAGCGCCGACCCGATTCCAGATTCCTACCGACAGAACGGTTGGTTCGTCGGCTCCCAAGCTTACACCTTCAAGCAATTCTCTTTCTTTGAAGCAATCGCGAAGACCAAGGAAGCCGGCGGCAATGTCATCGAGCTCTTCCCGGGACACACCCTCAAGCCTGGCTCCAAAGAAAAAACCCATCACTCCATGTCTGATGCCACCTTCGCGGAGATGAAGGCCGAACTTGATCGTCAGGGCGTGCGCGCCGTCAACTACGGCGTCATCGCGGCCAAGGATAAGGAAGAAGTCTACGCCATCATGAAGTTCGCCAAGAAGCTCGGCCTCTACTCCGTCTGCACCGAATCCACCGAACAGATCGCCGCCTGGGAAGCCGCCGCCATCGAATTCGACATCAAAGTCGCCTTCCACGAGCACGGCAAACGCGTGATGAAGAACGGCCAAGTCGACACCAAGTATAAGGTCTGGGATCCGCTCTACGTCCTCGGCGTCGTCGAAAGCCGCGACCATCGCGTGGGCGCTTGCGCCGACATCGGACACTGGGCCACCTCCGACCTCAAGTCTGTCGATTGCCTCAAGATTCTCGATGGCCGGATCATCAGCGTGCACCTTAAAGATAAATCTGAATTTGGTCATAAAGGTACCGTCGTCGTCGCTGGCAAGGGCGTGGTCGACGTCGATGGCTGCCTCAAGGAACTCATCCGCCAGAAGTTCGATGGCCATATCTCCATCGAGCACGAAGCGGACTGGGAGAACAGCGTTCCGCAGGTCAAAGCCGATATCGATTTCGTCAAAGCCCACGCGAAGTAAGCTTCGCGCTTTAGGTAGGGACAGCACCACGTGCTGTCCTCCCAAAGCCCCCGTCCTCGGGGGCTTTTTTGTGGGCGCGTCTTGAGGTAGGGGCAGCACCGCGTGCTGCCCTAGGGTTTCTCCTGCATCGAACTGCTATTCGGACGGTTCACCGTGTCCCGATGGATTTCCGAATCCGCGAATACTTACCCCACCAGCGTCCGCCTTGGGTGGACGAACTTGACCCCTTATTCATCACCCTCTGTCACCAGGAAAGGAAAGTCCGCCACTTCGACAATCCGTCCGCCTGGTCGGCCATTCTTTCAGCCACCAACCATCTAGACACCCGCGGCAAATGGAAGCCACTGATGATGCTGGCCATGCCGGACCATCTCCACGGCATCGTACTTATTCCCCATCCGCACCAGATTCAACAAACTATAGGCTCATTCAAGCGAGACATCGGACACACGCTGCCCACCGCCTGGCAGCGTGACGCTTTTGATCACAGGATCAGAAATTATCCGCATTATCTGGAGATACGGGATTACATCCGAGCCAATCCCGTACGAGCGGGATTAATCGGCAAAGCCGAGGATTGGCCCTACGTGGTGGAGTGGCCGATGAGACAAGAGCCATGCTAGGGCAGCACGCGGTGCTGCCCCTACCTCGAGACAGGCTGCGTTCCGCCACCTGAAACAACTGCCTCTCACTTTTGCACCTTTGCACAGGCCGTAGGCCGATTTGCACTTTTGCACTTACGGGAACTCGCCAACTCACTCCGCGATCGCGGCCTTCAACTCCTTGAGCATACGCTTCAGTTCGCCGGGAGTATCGTAATCCTTACGCCCCATCGGCAACGATTCGATCGGAAGATAGCCATTGTAACCGGCGTCGCGGGCGATCTTCACAATCTTGCGCATATCGGTGAGCGGCTTATTTGGCTTACCGAATGGGGTCTCCTTGACCTGCCAGTTGACGGCCAATGGCGCAGTGAGCGCGATATCGACATACGGATCCGCGGAGAGGTATTTGCCGGTGTCCACAATGGCGCGGCAGTTCGGATGATTCACGCGCTTGAGCAGGCTGACGTGCTCGGCACCGCTGGTGAGGAAATCACCGTGATTCTGCACGCCGATGAAGATGCCGTGCTTGGCGGCAAACTCGGCGCACTCGCGGTAATCATCGGCCATCCAACCTTCGACCTGTTCGCGGGTGGCGCCGCCGGCGACATCGTTCCATTTCTTACCCGGTATATTAGTGTCAGCAAAGACGCGTAGCACGGGAGCACCAAGCTTGACGCAGACCTCCACCCAATCCTTCACGCGTTGGACGCCTTCGGCGCGGATAGCCTTATCGGCGGTGGTAAAGTCGTTCTTCACACCACTGCCACTGATCTCGAGCCCGAGCCGAAAGGCCTCATGCTTGACCGCAAAAATCTCGGCATCCGTCGGGGCCTTGGGGTAGCTGGCGAAGAAATAACCCGTGACGTCGATCGCGTCGAAGCCCGCCTCAGCGGCGAAGTTCAGCAGCTGATGCATGCTCATGCCCTTAGGATTATTTGGCTCCTTGAGGCCAAGGTTCAGCTCGACGTAGAACGAGTACGCGTTGAGCGAGGTGCGGAGGCGCGAAATCTTACCGACCGACGCGGTCTCAGCGGCGCGGGCGGATAGACCGAGCGCAGCGAGCGACAGCCAGGCGGAGTGTTTCAGGAATTCACGACGCGGGGTAACAGAGGACATGGGGAGAGTTATTAGTGCAAAAGTGCGGAGGTACAAAAGTGCAAAAATTCAGAAAGGGAAAGGGGTCGGGGCAGCCCTGCGTGCCGCCCTTGCCATGCATCGGGTAGGGACGGCCCTCCGAGCCGTCCGTCACATCCGAGATTTAACGGCGGGCTCGGAGAGCCCGCCCTACCAAGAACCTCCTAGGACAGCACGTGGTGCTGTCCCTACCTGCGACATAGGGACTTCCGCCAATCGACTGGCGAGGCGTGGCGCCACAGTTTCCTTCATGCATTTCATCTACCTCGACGAGAGCGGCGACCCTGGACTGACAAACTCGCCCACTAAATATTATATCCTGGCAGGACTATCCGTCCATCATGCGGACTGGCATAGAGTCGACGAGCGGCTACGCACTTTCCGCCAGTGGGCTAAGGACGTCCATGGGCTTGATCCAGCCCATGAAATTCATGCGGCTGAGTTCCTCGGGGCGGCCAATATGCATTGCGGGCTAAGGCGAGAACAGAGGCTTCTGATCATTCGCAGATTGATTGGAAACCTAAGCCAGAGCCCTGAACTCAGGTTTTTCGGCTGGATTACGAACAAGGATTTGGCGGACCCCTTGCAACGTGTCGGCAGAAGATCCATGGCCGACCTGGAAGCATGGCTGAACATGGGTCAATTCAGGGAAAGCCGACATCTCTTCATCATTCACGACGAGATGCATCAACAGCCCAGTGCGTGGCATCATGACCACTATACCTGTATTATCGGAAGACCTGTGGCCATGTCTTCGCGGGAATCACGCCAACTTCAGATAGCGGACCATGTCGCCTATCTTCTGAAACAGTCCCTCCAGCCAAATCGTTACCTCAAAGAGCAAGGCGCCCAAAATATGGTCAAAAGACTGAACGAACTATCCCTCGGTTGGATAGACGTATAAAAAGCGAGGCCGCCTTTCGGCGGCCCCCTGGTGGTATCATACGCCGCCTCTAAAGACGCTTTCGGATACATAGATTAGAGTGCTACCTCTAAAGATGAGGTCAAGCCTGCGGTGAAAGATTAACCCCCAGCCAATCATCCGGTCTCCGGTTTCCCTCTGAGTGAAAACCTTTACCTCGAGGTAGGGCTGACCGGCCCGGTCAGCCGAGGTTGAGCGGGCCGCTCAACCCTACCCAAGACAGAACCCGCCACCCGAAACGATTGCCTCTCACATGTGCAC
>CAILOT010000048.1:0-6435 GCA_903835965.1 uncultured Opitutia bacterium
CCCCTGGGGGAACGTGTCGCCGTCACCGTCAACCCGACCGACGTAGAGGCATCGGCCTTAATTACTGAAGGTTTTGACATTCTTCAGGTTCATTTTGATCCTGCAAAAAAAGAGTGCGACCCCACCGGCCTTTCGGCCCGCATCGGGAAAACCCATCTCTGGCTTGCTCCCAAATTACCTGATGGCGCCGAATGGCCTAAGGCCCTGATCGCATTGGCCGCCGGCTTCATTCATGACGCCCATGCCCCAAATTCCTTCGGCGGTACGGGCAAGCAAGCGGACTGGGCACGCTTCCAGAAGCTCACGCAAACCTATCCAGAGTCCCTTTGGATTCTGGCGGGGGGCTTAGGGCCGACCAACGTGGGGGCCGCCTTAAACGCCCAACCCATGGGTTTAGACCTTAATAGCGGGGTCGAACTAGCCCCGGGCTTAAAATCTGCCGAACTATTGTTTGAAGTGAAGCAGGCTCTGCTTAAAAACGACCAATCCTAAGCCCCTGCCCGCTTTCAATCCACTTGGCACGGGGGATGCATAAGTGGACTTGCCCAACCGAACGCCTAACCCAACCTACATAACACCATGAAGCTCGTCGTCGCCATCATCAAACCCTTCAAACTTGAAGAAGTTAAGGACGCTCTCGCCGAAATCGGCATCGAGGGTATGACCGTAACCGAAGTCAAAGGCTTCGGCCGCCAAAAGGGTCACACGGAGATTTACCGTGGCTCCGAATACACCGTCGATTTTCTTCCTAAGGTGAAGATCGAAGCCGCCGTCGCCGACGAACAAGTCGAGAAGGCCATCGCCACGATTTCCAAGGCCGCCCACACCGGAAAAATCGGCGACGGTAAGATTTTCGTACTCGGCCTCACCGACGTCATCCGGATCCGGACTGGCGAACGCGGTCCAGCTGCCATCTAAGCGCATCCTTAGAAAGCAAAAGGGCGACCCAAGGGTCGCCCTTTTTTTGGCACCTATGCGAAGCTTGGGCTATTTGGCAGTGGCTGCCTTGGCTTCGGCCTTTTTTTGCAGCATGCCAGGAGAGTTCCATTTAATCACGTGGTAAGTCGCACGCCCTTCGCCGACATTGCGGATCGCATGCTCAATATTGGCGGCCTGGAAGATAACCGAGCCCGGACCAAGCTTCACCCATTCTCCGGCGACGAGCGCCTCGACATTACCTTCCTTGATAATGAGCAGCTCTTCGTCGGCGTGCTGGTGGGCAGGGTGCGGCATCTGACCCTTATCCAAAGTGGTCACATGCATCTCGAGTTCATCCAAGGTCGCAGTCGGAGCGCGGCAGATGGAACGGGATTCGCCAACCTTGGTCTTCTTTACGATGAGTTTTTCCCAATCGAAAGCGATAGAACCCATGATGGGCTTAGGAGCTGCCGGGGTGACCGCGGCCACTGGGGGCGAGGATATGAAGCCGACCAAGCCAAGGCAGGCGCTCGCCGTCAAGGCGGCGACCAGCAAATCACGACGGTTAAGGGGTATCATCCCACAATTCTAGACCACCCCGGCGGGGAGTAAAGACGGCTTGTCGACCTGGCACCACGGACCGCCTTGCACTCGGGACAGGCCCGCGGCTAATCTGTGCCTATGTCGCGCCCCCACAAGGGAACCCTTATCCTGCTCCTACTGGCCAGCCTTGGCCTCACTGGCTGTGGGGCCAAGAAGAGTACTGCCGTCCTCAAGGCCGAAGAAGGGGTTCTGGTTATTAATAATATCGCAGAGCCGTCCAGCCTCGACCCGCAGACCGTCACGGGCCTTTCCGAAAGCCATATCATGTACGCCCTCTTCGAGGGGCTGGTCAATTATGACCCGGTCGACCTTCATCCCGTTCCGGGCGTCGCCGAAAGCTGGACGAGTTCCGCCGACGCCATGACATGGACGTTTAAACTCCGCCCCGACGCCCGCTGGTCCAATGGCGACCCGGTCACCGCCCAAGACTTCCTCTTCAGCTGGGAGCGAATGCTCATGCCGAGCTTCGGAGCCGAATACGCATCGATGCTCCATGTGGTCAAAGGCGCCAAAGACTTTAATACCAAGAAAACCAAATCCTTCCACGACGTCGGCTTCCGAGCACCCGACCCTCACACCCTCGAGATTCGGCTGGAAAATCCCGTTCCCTATTTTCTCCAGCTATTATGCCATAACAGCTGGCTGCCCGTCCACCCTCCGACGATCCTGAAATTCGGGACCATCGATCAGCTCCATACGCCTTGGACGCGACCGGGCGCGCTCGTCGGCAACGGGGCCTTCACCCTGGAAAGCTGGGAAGTGGCCCGAAGCCTGGTGGTGCGGAAGAATTCGACCTATTGGAATGCCGCCAAGGTCTCGCTCAACGCCGTCGAATTCCGGACCATCGCGGACCTCTACGCCGAAGAGCGCGCCTTCCGCGGCGGCGAGCTGCACATCACCGGCACGGTGCCGCCTTACAAAGTAGCCAAACTGCTCGAACAAAAATCTCCCGCCCTGCGCCTCGATCCGTTCATGTCCGTGGCGTTCATCTGGGTAAATAATGATATTAAAAATAACGAGCCCGTCCGGCGGGCCTTAGGAGACGCTCGCGTGCGACAGGCCTTGGGGATGGTCGTCGATCGCGAACAGATCGTCCGCAAAGTCCTGCGCACGAACGACGCTCCCGCTTACCACTTCACGCCGCCCGGCGCCGGCGGCTTCCAGGCCAAAGCCCGCTGGAGCCAAGATGTCGCCCTCGCCCAGAAACTCTTAGCGGACGCCGGCTACCCTGGCGGCAAAGGTTTCCCGAAACTGGAATATCTTTATAATACCTCCGAGGGTTCGCAGATGGCCGCCCAAGCTTACCAAGAGATGTGGCGCGAACGGTTAGGCATCCAAGTCGAACTCAAAAACCTCGAATGGAAAGTCTACCTCACCGCCATGCACAAAGGAGAATACCAGATTGGCCGCGGCGCCTGGAGCGGAGATTATAACGACCCGAATACTTTCCTGGAAATGTTCATCACGGGCAACGAACTCAATCAATGCAACTGGAGCGACGCCGAATATGACCGGCTGATCGGCCAGGCGGCCAAGGAGGCGAATCCCGCTCGCCGTTTCGAATATTTCCAGCAAGCCGAAGCGCGGCTCGTCAGCCAAGCCCCGGTCCTGCCCGTCGTATTTAATAAGAATAAGTTCCTCATCCGGCCCGAGGTCCAGGGCTGGTACCCAACCGTCCTTGACCAACACCCCTTCACGGCGGTTAAGCTCGACCCTGCGAAAGGGGATTGATGCTGACCGCAAACCCCAACATCCTCTTCTCATGCGTCTCCTCGCCTTCGCCTTCCTGCTCGCAACATCCACGCTCGTCTTCGCGCAGGCCACCGGAGAGCCCAGCCCGAAGACCGGCAACGGCGTCGATCAAAGTTTTGCGAAATTACGCGGCGTCAGTTTCTTCTATATCGACGTCAAAACCTCCGAAACCCGTCCCGAAGACGCTGACCTACGGGGAGAGATCCGCGATGCGATCGAGTTGGAACTGCGCCGCAGCAACATCACCCCGAAGGATTTCAACGGCCTCAGCCCCGAAACCTCGACCCCTTTGCTCACAATCGAAGTTCGCTTCGACCGCGGCCTGGGTCGTTATGCGGCCGACGTCATTCTTTCCATCAGCGATAACGCAACCGTGACGAGGAACAAAGAGTCCGTCTTGGCGACGACCTATACGCAGACCAAAAAATCCATGGGGTCATCGGATAATACGCTTTCGCGCGAAGTTAAAAATCGAAGTCGCGAAGCCGTCTTGGAACTGATCGACGGAATCAAGAAAATCAAAGGCAACTAAACAGACCATGCGACGCCTGCTCCACAAGATGAAGGGCGATGGCGCCGCTCCTCCCCCTCGCCCTTCCCTTCAGACGGTCGGGCTGGCTTTTACGGGATGCGTCTTGGTCGTCGCGCTACTGTCAAAACTTTCCGACCAGATCGGCACCGTACTGCTGATCGGATCGTTTGGCGCGAGCAGCCTGCTCGTCTTCGGCTACCCTGATGCCCCCTTCAGCCAGCCGCGCAACCTCGTGCTTGGTCACATCATTGGCGCCATCATCGGCCTCACTTTTCTTCATCTTTTTGGGGATAATTGGGTGATTCTTGCCCTGGCGCTTGGCACGACCGTTGCGGCGATGATGCTTACCCACACCGTCCACCCTCCGGCAAGCTCGACCCCGGTCGCGGTCTTCGCGCTCAAATCCTCGTGGATGTTCATCTTCCTGCCCACCTTAGTAGGAACGCTCGTCATTCTTTTCTTCGCCCTCATTTACAATAATGTCGTTCGCCAGGAACGCTGGCCCAAACATTGGTAAGGACCATGCAAAACCCTGAATCACGCCTGCAAGAGCTCGGACTATCCCTTCCCTCACCGCCTGCCGCGGCGGGAGCCTATGTGCCCGCCGTCCGGACCGGTAATCTACTTTATCTCGCTGGCACATTACCCATGCGCGATGGCAAAATCGTCTCCCTCGGTAAAGTCGGGAGAGAGATCGACCTCGCCCAAGCGGCCGAAGCCGCGAAACTCTGCACACTCAATGCCTTAGCCAATGCCAAAGCCGCACTGGGCTCGCTTGATAAGATCAGCCGCGTAGTGATGGTAAACGGCTTCGTCAATGGCATCGATGGCTTTAGCGACAGCCCCAAGGTGCTGAATGGCGCTTCCGAATTCCTTCTGCAGATCTTCGGCGAAAGCGGCAAACACGCCCGGGCCGCCGTTTCCGTCAACGGTCTGCCGCTAGGAGCTTCCGTCGAAGTCCAAATCGTCCTTGAGGTGCGCGACTGATCGGCAGATCAGCCTTCGGATACGCCGACCTTCGGAAAATCAATTTTGAAAGCCCTTCCATTAGGGGGCTTACCACAGTTGCCGATTTGAGCGCACGCGCGGCGGACAAGTTCCGCAAGATGGCTATCCTGCGGGCGACTCAGCCATCCAGAGAATGAAACCGAGCCGCTTGCATCCACAGACAACGTCACCCCGCAGCTCCCGGCTGAAGAAATTACCCCGCCTTCTGCCGAAATGATCTCCGTCCAAGCCGAACGGAAACGAGCCAGGACTTCACCCGCATAAAGCTGCTGTTCCGTCGCCGAACCGCCCTCTCCGCCGTTATCTCCGGTGCCAAAGTTGCGTCCCTTCTTGACGGAAACTCCGCCGATACCGCCCACTTTACCCGAAGCCGAAGATTTACCACCCTTGGTATTCATGAAATCGCTCAAGGATGTTTTTCCGGAACCCGTCGAAGCCTTGGGGACAGTCTTAGCCGTGGCCTTGCTCGTCGCATGGGCAGGCGCGGCGGCCTCGGCTTCGGCCTGAGCTCTGGCTTCTTGGATTTTCTCCACGTCCAGTTTCTTGATTTTGACGATCTTCACGCCCGTCTTGGTGCCATTTTCTTCACCTTGTGCGACGCCGGCTGCCTTGCCGATTTCTCCGGGACGCTTACCTGGGATGCCGTTCAAATCCACCAGGAGCGGGTCAGCCGCCTCGACGGCTTGTCCGTCATGCCGAGAGGCAAGCCAGGATACCGCCACCAACGCGCAGATAATACCAGCATGCACCGCAATCGAACCAATCATTCCTTTGCCTTCGGCGGACATGGCTTCAACGGATTTCGGTATCAAGACCGACCTTGGTAAGTCCCTTTGCCTTGGCTTTGGACATCACATCGATCACTTTTTGGTAAGGCAACGTGGAGTCGGCACGAATGCGGACAATCGGCTGTTCCGACTCCGGCAGCGCCGCAATGGTAGAAAATTCGGCTTCCAGCTGGGCTACCGTCACCGTGCGATTGCCAAAGGTATACGTACCGTCGCGAGCCACGTTGACAAAACGGTACCGATCTTTCGTGTCTGCCTGCTTACCCGCGCCTTTTTCCGCCTTCGGTAGATTAACGGCCGTTGTCTGCTCCAGCACCGGCGTCGCAATCATGAAGATGATGAGCAAGACGAACCACAAATAGAGCAGCGGCGTGACGTTCAGATCGTTCATCACGTGCAACCGATGGGGCCTGGAAAAAGATCGAGCCATCGCCTTACTGTGCATCTTCCCAGCCTGGCAGGGCGGAAGGTGGCGTATCAATCGGACTCGCCGGTGAAATGCTGGCGGCCGTCGCCGGCGTCATCGACGCCACCTGGGCCGCCCGGACCAGACGTTCGCGCTCTTGGGCTTGTTCGAAATTACGGCGAGCTTCCCCTTCCAGTTCGAGTTCCACCCGGTCGGCCAGCGAACTGGCGAAATTTTCTAGTTCCGTCGTCATGATCTTAACCTGCGTCAAAAGATAGTTATAACCGAACGTCGCCGGGATGGCCACCAAGAGACCCAGCGTCGTCGTCACGAGCGCGCCACAGACGCCGGGCGCCAACTGAGCGATGCTGGCCTTCTCGGTCAGCGCGCCAAAGGTCACCATGACACCCCAGACCGTCCCCAAAAGA
>CAILOT010000049.1:0-4890 GCA_903835965.1 uncultured Opitutia bacterium
CCTACCAAAGGCAGGGAGCGGATGCGTTGTCATCGCAACCCTATTTGGAGGTAGGTTTGGTGGGGCCGAGGCCGAGGAGGGGAAGGGTTTCGCGCTCTTCTTTTTCGCCGTAGTTGAAAAGGATGAAGCCTTGGGTGCCGTACTTGCGGGTGATCTGAATCTGGTTGATCACGGCGTCGGCCCGGAGGGTGGAATGCGAAGATGAAACGCCGATGCCCGGGATCAGGCCCGCTTTGCCCGCGTACAGTTTCTGCTGCTTCACCCAACTTTCATACATGACATCGCTTTCCGAGTAATCCATCGGGCAAACGAAATCGAGATAACCCTTTTCGCACCAAAGTTTCCAGTCCTGCATGATGGCACGGCTGTCGAGGTCCCAGTTGCGGAAGACGGCGGCGCTGACCTTGATGCCCGGACGGACGAGACGGGCGGCTTCGCTGGTAGTCCGGACGACCTTGGTGATATTACCTTGGCACCAAGGGATCCATTCTTCGCGATGCGTCCCGTTCGGCATGACATCCTTGGGCCATTTTGCGACGACTTTACCAGTGGCTTGTTCGAAACGTTCGCGGCAATGAGGACAGAAGCAGTGTTTCGTATCGGGGTAGCGGATGTAGTCGAAATGAATCCCGTCGACGGCATATTTTTTGGCTACTTCGACGAGGGCATCGCGTTCGAGGGCGGCGTTGAGGGGATGCGAGGGACAGAGCCAAGGTTCTTCCTCGCCGGTGTCGCTCATCTGAAGCCGTCCTTCCTGGCGCATCTTCTCCAGAAAGGATTTCGGGAAATCGTGACCGAGGTTCCAGTCGACTTTCCAGACGTGTATCTGCACGCCGTATTTACGACAAGCTGCGAGGCATTCGGCGATCTGGTCGGGCTTGCCGGTCATACTTTGCGCGAGAGGGAGGACGTCGGAGGGATAGAAGGCCGCTCCGCCCCAGAGCATATTGGCGAAGATCGCATTGAACCCGTGGGCCTTGAGGGAGCGGATGGATTCATCCCAAGTTTTGCCCTTGATGCCGTAGGCGTTGTGACACCAGAAAGCCCGGAATTCGCCTTCCTGCGAAGGTTGGGCGAGACAATAAGATTCCAGCAGGAGGCGATTGGCGCGATCGGTGGCGTCGATGGCTTCGACGAAGCGACCGGCTTTTTCGTCGAGCGCGGCTTGGGTGCGAAGGGCCAGCGAGGCGTCGAGCCGGCGATGGGCTTCGCTGTCGGCGGGGGTTTGTCCGAGGGCGGCTACCGCGGATTCATAAGTTTCATAAATGCCCATGCGGTCGACCTCGGAGCGGCGGCGGGCGAGGAGGTCGGACCAAAGCGAAGGCAGCAGTCGGCCGGCCAGGGCCAGGAGGAGCTTCTGTTGATTGGCCGAATCATCCGTGAGCAACACGTGCGTCATGAAGATCGTATTCGCGGAGCCTAAGATGGCGGGTTGCCCGGAAGGATGTCCGGAGGCGTCGAACCATTCGGCCAGGATTTTGGTCGAAGCCGAAGCCGGGGAAGCCGTAATGATATTCCAAGAATGTTGGGCGACCTGCGGCGGGGCGCCGTTGAGTTCCGCCGAAGTATGCAGGGACGAAAAGACGCCAGGCGTGGTGGGACGGAGATGCTTGCCGAGCTTGATGCCGGTCGTGTCGGCAAGTTCCGCGGGCAGGGCGTAGAAGGCCAAGAGCTTGCCGCCGTCTTGGAGGTAATGAGCGATGGCTGAAACCGTCGCGGGCGGTAACGTCGCATGATAGGGCAGAATCAGCAGTTTCGTCCGGGCGAGCGTAGCGGCGTCGAGAGAGCTTTCGGGCAGCAGCGCATGACGAAGGCCGGAAGCGCTGAGATATTTGGAAATATTAGCGGCGTATTCTTCTTTAGCGGCGCCGTTTTGGAGCACGAGAATGGAAGTATCTTCGCCGAGCACCCCCAGAGGATGGAGGTGGCGGAGCTCGAAAGAGCCATCCGCTTCCTGGGCACGCCAAGCGGCCAGCCGCAAACCATCAACCTTGTTCCAGCCGCCCGGCTCGCCTTCGGTCTTGGCACCCGTCTTGAGGATCGTGACCGTCTCCCAGACCTTGCGGCGCGAAATCGAGAAAGTTTGCGAATACCAGCCTTTGCCGGCCTTGAAATAAAAAGTGAAGGAACCGATGGAATCTAACTTATCGGCACGAATCTGAAATTGGACCCCTTCGGAATTTGAAAGATCCAGCGCGGTGGAAAGGTCCCAGTAGCAACGAACGGTGGAGTGGTTGGAGAAATCGCAGAGAAAGGAGGTGATTTTTTCGCGGCCTACGCCGGAGACCGAAACGGCTGGCGCACCTTCCTTGTTTTTCCAGGATAAGGATGAAAGGACGTTGCCCGAGGTTTCAGCGGCAAAACCCGATAGGCTTAGAACTGAGAAGAATAAAACGGACGCCCAGTGTCGGGACGAGAGGAGACGAAGGAGTGGCATCGGCGGGGTGGGGGCGGAGCTAAGGTATGAACCCATGGGGCCGAGGTTGAAAGGTAAGAAACGACGGAAGCGCGCGGGGCGGGCCGTGCGGACTATCTTGGGAGGGCAATCCTGCTGGCTTGTCAGCGGTCGGGAGGATGGCAGGCTTGGGCCCTTGCCCCTCTTACCTCATGTTTACGCGTTATATCTATCTTTTGATCCTGCTGACCAGTATCCTGCCCGCGCAGGATCAGAAAGGAAAGAGTCCGCCCGCCGGCATCGCGCTACCGGCCAAAGATAAGGCCGAATTATGGGCGGGGGCGAAGGCCTTGCAGGCCGAGATCGATGCGCTCAAGCAGCCGGGGGCTTTGGCCAAGGGCTTGGACGCCTATCTGGTCGACGTGGAAATCTTTGCGAAAGCCGTGCGCTGGGCGGTCGAACTCGACGAAGTTTTTAATCTCAAACAAGTGACGGATGCGCGTAATCTGCTCAAGGCCGGCAATGAGCGATTGAAAGACCTGAAGTCGGGCAAGGCGCCTTGGACGACCGCGACGGGCAATGTTGTACGCGGTTATCGTTCGAAGATTGATGGGTCCGTCCAGGTCTATGGACTTTCTATTCCCGAAGGACGTCCGGCGAAGGACGGGCGTTTGGACATCTGGCTGCATGGCCGGAGCGACGTCCTTACGGAATTAGCATTCATCGGGCCGCAAATGGCGAAGCCGAAGACCCCGCCGATCGGGAACGTCGTCGTGCTTAATATTTACGGACGTTTTTGTAATGCGTATAAATTTGCCGGCGAAGTCGACGTGCTTGAGGCCATGGAAGATGCCGTGCGGCAATATCAGTTCAGCCGCGACCATATCGCCCTGAGAGGCTTTTCGATGGGCGGCGCGGGCGCATGGCATTTGGGAGCGCAGTATGCGGACCTCTGGGCGGCCGTGACGCCTGGGGCGGGGTTTGTCGAAACCGCAGAATATGCGAAGGTCGATGCGGCTGGTAAGGTGCCGCCGCCGGATTGGGAGCGGAAGCTTTATGCCCTTTACGATGTGCCGGGTTATGTCCTCAACCTGTCGAATCGCCCAGTGTATCTGTATTGCGGAGAAGAAGACCCGGCCAAGTGGCAGGGCGAAAAAATGTTAGCCGCGGCGAAAGCGGCGGGCTTTGAGATTCCGCAGCTCGTCGGGCCTAAGACCGGCCACAAGTATCATCCCGAAACCAAGAAAGAACTGGATGCGTTGATGGATGTCGCGGTGGCCAAAGGGCGACCGAAGGCGCCGGAACGCGTACGAGTTTCGACTCCGACCCTTAAATATAACAAAGTCGATTGGGTGACCGTGGATGCGCTCCAGGAGCATTGGGTCGTTTCCGAAGTTACTGCGTCCAAGGTCGGGCCCGCCAAATTCGAGGTGAAGACCAAGGGCGTGACTGAGTTTAGTCTCGGCGTCTTGGCGGTCTGGCCTAACGAAGGATCGCCGGAGGTGAATGTCGATGGTCAGACATTCAACGGTGTGACCCGCTTCGAGAAGATCGGCGGCAAGTGGGTTGACCCGCGCACCTTGAATCGGATTGGTTCTGGGTTACTGAAACGCCACGATTTGCAGGGACCGATCGATGATGCCTTCATGGGGAGTTTTGTCTTCGTAAGGCCGACCGGGAAGTCATCGAGCCCGAAGGTGGAGGCTTGGGTGCGTTCGGAGCTCGAACTCGCGATCAAGAAATGGAAGATTAATTTCCGAGGTGAGGCCGTAGTTGTCGATGATACTGCCGTCACCGAAGAGATGATGAAGAAATCGAACATCATCCTCTGGGGTGATGCTGAATCCAATAAAGTCATCGCCCGGTTGGCTGGAAAAATCCCGGTCAAGTGGGCGGGTGGAAAGGTTTTAATCGGCGGTAGCAGCTATGAGGCGGCGGACCATGCGCCGATCATGATTTACCCAAACCCTTTGGCGCCGAATAAATATGTGGTATTGAACAGCGGGTATACCTTCCGACAGGGCAGTGAGGTCACGAATGGATTGCAGACGCCGAAACTGCCGGACTGGGCGGTCATTGATGTGCGTGAAGCGCCGACGGCGCAATGGCCGGGGAAGGTTACGGCGGCTGGGTTTTATGATGAAGGCTGGGGCGTGCGCTGAGCGCACGCAGGGGCGCGCGGCGTAACCGCCGCGAGGAGGTGCGCGGCGTAACCGCCGCGAGGGGACACGCGGCGTAATCGCCGCGAGGGGACATGCTGGCACGGGGAGAGGCAGGGAGAAGTGCAAAGGTGCAAATGCGGCGAAGCCGCGTGCAAAGGTGCAAAAGTGGGAGACAAAGTTTCGGGAGGCGGGTGGCGGTGCGCCTGGGCCATACCCTCACGCACCCGTGTGGAGGCCAGCACCATGGCATCGCGAGTCAAGGTACCGGTCTTGTCAAACAGCACCGTGTCTATGGCCGCCAATGCCTCGAAGGCTTCGAGCCTGCGCACCCAC
>CAILOT010000050.1:0-8226 GCA_903835965.1 uncultured Opitutia bacterium
CCAAGCCGCTGGTAAGGTTGATGATCGGCGAGCCGCTGGTGATGATGTTCAAACCCGAGCTGGCCTTGCGCGTAATCGCACCGGTATTGATCGTCAAAGTCCCGACGCCGGCCACGGCTTGGAGCGTGCTCTGGGAATTACCCTCGAAATACGGCGTTCCCGAAGTCGACCAACGCTGGGCGGAACCCAAAGTCGTGGCGGCAAAAGTCTGGGTGGTATTCGTTGCTGCACCAGTGACCTTAATCGTGCCACCACCCAGCCAAAGACTACTACCCGCAGCCACCACGCCGCTGGTAGGCACGGGCGTTGAAGTCGCATCCAGGTGCAAGACGCCCCCGTTTACGGTGGTCGTGCCAGTATAGGTATTATTATTGGTCAGCCCCCAAGTGCCCGTCCCACTCTTGATGATCCCGAAAGCAGACGTGGTGAGCGAGGCGGCGTCTTGGTTCGCAAAGATGCCCGCGATGGTATTGGTACCAGTGTTGGTGCCGCCCAGATTGATATAGCGCAGATTAACGACCGCCGCCTGTTGCGGAATGATGCTGGTATTCGCAAAAATTAAAGGCCCCGTACCGGATGATGACAAATACTGGGTATTCGACGTCGTCGCATTGCTCGTACTCCCTTGGGCGATTAGGCTCAGTTGGCGATTAACCAACGTCAGTCCGCTGCCGATATAAGTGATGAGACTCGCGGTACTATTGAAAGCCAGATTCCCGATTCCGCCACCGTAGCGAACGCCGTCGGCCAGGCTCGCGAAGGAAAGCGCCCCGGCGCTGACGGTTAACGGACCCGTGAAAGTATTATTGAGGCCGGAGAGCACCAACGTGCCAGCGCCGGATTTGGTAAAACCGATATTCGCGCCGTTATCTCCGATATTACCATCCAAGGTCAAAACCCCACCCGAAGTAGAGATGGTCAGCACACCGCCGCCCAAGGTCAGCGCACCAGCGCCCAAATTCAGATCATTCGCCAACAAACCGGTCAGCGTTAAAGTCCCGGTGCCCTGGATATTAATCGGGTTGTTACCAGCGTTGGTGATGGCCGCACCGGAGCTATTTCCAATCGTTGAAGCGGCCGTCACGGTGAAGGCCCCCGCCGTCGCTCCGAGGGCATTCGCATGATTGATCTGCAGGACACCAGCCGAAAGGGTTACGCCCCCGGTCAGGCCCGTATTCGAACCCGCCAAAACTAACGTACCGACACCGAGCTTAGTGATCGAACCGGAACCGGAAATTGCCCCGCCAAACGTCAAAGTATTCGCCGTGACGGTCGCGACACCATTGCCGGCCAAAGTCACCGCGCCGGCACCGAGATTCAAACTCTGCGTCCCAGTGAAAGTGAAATCCCCTTCCCAGCCGATGGGATTATTATTCGTCAACGTCAACGCAGCGGTGGTCGTGTTATTGATCGTCGTGCCCGGCTTGATCGTGAAGACACTGGCCGCCGCACCCAAGGCCGTCGCGCTGTTGATATTCAGGGTGCCCTGATTAAGCTGTAAGCCGCCCGTAAAAGTATTATTTCCGTCTAAGACTAAGGTGCCGACCCCGAATTTAGTCACGCCGGCGGTACCGGTGATGGCACTCGTGATCTGTCCGAGTCCGAAAGTATTCGGCGTGAAGATAGCACCTTCGGAAGCACCGAACGCGAGAGTTCCGCCCGTGACGATGGCATAGCCAGTGGTGGTATTTAAAATGAGACCGCCCAGGCCGCTGTTGTTGGCCCCGGAAGCCACTCCGTTAATCGTCGTGGTTCCAGAATTCGTAACAACCGTCGGCGGCGTGAAATTAAGCGTCGTTCCGGTCAAAGCCGTGACACCGGTACCCGTGGATAAAGTAACCGTACCGGCCACCGAATCGATCGCAGTGACGTAGTAGGAGGTAGTCGAAGGAAACGCGCTACCCGTCACCAAAGAACCGACCTGCAGTCCTGCCGTCGAACTTAGGGCGGCCACGGTGGCATTATTTAAAGTCGTATTACCAGTCGGAGATGTTGCCGTGGCCGTCAATCCACCGACGCGCAAAGCATACGGATTACTGCCCGTCGCCAGACTAAGGCTAGCGGCTATATCTGAAATCGCATTAGCAGCGATGGTGCTTCCGCTCACGGTCACCGAAGCATAAGTCGCGACCCCAAAACCATTGCTGGCTTGGTATTGCACGAACGTACCCACCTGGCCGGGGAAGGTCGCATTGTAGGCACCGGTACCGGTGGCCACAACCGAGGCGTCATAGATTCCCGCCGCCGTCGCGGCACCGTTCTTATTGGCGGCCGTAGTATTACCTTGGACGACAAATTTTTCGAAGGTGGCGGCGACACCTAAATTCGCCAAAGCGGTCGGAGCCAAAACCAAAGTACCGCGGGAACCCGCGCCACGGACCAACACGCTGTTAGCCGATGCACTGGCATTACCGATGGTATAAATCAGCGTCGAAGTGCTATTTTTCGTTAACGTTAAAGTATTACCGCCTGCATAGGTAAAGGTCGTGCCAACTGCGGCATTAGCGCCTGTATAAGTCGCAGCCGAAGCCGAACCAGGAAGTAGCACCAACGAACCGGTCTTCAACACCAATGCGTCGACGCCCCAGGGTGTACCTGAATTTGGCGTATAAATCAACGAACCCGCACCGGCCTTCGTGAGCGTGAATCCACCCGTCGTGATTCCCGTAGCGAACTTCAACGAACCCCCCGTGTAAGCTCCGATGGTCGCGTCAGCAGCCAGATTGATGCCGCTACCAGCCGTGATTGCACCCCCCGCCGTAGCTGCGCTCGTCAACAGGGCACCGGCATTATTGAGACCGGTGCCGCTGAGCGAAATACTCGTCAGGGTTTCCACCCCGGTCTGCTGCCAATCAAGGCCCCCGCCGGCATTGATGGTGAGAGTCGGCGAAACGGTGGCCGAATTAACCCCGCTTACCGGAATCGAATCCGTACCCGTTCCCGTCAAGCGGAAGGTTCCGCCGTTATTGACCGTAATATTGCCAGAGTGCCATTTGGTGGTCGTCCCGGAACTGGTGATTGAAAATATGCCACCGTTGACCGTCAACGTCCCCGTTCCCGACGACGCCACCGTGGTCATGAGCAAAGTACCGTTGCCGGTCTTGGTCAGATTTCCTGTCGCCACGATACCACCAGATAAGGTTAAGGTCGCACCGGTACCGACATTGACCGTCGCTCCTGACGCACTAACCGTAAGCGGCACGCTTAAAGTCGCAGCCAGATTCGGATCCAAAATCAAAGCCCCCGTCCCGCCGACACCGGTGCCGGCGATCGTGACATATTCCGAACTCGCTCCGCCGATGCCGAGGCGCAAGGCGCCACCCGCATTGACATTCGTCCCATCAACAGCGCCACCCGCCCAACCTAAGGCGGTCAAGCTCATCGTGCGCACGACACCGCTGCTGATGTCGGCGATACCATTAAAATTATTCGTGCTGGCGATGGCCCCTAACAGCAAGGTGCCTTCGCTGACGCCACCATTGAAAGTGAAACCATTCGACCCACCCAAGAACGCTGTGATGGTCGCCTGAGAAACACCTGTGCCCAAAGTGATACTAGGGGAACTTGTGCTTAAAATCAGCGGGTGACTGTTATCGCCGGCAAGCACGAAGCCCGAGGTATTGAATGTCAGACCGCGGACAAAAATACCGCTAGCCGCTCCCAACGTCACCGTTCCCGCTGTTCCAGTGAAAATCACTGAGTCGGCTGAGAAGGATTGATTAGGCCAAACCACATCTGAGGCCGAAACACCATCCCACCATTTCGCAGATGAATCATCCCACACTGCTGATCCACCCAGATTCTCGCCAGTACCTGAATTATTACCCGCCGCGAGACCGTCGGCATCCCAGTAATAATTTGCAGCCTTGGAAATCTTCGGCACGGCCAAAGATAAAAGGACCGACGCGGCCATCAGAGCGGCGCGTGAAAATAAGGGGCGAGTCTTGGGAAATTTCATCAGGAGTTTACCGGAAAGACATTTTCGTGCCTTTCTGTTTTTGGGGTACTAATACACTGGGGCTTTTCCTCTATTTTGACAATCGATTAAGGGGATAAAACCCGAATGTGAGTAACAAATTGGAACTTCGATAAAAGGACGGGATTAGCCCGACCGAAATTATCGGATTCGATTTATAGATTGATAATGGTCAAATAATGCCTATTTGAATGGTAATAATCATTAAATAAGGCTTAATTTTCATTTCTCCCTTCGATTCGAGCGTTTGATGACGATCTCCACCGGTCCGGTTGATTAAAATTAATCACGCCTCCAAGGCAACCGGGTAACAACCAACCGTCGGGCGACGCAATTTATCCGATGAATTTTAAAATGCGCTCGGCCAACATCGCCATGCCCAGGCCAGAGATGCCGATCAAAGTCTCGGTGATCGTCCACGTGCGTAACGTCTGCCCGACCGAGAGCCCCAGACATTCTTTCACCATCCAAAAACCGCTGTCATTGAGGTGCGACAGAAAGAGTGAACCGCAACCGATGGAGATGACCATGAGTTCCGGACTGGTGCCCGGGTGAGCAGCCAAGACGGGTGCGATGAAGCCCGAAGCCACCGTGATTGCGACCGTCGCGGAACCCGTGGCGACGCGAATAAAGGCAGAGACCAGCCAACCATATAGCAAGAGTGGCAAACCCGCACCGGCGGCGATGGCCGCTAATTGCTGATCGACGCCGGCCGTGCGCATCACGAGCGCGAAGCCACCCCCGGCACCAACCAGGATGAGCGTCATCCCGATACCCGACACGCTTTGTTCGGAGAATTTTAGCAGCTCCGAAGCTGAACGCCCGCAACGTTTGCCGAAGGCCCACATCGCGAAAAGTACCGATAAAAGCAAGGCGATGACGGGGTTGCCCACGAACATCCCCACCTTTCCCCAGAGCGTTTCCTTAGCTTGAAGTAATTCGACCAACGTCCCCGTCAAAAGTAATAATACCGGCAACAACACGGTGAAAAGCGTCAGACCAAAAGTCGGGAGCGTCTGCCCGGCGTTGACGGAAGGCGTGAACTCCGGCGTCGCCACTTGCACGCGTTTCACGGCCAGCTTGGCGAAAAAAGGACCGGCGATTGCGGCGACCGGAATCCCCAGGACGAAAGCCCAGAGGATGACCTTACCCATATTGGCATGGAGCGCATCGATCGCGATGACCGGCCCCGGATGCGGCGGCATCAAGCCATGCATCACGGATAAGAAAGATAAGAGCGGCAACACGAGACGCAGAAACGGCTGCCCGGTTTCTTTGGCGAGCGTGATGACGATCGGCAAGATCAGCAATAGACCGACAGCGAACCAAGTCGTCATCCCCACGCAAAGTGCGAGCAGGATGATGCAGAGGCTGATGCGCGAAGGGCCGAGCGTCCGGATGAACTGTTTCGCCAAGACTCCCGCGCCGCCGGATTCCGCGAGCAATTTTCCAAAAATCACGCCCAGCACGATGATCGAGCCGGTGCTGGCGAGCGTATTCCCGAAGCCCGTCTGGAACGCTTTTAACACTTCGACCATCGTCAGCGTGCCCGGCCCGACGACCACCATCGCACCCAAAGCGAGCGAGCTGATGAGCAAGGCGATGAAGGGGTTAAACTTCAGCCAGGTCACCAACAGGACCAGGACGGCAATGGCAAGAAGAGCGTAGAGCACGGAATCAGGGTTTCGGCGGGGCGACCGTAGCACGAGTAGCACCCGTGCTGATGCCCCCGTCAACCAACAAGGTCTGACCCGTAACGTAACGACTCTCTTCTGATGCCAGGAAAACCACCGGGCCGGCCAAATCATCCGGCGCACCCGGACGCTTCAGGGGAATGCGATCGCAGAGGTATTCCACCCATTCGCGATTTTCGTAGAGCAACGCGTTTTGGGCGGTCTTAAACCAACCGGGCGCCAGACAATTAACGGTCAACCCGTGGCGACCCCAATCATCCGCCAGACTCATCGTGAGCTGCTTTACGCCTCCGCGACTGGCGCCATAGGGCGCGAGTCCCGCATAGCCAGCGACGCATGTCACCGAACCGATGTTGATAATCCGGCCGTAACCACGTGCGATCATTCCTGGAGCGACCGCCTGCGCCGTGAAGAAGGTGCCGCGTAAATTGGTATCGAGGACCAGGTTCCAATCTTCCCACGTCACTTCGAGCGCGGGCTTCCGGGCGTTACAGCCGGCGTTATTAACTAAAATATCAATACGTCCCAACTGCTTTTCCACCGCAGCCACGGCGACCTTGATGCTATCGTGGTCGCGGACGTCGAGGTCGACCCCGCAAGTCCGACGGCCCAGGGCCTCGATTTCTTTGCGGAACGCGCCCAACTTAGAAGCGTCGCGGCTCGACATCGCGATGTCGGCGCCCGCCTGGGCAAGCGCGCGTGCGAAATATTGCCCCAAGCCACGGCTCGTACCAGTGATAAAGGCGACCTTTCCGGTGAGATCAAAGAATGACATGGCGAGGGATTAGACGGCGGGGGCGAGAATGACTTTCATCACGCCAGGCGCACCGGCATGCAGTTTTTCGAACCAAGCGGCACCTTCGGCCAGAGGGACGACGGCCGAGATGATCTTATCGACCTTGATCTGGCCCGAGGCGAGCAATTCGATGCAGCGCGGAATTTCGCCGGCCGAGGCGCAGGATCCTTGGAGACGCAGCTGTCGAGTCACGACGATCTGCAGAGGCAGTTCCGTCTTCGGCGTAAGATTGCCAACGAGCGTCACCGTACCGCCTTTGCGCACGGCGTTGATCGCGGAAAGCACCGTGGCGTTGAGGCCGACGCATTCAAAGGCCGCATCCGCCCCCTGCCCCTTCGTCAACGATTTCACGTATTCGGTGAGGTCGCCGCCGGTTTTAGGATTAAAGCTGTGGGTGGCGCCGAGTTCCTGGGCGACGGCGAGGCGCGAGTCCTCTGTGTCGACGGCAATCACCTGGGCAAAACCCGCAATCTTCGCGGCCTGAAGCGTCAGTAAGCCAATCATCCCCGTGCCGACGACGATGGCGGTATCCCCTGGAGCACAAGGCGTAAGGCGAACGGCATGAACGCCCACCGAGACGGCTTCGATCATCGCCGCTTCGTTAAACCCGAGATTTGCTGGGAGCTTATGCAGGATGCGCGCTGGCACCGTGACGAATTCGGCGAAGGCTCCATGGCGACGATAGTCGCCGCAAGAAACGCCGAGTACCTGGCGGTTATCGCAAAGATTGACGTCGCCGCGCTGACAATGGACGCATTCGCCGCAGAACACCGTCGAATCGAAAGTCACGCGATCACCAAGCGCGAAGCCCTTTACTTGGGCACCGACGCCCGTGATGACGCCCGCGGCTTCATGGCCCATGACCAAAGGGGGAATCCGTCGTCCCGTGGAACCGTCGAACCCATGAATATCTGAGCCGCAGATACCACAGGCACGGACTTGAATCAAAACATCCTCGGGTCCGCAAAGCGGATTGGGCACGTCCACATAGGACATCTTTTTGTATTCGGTCAGCAGGAGGGCTTTCACGGAGGAAAGGAAGGCGGGTTTTGGGGAGAGGGCAAGACTTGGTAGGGTTGAGCGCCCTCGCTCAACCGCGGCTGACCAAGGGTGGTCAGCCCTACCTAGGTGCATCGGGTAGGGTTGACCACCCTTGGTCAACCGTCGGAACTCCCTGGGTATTCGACCGAATCGAAGTTTACCTCGAAACCCAGTTAAATGCCGCCGATGGAAAACCTACCGCAAAGAAAGCATCTACCTCACTCACTTCCGCAGTGGGTAAACCGTGAAGACCCTTTTTTCGTCACCCTCTGCTGTAAGCAAAGAATACGTAACTCGCTCGCGCACCCCGAAGTATTCGCGACCATCATGGAAACAGTTTGCATTTACGAAAAGGTGGGGAAATTAAACCTATACAGTATGACAGTAATGCCGGACCATCTTCACCTGATTGCTCGATGGAATCACGGACTAAGCCTTGGAAGAACAATCCAGTCATTCAAGGGCATCATTGCCAAACGACATGCCATTGAATGGCAGCAAGGCTTTTTTGACCACCGAATTCGGTCCTCCGGCGAACTTCGCGCCAAAACCGCCTATGTCCGGGCCAACCCGATAAGGGCCGGGCTTGTGAAAACAGAAGCTGATTGGCCCTTTGCTTACCTTTGTGGCGATGACAACGGCTGACCAAGGGTGGTCAGCCCTACCTAGGCTGCATCGGGCAGGGTTGAGCGCCCTCGCTCAACCGCGGCTGACCAAGG
>CAILOT010000051.1:0-2437 GCA_903835965.1 uncultured Opitutia bacterium
GATGGTGGTCTCGGTGAGGACGAGGTTCTTGGTTTCGGGATTCTTGCCTTCGTTGGAGTTCGCGTCGTGGCCGGTGCGGGCCTGATAGCGACCGGTCAGTAGGCCGACGCGGCTCGGCGAACAGATACACGCGCCGACGTACCCGTCGGTGAAGCGTACACCGTTGGTGGCGATGGAATCCATGTTCGGTGTCGGCGACAGTTTCCCACCGTAGCAACCGGGTTGAGCCCAGCCCATATCGTCGAGATAAAGGATCAGAACGTTCGGCTTCGCCGCGTCGGCGGCCAGAAGGCTGAGCGGGGCGAGAAGCAGTAAAAGGTACGAGCGCATGGGGTTAGGTGCGATTATTCAACCCCGCTATTGGGCCTAAGTTCAGGTTATTTCGAAACCGTTTTCTTGGCCGGCGCCTTGGGGGTGGCCTTGGCTCCGGGCGAGGTAGGGTCTTCGGTGCTACTGCCATGCCATTTTGGGGCGACATTCAGGATATTCCATGCTTCCCAGAGTCGGATGAGCTCGGCTTTCTTGTCGGGGAATTGCGCTGAGAGGTCGTTTTTCTCGCTGATATCTTTATTAAGATCGAAGAGCTGCCAGCCGCTTTGGCTCTTGGTGTCAAAGTCGCGGGCATCGACGAGTTTCCAGTTGCCTTGACGGAGGGCCTTCTGCGGACCAAAGCGCCACGCCAGCGTGGCATGAGGGGCGGATTTGTTTTCGCCCGTGAGGAAGGGGAGGAGGTTGACCCCTTCGATCTTATCGGACGGTTTGGCACCGGCCAGCGCGCAAGCAGTGGGCAGGAAGTCCAAGGTCGAAACCGGTTGGTCATAGACCTTACCCGCGGGAAGGTGTCCTGGCCACGAAGCGAAGAAAGGAACGCGGATGCCGCCTTCGAGGGTCTGGCCTTTGTCGCCGCGGAGGGGTGTGTTCACGCCAGTGTTATAGGCGAGGTAAGGTTTATGTCCCGAGCCGCCGTTATCGCTGACAAAAAATATCAGGGTATTTTTATCTGCACCCGTTTTCTTCAGATGCTCTGTGAGCCGTCCGATGGCGTCGTCGAGGCCGAGCAGGAGTGCGAGATAACCGCGTCGATTGGGGTCAGTGACGTCGGCGGGGATGCGCTTGGCGACCTTGGCTGAGATCTCGAGCGGGGTGTGTACGGCGTTATAAGCCAGGTAGAGCATCCAGGGCTTCTGGGGATTACGGTCGATAAAACTAATGGCTTCATCGGTGAAGATGTCGGTGAGAAAACCATCCAGCTTCTGCAATTTATCACCGCGGTAGATCATGTTCTTCGAATGTCCGGAACCGAATTCAGGGTCGGCGTCGGGATGTTGATCGTAGTTATGTCCGCCGACCAAGAAGCCGAAAAACTCGTCGAAGCCCCGTGAATTCGGATGGTGCGGCTTATCGAAGCCTTGGTGCCATTTGCCGACGAGCGCGGTCGCGTAGCCGACGTCGTGTAGTTCATTCGCGATGGTACGTTGATCGAGGGGCAGACCGAGTTCGGCTTCGTTGCCGACGTGCGGATTGAACTCATGTCCGAAGCGAGTCTGAGCGCGGCTAGTGAGCATGCCAGCGCGAGAGGGGCTGCAATAGGGGCAGGTCACGTAGCCCGAGGTGCAACGCACGCCTGAGGCTGCGAGCGCGTCGATGTTCGGTGTGGGTACCGCCTTGCCGCCGTGCACGCCGATATCGGCATAACCGAGGTCATCGGCGAAGATGACGAGGATGTTGGGGCGGTCGGAGGCGTAGGCCGACAGGCAGGTAAGGAAGACGGCGAGGGTGCGCATCACTTCTTGGCTTCGACCTTATTGCCGTTGATCGTGAGGTTCTTGACGTCGGCGCTCTTGGTGCCGGCGAGCCAGCTGCGAGCCTTCTCGGTGGCGATGAAGGGGTGCTTGGCCTTGAGTTCGACGCCGTCGAGATTGGCGGCCATCTCGTCGCCCTTCCATTCGACGCGGAGGTGGTGCCATTCGCCTTGCTTGGCGGTGACCTTGGTCGTGGCGATGGTGTGGGAAGGCGCGACGGAGTCTTCGGCGATCGAGAGCGCGGTGGACGTCACGACGACACGAGCGACGTGCTTGGTGCTATCGCAGCCGACGAGGAAGCCGCCAGGAGCGTTCTGGCGGAAGTCGAGTTCGATGACGGCGGCGGAAAGGCCGATCTTATGGTGCAGCACCGGGACGTGCTTCTGTTCGGGAATATCGATCATGTGCAGGACGCCATCTTCGGGGACCCACTTGCCGCGGGCGACGTTCCAGTCAGCGCCAAGGGCTTCTTTGAACGAGGGGGCGGCCAGCGAAGGCAGGGGTTGCTCGTTAAGCATGGGCTTGAGGTCGGCGCCGAAGGCGACGGAAGCGAGGAGCAGGGGGAGGAGGGAGCGGGTCATGGTGATAGGTGCATCATGTTAGGCTCGGGCAGTACAAGCAGTTCCACCCGAATA
>CAILOT010000052.1:0-10007 GCA_903835965.1 uncultured Opitutia bacterium
AGCAGTATCAGGGAAGTAATCCAATTCGACGTAAAGGACACCGGTGATGACGGATTGCTGTTGGAGTTTGGCGCGCAGTCCTTTTTCGATGGATAAGCGTAAGCCGTTTTTCTCCAGAAGAGCTTGATCAAGACCGCGCCGCGTCAAAAGGTCGGAAGCGAACTCCATCACCACGGGTACGGAATAATCCGAAGCGCCTTGGGCGGTTGTGCGTAGCAGCACCTGGGAAACCTTGCCAATCGTGACGCCTCTGAATTTGACGGGCGCACCGATATCGAGTCCGCTTACCGAATCATCAAAATAAGAAATGGCGCTCGGTTTCACTCCGGAAAAAGAGCCGGCCCCCAAAAGAATGAAGGCAACGGTGAAGAGTATGATGCCACCGACGACAAAAGCACCGATTAAGGTTTTATTGGCTGATCGTCGCATGGTCAGGTGAGGCAGGCTTGGGAGAAGAAAGCGTGGGCTTTGGGATTGAAATCGGGTCGAAGGAAGTCACGCGGCGGGGCGTAAGCACTCATCGTGCCCGTGTCGGTGTCAAGGTAAACGCAGAAGTCTGCCGTGCGCAAGATGCTGGGCACCTCATGGCTCACGAGGACAACGGTAGTACCGAAGGATTCGCGGACTTTGAGGATGAGTTCGTCGATACGGCCGGAAGTGACCGGATCCAAGCCGGCGCTTGGTTCATCAAGAAAAATGATTTCCGGATCAAGGGCCATGGCGCGGGCGATGCCCGCTCGTTTCATCATCCCGCCGCTGATTTCTGAAGGAAGTTTTTCCATGGCGTCGGCCAAACCGACGAGGGCGAGCTTATATTCGGCTAACTGCCGGATTTCCCGCCTGGGCGCCCGGAGGAATTCACGCATGGGCATTTCGACGTTTTCACGCAAAGTGAGAGAAGAGAAAAGGGCGGAGCCTTGAAAAAGGAACCCGAGCCGGCGCAGGGTAACTTCGCGCAAAGCTTGGTCAGCGAGCGAGAGGTCAACCCCCATGAGCATTGATTTACCGGCCAGAGGTTCGTCAAGCCCGCTTAGGGCTCGCATGAGGGTGCTCTTGCCACAACCACTCGGACCGACGACGGCGAGAATCTTACCGGCCGCGAGGCGGAAATTAATCCGATCCATAATCACCTTATTACCGTGACCGATGGAAAGGTTTTCACTGATCAAGATTTCCGTTGTGGCGCTCATCAGAAGTTGAACAGGTTAAAGAGCACCGCGAAAACGGCATCGGAGATGACAATGAGCGTGATGCCGAGCACGGCCGCCGAGGTGGCAGCTTCGCCGACGCCGAGGGCAGAACGTTGCGCGACGGCACCACGATAACAACCGGCCCAAGCCGCGATAAAGCCAAAGGCGATGGATTTGATAAACCCAACAAGGAAACTCTTGAACGTGATGGCGACGATGACCTGCGTAAGGTATTGCTCCACGCTCAGATCGCCGGCGCATGCCACCACCATGCCTCCGAGGACCCCAATAAACGTCGCGAACAATGATAATAGCGGGACCATCAGCGTCACGGCGATGATCCGAGGGATGGCCAGGTATTCGATCGGATTGATGCCAAGCGCACGCAAGGCGTCGGTTTCCTGACTCACGTTCATACTCCCAAGCTGGGAGGCAAAAGAAGTGGAGGTTCGCCCACAAGCAATGACGCCGGTCATCAAGGCGCCCATTTCCCGAGTCATCGCCAAAGAAACGAGGTTGGCGACATAAACCGTGGCTCCTACTTGTCGCAGTTGAATCAAACCCACATAGGCCATGATCAGGCCGGTGAGAAATCCCAATAGCGCCACAATCGGGAGTGCGTCGACACCTGCAGTCTGTAGCTGTAAAGGTAAGTCGGACCAATTTACTTTGGCCCGACCGACGAGAGATCGGATAAAACCTAAGGCCGTATTGCCAATATGATCGAAAGCTCGAAACCAAGAAGATGAACTGTCGACCCCCCAATTGCCAAAACGTTCGAGGATGCTGTTGTCATCGGATGGGTGCTCCGAAACGGAAGCTTTTTCCGCAAGTTGAACTAAAGATTGGAGGCGCTGCGGCAGGGCGGTCAGATCAAGTTGACGTACGTTCTTGAAGTTGCCGTAAAGCCAGGAGGGAAGGGAGGAGTCGAAATCGCCCAGTTCTTGGGTCATTACCTTGATTTTATCGCCCTTCACGACGATTTGAGGCAGTTCTTCGTGCAGAGACCAGACCCCTCCCAGGGTGACCAATGCGGCACCATCCGCGAGGACTTCCGTCTTAGCCCATGAAGTGCTTTTGGAAGTTTGGGACATCCTGACTGTCAAATACTTCGGTAGCAGATTATTCACAAGTAGAAAGGCGTTGTCCCCCCAGCCATCCCAGCCTTTGCTTACCCCTCCTCGATGCGGCCTCTTGCGCTCTTCACCTCCCTGTTCCTTGCTTCGGCAGCGCGGGCGATTGATTATGAATCACCTTTCGCATCCGCGGGCGTGAAAGCGCGGGTATCCTTGATCGAAGAAAATGATAAGTTTAGCCCAAGAAACCTGGACCGTTATTACACCCAGGGGCTTAAGTTAATCATGGCTTCAGGCGACCACGCCTACGCATCGTTGACACAAGAAATTAACACACCGGCGGATACGCTTTCAGCAAATCCATCCCTTGATGACCTGCCTTATTCCGGGGCGCTTTATTTTGGTTATGGCTACGGAACGGTTTTGGACCGTGGTGGCCGACGTGATTGCTTGGTATCTCTCGAATTACAATTCGGCATGATTGGCCCAGCCGCAGGCGGCACCGGTACGCAGAATAACTTCCACCATTTGGTCGGGCTGAAACCCGCCGCAGGCTGGCGGACCCAGATACCGAATGAACCCGTGGTGAATCTCAATGGAGAATTCCGTCGTCGATTTAATCTCGATGCGGTCGATCGTGGCTATCGTGACCTGATCGTGCGATCGTTGATCGACTTAGGGACAATTCGTACCGAATTCATCACGGGGCTTCAGCTCCGTCTAGGGTTGAACTTGGACCGCTCCTGGGGGCATTCGTATATTCGTCACTCCAACGGCTATGACCCTATTTTTGTCGCCGATGCCAATGACCTGTCGCCCGATTTCTCCGCCTGGGGCTTCGCCGATACGCAACTCGAAGTTGTCGTGCATAATTATTCCATCGATGGTACAAGCCTGAGTGCATCGCGCGGCGTCATCCGTCGGCCCGTCGTCTTACAATTCGCCCTCGGAGCCGCCTTTCAGCTAAAAGCCCTTTCAGCTAGTTTTTTCACCGCTGTTCGCTCAACCGAATTCGATACCCAAGATGGGATGCATTTCTACAGCGGCTTTAAAGGAGATTTCCGCTACTAATCATGACCCAGATTGCCGTTATTGATGTCGGTTCAAACTCCATCAAGGTTGCCGTCGTTGACGGCAAAACCCAGCAGGAGATTGGACGAAGCTCCGAATCTATCCGGCTCTTCCAGCCTGGAGACGAAGCGGCCCTGTTGCCCTCTGATATCATGGACGAGGCGGTCGAAGGAATTGTACGTCTCCTAGCCTTCGCCCGCGGGCATGGCGCCGAACGTATCGTCATTCTTGGGACGAGCGCGGTACGTGATTGCAAGAATCGTGAAATCTTCTCGCACCGGATCAAGGCCAAGACCGGCTTAGGTCTCACGATTATTTCGGGCGAAGTTGAGGCCAGACTGACGGCCGCTGCTATACGTTCTGATGTCCAATACTCCGATTATAAGAATATCTTAGCTTTCGATCTCGGAGGAGGTAGCCTTGAGGTCATGGCCTTGAGGGAGAAACAGTGCACTTTGGCCCGCAGTTTCGCTTTGGGGTCGGTAAGGTTGACGCATGGCTATCTGCGCGGAGGCTTAGGCGTCGTTGATGAACATGACCAATCTTCGATTCGTTCGCACCTCCTCAACACCCTGAGTACGATTATCCCTAACAAAGCGGCGGAAAACTTCCTAATCGTTGGGGCCGGCGGAGCATTCGCCTGCGTCGCCCTTTACCTTAGCGCCATCGGAGAAGCGCCGGTCGGTGGTCGCCTTCCTCTTTTAAGAATCCGGGAACTCAAAGATAAAATATGTGCGATGAATATCCAAGAACGGCAAAGCGTTCCGGGCCTGCCTAAGGACCGCCTAGACATCATGCCGGCAGCCTTAGTGACTTTATGCACCTTGGCGGACCTGACCGGAGCCGAGGCTTTCCACCTGACGCATCGTGGAGTTCGACATGGAATGATGGAACTGATGCTCGGGCCTTCGGGCGACCAATTATGAAACTACCCCCCGCACTCCTAGGGATCTTGCTTTGGTTCAATGTCGGACTCGCCGCCGAGTCTTCGAAAGTCTTGGAAGCCCTGATCATTAAGCAGAATTTTAAAGATAGTTCCGTAGAAATCCAACTCCTCGGTCCATCAGGAGAACCCCGCCAGACTTCTACGAAAAAAATCAAACTTTCGAGCGGAGATAATAATATCTCATGGGAAGGGCGCCGTGCCCGATTCGAAATCAATGCCTCGGTCGACCCTGAGTTGGCCTTACGAATGTTTCCCGCCGAACCCGAAGCATTGCGCCAAATCGCTGAGATCACCGATGCCTTACACCTCGAAACGATGGATAAAGGTCGACTGGTAACCCGGATGCCATCCGAGCTGGTTCCGAACATGGCGTTGTGGGATCAAACCTCCAAATTAGTGACCAAGAAAGATATCCTGGGTACGCCACTGGCGATAAACTTTATTTTTACGAGCTGCCGCAACGCACGCATGTGCCCGGCCTCGACCCAAGCCATGAAGAACTTATCCGACCTGCTGGATAAGGACGCCAGCCTGGCCACAGTTCGTCTGCTCAGCATCACCTTCGATCCCGAGAACGACTCCCCCGGGGTCCTGAAGGCCTATGCGGACGGTTACCAGATCAACCCGCAGCGACATCGCTTCCTGACGGGTGACCCCGGGCAGATTAAAGACCTGATGAAGCATTATGGTATCCTGACCGTCAGGGATGACGGAACAATCGTCCATAACGCTGCCTTGATCATCGTCAGTGCCGAAGGACGGATCATGAGACGAAAAGAGGGCGCGGTCTTTGATGCCACCGAAGTGGCCCAAATCTTTACCCAAATGCTGGCACCAGCTCGCAAATGAGCCAGCGGACCCAGATTGGAATTATTACGCTCGTGGCCCTCTTGGGTTATCTGGCGCTTAGTTTCCTACCTGACACGCATTGTGCCTTACTGCATGGCCAGCATGAACCTCTCTTGGTGCGTGGCGTCGAGTTCTGTGGCATCAATGAAGAAGCCAATTATTATTCGCCAAAGAAATTGCAGTTTCCGGTCCGGATGGAACTCGCCCTCAATGCGGACGGTCCAAGTTTCCTCTGGCTGAAAGGCGAAGACGATCGACCGATGCTGGATTACGAAATCTCCCTTTCACACACCCAGAAAATCCACTTGCACTTACGGCAAGCTCAGGGTGACCGAGCATACGTGCACCTTCACCCGAACCCGACCGAAGATGGGCGATGGAGTTTTCAGTTACCAATGGAATTTTGGGCAAGCCAGCCGGGCGTGATGCTCCAAGCTTTTGCAGATTTCGTTCCGCGACGCAGCGAGCGGGTGATGTTGGCGGAGTGCAGCGCCCCCTTGCCGGTAAAAGCGCGTGACAACATCAAAGCGACGGAAGGTCTCAGGCTGATGAGTCATACTTCCAATACTTTTCAGACAGGCCAAACGGCCCTAATTAGAGTCAAATTAGCCGGCAAGCACAACCAGGCCGTGAAATTGTACCCTTTGATGGGTTCTTTAGGCCATGCGGTGTTATTCGGCGATGCGAGCACTAATCCCGGCTATGCTCATATGCATCCTTCGCTTGAAGGAGGAGAGTATGACGGCCAACCCTCGCTTGCGTTCCGCTTACGACTTCCCGCTCCAGGTGACTACGATTTTTGGTTAAACGTGAATGACGGAGCGGACCAATACCTGCGCTTTACGCTAACGGTCACGCAGTAACGCTTTTGAAATACCTTATCGTCTCCGAGAGAGCTTGATCGAAGGAAACCGAGGCCTTCCATCCAACTGATTGCAGTTTCTCCGGGGAAGCTACCGAATCTTTCACATCTCCCGCTCGACCGGGGCGATATTCGATCGAGGACTTCGAGCCTGTCAGGGCGATTATCTTTTCGGCCAGGCTCAAGATGCTCAACCCCTGCCCATGACCGACATTGTAAGTGCCGATGACGGATTCCCGTTCGGCGACATAGGCGAGTGCTTGCGTGATGTCTTGAACATAGATGAAATCACGCGTTTGCGTGCCATCTCCGAAAATCACCAAAGGTTTACCCTGTAGGGCTTGCGTGATAAAAATGGGTACGGCTGCCGCGTAGGCGGATTGGGGATTTTGACGCGGGCCGAATACGTTGAAAAAACGGAGACTCGTCGTCGAAAGACCATGTCTTTGATGGAATGTCTCCAAAAGTTGTTCACCCGATAACTTCGTAGAGGCATACGGCGATTGAGGTTCGGGCGTCATCGTTTCGTACTTAGGCACGACTGGATTATTGCCATAGATTGCCGCAGAGGAGGCTAAGACCACCTTTTGAACCCCGCCGCGTACCGCAGCTTCCAAGATAGTCAGCGTTCCTTGCACGTTGAGCTGTTTGGTTTCGGTGGGATTACTGACGGATTCTGGGACGGATACCAAGGCCGCTAGGTGGAATACTTGATCTACGCCCTTCATGGCCTCAGCGACGCGCGCTTGGTCAAGAATTGATGCTTCGATCAAATTACAATCGAGTCCGTCTAGATTTCGCCTGTCTCCGGTCCTGAAATTATCCAGGACCACCACCTCTGCTTTACCTTGAAAATGTCGGGCCAGATGAGATCCGATGAAACCCGCTCCGCCGGTGATCAGGATGCGCATCAGGATAATTGGGTAACGGTTTGGCGCATCGCAGGCAATTGGGCCGTGATTGAATCCACTAACTTAAACTGCGTCCGGGCTCTTTCAAGGTTATGGTTCGGACGTTTGCATTTGAAATATACGTCGCCTTCGAGCCAGTCGGTCAGAAAACGTAACCCGATCTCATAAGTGATGACCTGACCTGCCTGCGGGAGGAGCGCTACCTCGCGGGGCGACAGGAATACCTTAGCCGAAGACAAGTAGCCTTCGACGAGTGCGGCAAACATAGGCAGCTGCATGAAAACCTTATCCAGATCGGTTTCATCTTCCGCTGCCGGTGAGGTGGACGTGCGAACAAGGTCGCCGAAATCATAAAGGACTGAGCCGGGCATCACGGTATCCAGATCGATAACGCAAAGCCCTTCCTGTGATGCATCGTCGAGCAGCACATTATTAAGCTTGGTGTCATTGTGAGTGACGCGTTCAGGGATTTCTTGCCGCTCGAGGGCCCCAGTAATCAGCGAAGCAAGGTGTTCATGTTCAAGTGCGAAACGGATTTCACTCTCGGCATACTTTGCCCGTCCTTGGGTGTCCTTCTTGAGGGCCTCCTTAAAATTAGCAAAACGTGTCGGCGTATGGTGAAAGTTCGGAATGGTTTCATTGAGCCTCACTCCGGGAAGGTCGGCTAGCATGGCCTGAAACGCGCCAAAGGCACGAGCGGCGGCATGAGCCTGGCGCACGGAACTTACGACGTCGTGACCCGTAGCGTTTTCGATGAAGTTATAACAGCGCCAGCATTGCCCCTTGGCATCAGTAAGCCAATTGCGCCCTCGGCGGGTCGGGATTAGCCTTAGAGCTCTGCGAAAGGCATCAGGCCGCCCCTGGGTCGCAAGCTTCTGTTGCGTGTGATGGCAGACCCGCTCCACATTCTCCATCAAAGCGTCGGGAGCCTTAAAGACATTCTGGTTAATCCGCTGCAGGATATAACGAACAATCTTACCCGAAACGTCGACTTCAAGGGCATACGTATCGTTGATATGCCCGCTTCCGTAGGGAAGGGCAGAAACAAATTCTCCGGGAAGATCGAAGGCTTGAGCTGCCGTGACTGGATGATGATCGGGCACGGCAGGGAAGGCTCTACGCCCAGAGATTATGCGGATAAGCACCACGCTTAACCTCTTCCAGAATGCTCGCCTGGACGATGGCTTTATCTTCCCGATAAGTCACGCCGAACCATGTAGAATCGGTCCGAAGTACCAGACACGTCGCTTGGCCTGATCTGACAAGGCTACCGACTGAAAGGGGGATGTAGCATTCGCTTTTCAATTCCTGACCCTTGGTCGCAAGAAATTCGGCAAAAAGTTGTTCGAGTTGCTTGAAGATGTGCGGGGTGAAGCCCCACATATTCATCGAGACAGGTTCATTGCCGGAAAGTTCAGTGATCTTACCATCCTCAGCCGTATTCCTGCCACCCTGAGGAGTCTTGGCTATCTTGGTCATTTCGTCGATATCCGTGAGCAGACCTTGCGCATCTGCTTTGCAGACGCCACGAGCTACTGTACCATGCTCTGATAGGGTATTCTTGAGGGTAAACCCGACCATGCAATAGGCCGTGGATTCGTTACTCAGTTTCTTGAGTTGTTGGCTCAATACAGCGTAAGAATCGCGGCCATAAAAGTCGTCCGCATTGATCACGGCGAAGGGGGTATGGACGCTATCGCGCGCGCACAAGATCGCATGGGTGGTCCCCCAAGGTTTCTCCCGGCCTGAAGGAAGTTTAAAATCGGCAGGCAACCGATCCAAGGTCTGGAAAGCGAAGCTGACCTCGATTTTGTCGGCGAACTTCTGGACGATACGCTCTTGGAAATCTTTTTCGAAGTCAGGTCGGATGATAAACACGACCTTGCCGAAACCGGCACGAATGGCGTCATAGACCGAATAATCCAGGATGGTCTCGCCCGAGGGGCCCATGGGGTCGATTTGCTTAAGTCCGCCATAGCGGCTACCCATGCCGGCGGCGAGAACGAGGAGTGTAGGTTTCATAGGATTTCAGAGGGAGCGGCGGATGCGTGCGGTGATGTCTGACTTAAGACGGTCGACGAAGCCAGTGACATAAGTGAGCGGATCAAGGGTATCATTCTGGATGAGCGGGGTAAGATCCATGGCCCATTGCATCGAGGTTTCGCGATCGGAACTATGGGCATTGCTAAAAGTAGCGTTTGCCGTGCGGCGACCAAGCACCGCAAGGTCGTAGCGCTTACCCCCCGCAATTTGCGTGGCAAAGATCGCATTGAGCTGCTGGGCAAGCTCAGGGCGTCCAGAGATAGGCATAGGAGTCTTTTCGTCATCTACCAACCAATCTAAATCGCGCCAGACTTCGCAGCCGTAGACCTTTTCCGGTCTTTGATCGCGAGGGAGAAGGCGAAGGGCTTCGATGCAACGCAGGGCGCAACCCACATGGGTATCATGCTTATCGGCAAGATTGTGGACGTAGACCACTTTGGGCCGGGTAGCATTCAAGATTGATAATATCTCCGTCCGGGACGCCTCGGCTTGCTTCAAGCGGACGTCCTCGCTCGCATACCCGAGTTGTGCTACGAAACTATACTGGCCGAGCGTAGCTGCTCGCCTTTGCTCCTGAACACGCTCAGCGGCCATCTGCGCATCAGTCCAGTCGCGATAAACGCCCAAGCGAGAACTTCCGCGACCATCCGTCATGATGACGCCGCCGAACCAATGGTCCGTTTGATCATAGCAGGCGAGAATACCGTGGAACGCCATGAACTCGAGGTCATCCTGGTGGGCGCCAATACCTAAATGAGTTGTCCGCGAAAAGGCCTCGGGACCTCCAAGGGCATCGGGCACAAAGACGTCAGCTTGAGGGGATAGTTTCATTCCAAATTATGAGAGAGGTGGAAGCGAAGCGGCGGCGATGGCCTGACCGTGCCGCTTATCCTTCTCGTTCGGAGCAATAAGGTCGATACGAAGTTCCGGAAACTCGTCGCGAAGCACCATCATGGCTCGAGCGATGATAAGATCGCCCCCAGACCCTGTCGTCACACGTCCCATGATTAAGAGGGCGTTGATTGGGTAGAAACTGGCGAAATGCGCGACTGCATATCC